>NZ_JADBQZ010000022.1:0-82090 GCF_014896175.1 Enterobacter cloacae complex sp. I3
CCGAACTCAGAAGTGAAACGCCGTAGCGCCGATGGTAGTGTGGGGTCTCCCCATGTGAGAGTAGGGAACTGCCAGGCATCAAATTAAGTAGTAAGCCGGTGCATAAATCCGGTGGTTACAAGCAGTCTTCGGTGGAGCGGTAGTTCAGTCGGTTAGAATACCTGCCTGTCACGCAGGGGGTCGCGGGTTCGAGTCCCGTCCGTTCCGCCACTTATTAAAAGCCCTGAGTTAACGCTCAGGGCTTTTTTCATATCTGTTGATTAATTATTGCGAAATTAGCAAAAATCCTCTGCGTTTTACGATCTTTTTCTCTATAACAGCGCAAGCGATAATCGTCCTCAGTTAACGAACATAACGATTGAGGAATATTATGACTCTCCCTGCATTTGGTCTGGGCACTTTCCGCCTGAAAGACGACGTTGTTATCGCATCAGTTAAAACCGCTCTTGAACTTGGCTATCGCGCAATTGATACGGCACAGATCTATGAAAACGAAGCTGCCGTTGGACAGGCTCTTGAAGAGAGCGGTGTACCGCGTAATGAACTGTTCATCACCACCAAAATCTGGATCGAAAACCTCAGCAAAGACAAGCTCATTCCAAGCCTGAAAGAGAGCCTGAAGAAACTGCGTACCGACTATGTCGATCTGACGCTGATCCACTGGCCGTCACCGAACGATGCCGTTTCTGTGGAAGAGTTCATGCAGGCGCTGTTGGAAGCGAAAAAGCAGGGCTTAACCCGTGAAATTGGGATCTCCAACTTCACGATCCCGCTGATGGAAAAAGCCATTGCCGCAGTTGGCGCAGAAAATATTGCGACAAACCAGATCGAGCTGTCTCCATACCTGCAAAACCGCAAAGTCGTGGACTGGGCAAAACAGCACGGGATCCATATTACCTCTTACATGACGCTGGCCTACGGTAAGGCTCTGAAAGACGAGGTAATTATCCGTATCGCAGAGAAACATAACGCGACTGCTGCGCAGGTTATTCTGGCATGGGCAATGGGTGAAGGCTATGCCGTGATCCCATCATCAACCAAGCGCGAAAACCTGGCCAGTAACCTGCTAGCGCTGGATCTTCATCTGGATGACGATGATAAAAAAGCGATCGCAGCACTGGAGTGCAACGACCGCCTGGTGAGCCCGGAAGGTTTAGCCCCTGACTGGGATTAATAAGACCCTCCCTCTGTAACCTGAACCCTCACACAGCTCCTCCGGGAGCTGTTTTTATATGCTCGCTCAGGAAGTCGATAAAGGCGCGTATGCGGGTGCTTACCGCTCTGTCGCTGTAATACACCGCGCTGAAAGGCATCTCTACCGGCAAACGTTTATCGGCCATTAGCTCTACCAGTTCACCCCGCGCTATCTCTTTATCAATCATATAGTCTGACAAGCAGGCGATCCCATTCCCTTCCAGGCAAAGCTGCTTCAGCGTTTCTCCGCTGTTAGACGATAATCCGCAGGTAATTTCATGAAGCTGGCCATCATGACAGGCAACAGGCCAGGTGTTCAGCGACACCGGCTCCGTAAAGCCCAGGCACAGATGCTGCTTCAGTTCTTCAACCGTCTCCGGTTTACCATGTTCAGCAATATACTGTGGCGACGCGATAATTTTACGATAGCTGGCAAACAGCGGGCGGGCCCGCAGGCTGGAATCCGTCAGGGTTCCCGCCCGAATAGCCACATCCACTTTCCGCTCGATGAGGTTAATAAACGTCTCGGACGAGACCAGAGAGAGCGTCATCTCCGGATAGCGTTCACGGAAAGGTTTGATTAACGGCATCAGAAAATGAAGCACAACCGGCGTGGCAGCATCAATGCGCAGCAACCCGCGCGGCGTGCTGCGGGTTTCCATAATCTCCGTCTCCGCTGCGGCCATCTCCTGCAGCACCGACTGCACGCGACGGAAATAACGTTCCCCTTCTTCCGTCAGGCTGAGCTGCCGCGTCGTTCGGTTGAGCAGACTCACCCCAAGCTTCATCTCCAGCTTTTTCACCGAACGGCTAATGGCCGAGTTAGCCTGTCCCAGCTGCTCGGCTGCGCGGCTAAAGCTGCCGCTTTCGACGACGGCGACAAAGATTGTCAGCTCTTCAGACGTTGCTTTCATTGTTGCACCACCTGCAAAATTCTATTGATATTTTGACCATTTTTGTTATTTAAGCACTGGCGCATACTGCCTGTCATCTTAATCCTGATGATACGGAGTATTTTATGCCACTGGCGCTACTTGCCCTGACGATCAGTGCCTTTGCAATTGGCACGACCGAATTTGTTATCGTGGGACTGGTTCCCACCATCGCTAACCAGCTTGCCATCTCGCTGCCCTCAGCCGGGTTACTGGTGTCTATCTACGCCCTGGGCGTTGCCGTCGGCGCGCCGGTGCTGACGGCCCTGACCGGACGTTTTCCGCGTAAGCAGCTGTTAGTCGCGCTGATGGTGCTGTTTACCGCCGGGAACGTTCTGGCCTGGCAGGCACCGGACTACACAACGCTGGTGATTGCCCGCCTGCTGACCGGTCTGGCACACGGCGTGTTCTTCTCGATTGGTTCCACCATTGCAACCAGCCTGGTCCCCAAAGAGAAAGCGGCTTCAGCGATCGCGATCATGTTCGGTGGGTTGACCGTCGCACTGGTCACAGGCGTACCGTTGGGAACGTTTATCGGACAGCATTTCGGCTGGCGTGAAACGTTCCTGGCCGTCTCCTTACTGGGCGTTATCGCTCTGGTGACTAGCCTGCTGCTGGTACCATCGAATATCCCGGGCCGGGCGAGCGCCAGCCTGCGCGATCAGCTGAAAGTGCTTACTCATCCGCGTTTGCTTATCATCTATGCGGTTACGGCTCTGGGCTATGGCGGCGTATTCACTGCCTTCACCTTCCTGGCACCGATGATGCAGGACCTGGCGGGCTTCTCCCCGAATGCCGTGAGCTGGATTTTGCTGGGATACGGTATTTCTGTGGCCATTGGCAATATCTGGGGCGGTAAGCTTGCGGATAAGCATGGTGCGGTACCGGCGCTGAAATTTATCTTCGCCGCCCTGGTGGTTCTGCTGATAATTTTCCAGTTCACGGCTTCAATGCAATACGCCGCGCTGGTCACGGTACTGGTGATGGGGATCTTCGCCTTCGGTAATGTGCCAGGGCTTCAGGTTTACGTTGTCCAGAAAGCCGAGCTCTATACGCCGAATGCGGTGGATGTGGCATCCGGTCTGAATATTGCCGCTTTTAATATTGGTATCGCGCTGGGCTCCATTATTGGCGGACAAACCGTCGAACACTTCGGATTAACCCAGACCCCATGGATTGGCGCGGTGATTGTCCTGGTCGCCTTCCTGCTGATTGGCCTGAGTGGACGCCTCGATAAGCCAGCCCGCGTAGCGCTGGGATAACATCAGTAAGTGCTTGCTTACAAAACTGGAAAGCGGTTTCTCAGAAATTGCGTTGAAAGTGTGACCTAAAGTCCCTATAACATTAGAACCAGTCCGTTTTCAGGGCTGGTTCATGTTACAGGGGCTGTTTCCAAAAGTGCGAAAAAATACCTATGCCATGCGTTATGTTGCCGGAATGCCCGCGGAGAGGATCTTACCTCCGGGGTCGTTTGCGAGCATAAGCCAGGCATTACCCGCCGGCACACCGTTAAGCAGCGATGATAAAATCCGGGTTCTGGTCTGGAATATCTTCAAGCAGCAGCGCGCGGAGTGGTTATCGGTACTCAAAAATTTTGGAAAAGATGCCCACCTGGTTCTGCTCCAGGAGGCGCAAACTACCCCTGAACTGGTACGGTTTGCCACCACGAATTACCTTGCTGCCGACCAGGTGCCGGCATTTGTTCTGCCGCAGCATCCCTCTGGCGTAATGACGCTTTCTGCTGCCCATCCGGTCTACTGTTGCCCGCTCCGCGAGCGCGAACCTATCCTGCGTCTGGCGAAATCAGCGCTGGTGACGGTCTATCCTCTGCCGGATACCCGTATGCTGATGGTCGTCAATATCCACGCGGTAAACTTTAGCCTCGGCGTGGATGTGTATAGTAAGCAGTTACTTCCTATTGGCGATCAGATTGCGCATCACAGCGGGCCCATCATCATGGCAGGCGATTTTAATGCCTGGAGCCGTCCGCGCATGAATGCGCTGTATCGCTTTGCGCGCGAAATGTCGCTGCGTGAAGTTCGCTTCAGTGATGACCAGCGTAAAAAAGCTTTTGGTCGTCCTCTCGACTTTGTCTTCTATCGCGGTTTGAGCGTGCACGACGCCTCTGTACTGGTGACGCGCGCTTCGGATCACAACCCTCTACTCGTTGAATTCAGTCCCGGCAAACCTGATAAATAATGGTGTGTCAGGTCTGCCGTGGGGCAGGCCGCGCGGGTGCTGCCCTTTTATTTTTAACCAACAAAGGACAGTACGATGACAACAACACACTCCCATCATGACAACGTAGAAAAACAGTTTGGTTCTCAGGCAAGTGCTTATCTGAGCAGCGCCGTGCATGCTTCAGGTCGCGATCTGGTGCGTCTCGGTGAACGTCTGGCGGCATTCCCGCAGGCGCACGTGCTGGACCTGGGATGTGGGGCAGGGCACGCCAGCTTTACGGCTGCGCAGCAGGTAGCCCACGTTATCGCATATGATTTATCGAGCCAGATGCTGGACGTCGTTGCTGAGGCGGCGAAAGCGAAAGGGCTGAACAATATTGATACGCGGCAGGGCTATGCGGAGTCTTTACCGTTTGATGACGCGTCGTTTGATGTCGCGATCAGCCGGTATTCCGCACACCACTGGCATGACGTCGGCCAGGCATTGCGCGAAGTCAGACGTGTTCTGAAGCCGGGGGGCACCTTCATCATTATGGACGTGATGTCTCCCGGACATCCGGTGCGTAATATCTGGCTGCAAACGGTCGAAGCGCTGCGCGACACCTCGCACGTGCAAAACTACGCCAGCGGAGAGTGGTTATCGTTTATCACTGAAGCCGGGCTGATAGCGCGTTCGTTAATAACAGACCGTTTACCGCTGGAGTTCAGCTCCTGGATAGCCCGTATGCGTACCCCGGAGGCGTTAAGCCAGGCAATTAGGCTTTACCAGGAGAGTGCGTCCGCAGAGGTGAAGGCGTACTTTGAACTGCAGGCGGATGGCTCATTTACCAGCGATACCATCATGGCGGAAGCGCAAAAAGCGGGATAAACAAAAAAGGCACCGAGGGGAATCGGTGCCTTTTTATCTTTCGATCGTGTTATCAGGAGTCTGGCGTGGCGCTGTTCTTTACAAACAGCGTCAGCTGGTCGCCCGGTTTCAGATTGTCAGTATCATTATTCCAGCGCATCACATCTTTGATGTTCACGCCGTGTCGTTTTGCGATACTGGACAGTGAATCGCCTTTGCGCACGCGATAGGTGATGCTATCGCTGTTGCTGGCGAGACGCTGTGCGCTGTTACCTGCACCCACCGTCAGTGTCTGACCCACCTTCAGCCCAGAGCTGCGCAGATTATTCCACTGCTGCAGATCTTTCGCCGTCACGCCAAGACGTGAGGCAATGCCTGAAAGGGTATCCCCTGAACGCACCTTATAGCTGCGGCTGCTAACGGATGAAGCATCGGCGATCAGCGTTGACTGAACGGCGGCAATTTCACCCGATGCTAAAGACTCACGTAACTGCGCCGCATGTTTCTGCGGAACCATCACATACTGCGGGCCGCTTGCCCCCAGCGTCGAGCCTTTAACGCCTGCATTAAAGGTTTTCAATTTACTTACCGACATACCCGTCATATCAGCAACTTGTTGAATATCAACCGGATTGCTGAGGCGAACGCGCGCCAGTGCACGACTTTCGTCTGGTGTTGGCAGTTGTACGCCGTAACGCTTGCTGTTCTTGAGAATATCGCTCAAGGCCAGCATCTTCGGTACGTAAATCTTCGTTTCCTGTGGCAGTGAGAGCGACCAAAAATCGGTGGATTTACCCCGTGCTTTATTCGCTTTCATTGCCTTCAGTACACGACCTTCGCCACTATTATACGCTGCGACCGTTAACAGCCAGTCGCCGTCAAACATCTTGTTCAGACGTTGCATCATGTCGAGAGCGGCTGTCGTTGAAGCGACAACATCGCGACGCGCATCATAGTTGCGGGTCTGTTTCAGACCATAGTTTCGCCCGGTGCTCGGAATGATCTGCCAAATGCCTGCGGCATTGGCGCCAGACGTCGCGTGTGGGTCAAAAGCGCTCTCCACTATGGGTAGGAGTACCAGCTCCATAGGCATGTTACGTTTTTTAACTTGCCCGGCTATCCAGTACATATACGGCTCTGCCCGTAACGTTACATCGTGGAGATAGCTCTTATTTCTTAAATACTTCTGTTTCTGTTCGCGAATCCGGCTGTTTTCCGGAATTCCCATCTTTAGCTCGTCGCCAATAGAGGTCCACAAGTCTTGCTCCTGCGCGAAAGATGTCCCATCGTCCATCCAGCGCGCCGAACTTGTAAACTTCCCTGCTTCCCCTTGACCAGCTGCAGAAAGGCTCTGTGCGTGCTGTTGTACGTTGCTGCCGTTCTGCGACTGGCAACCTACAAGCAGGACAGAGGCGAGTAATATCGCTTTTGCCTTCATGTGTGTGTCAATAGTTGCTTAAAAGACGAGCGATGATAACGGCGAAATTTTGAAAAGGCAACCCGCATTTATCTGAAGTTATCTTTCTTTGACCTTAACCATGCAAATCGCTGTTCAGGTTGTTGCAAATTTGTTTCTTGGTTAATTTTATTAATTAAATCAATATCATCTGTTCGTAAAAATAAATTAATCTGGCGCTCATTTTTCAGAATTACGGGCAGTGTATTTTGGTTTTTTGCACGTAACTCCTTCACTTTGTGATAATAATCCTGAATCGCCCGATCCTCAGGTAAGAGGCTTGCAGCAAACTTCATATTTCCTAATGTATACTCATGGGCGCAACAAATAAGGGTGTCATCCGGTAACGCACTTATCTTTTGTAAAGACTGATACATCTGTTCCGGCGTGCCTTCAAACAGTCTTCCGCAGCCGCCAGAGAACAAAGTGTCGCCACAAAAAAGATAAGGTTTGCTGTAGAAACACAGATGTCCCAAAGTGTGACCCGGTGTAGCAAATACGGAAAACTCCCACTCGTGGATGAGGATATTTTCGCCTTCTTCGACTACTTGCGTCGTTCCCTTATTTTGTGTCTCAGCCGGTCCGTACACCACAAGATGCGGAAATTGGGCGCGCAGTTCCTGCACGCCGCCAGTATGATCGTTATGATGATGCGTCAACAGAATGGCGTCAGGCTGCCAGCCGTTATCATTTATGGCGCGCAGTACAGGGGCGGATTCGCCGGGATCGACAATGACGCATCGACGATCGTCATCGACCAAAACCCAGATGTAATTGTCCTCAAAAGCGGGAATACTGATAAGATTCATACATTACCTCTTATAGCGTGGCGGGTGTTTTGATGAAACCGGCAAGGATACCTCAGACTGTCGCAGCACCGGAACGTTGGGCGGAATTGCCCTGGGGTGAATACTATCGCGAAGCACTGGAGCAGCAGCTGAAGCCCTGGCTCGCGAAAATGTATGGCTTTCACCTGCTTAAGATTGGCAATCTCAGCGCGGAAATCAATACCGAAAGCTGCGCTATCTCACATCAGGTTAACGTCTCTCTCGGCGGATCGCCGGTTCAGGTGAAGGCAGACCCGTTGCATCTGCCATTTGCAGAGAAATCCGTTGATGCATGCCTTCTTGCACACGCGTTGCCCTGGTGCAGCGATCCTCACCGTATGCTGCGTGAAGCCGATCGCGTTCTGATTGATGACGGCTGGCTGATCCTCAGCGGATTCAATCCGCTGAGCCTGATGGGGCTGCGCAAGCTGGTACCCGTGCTGCGCCGAACGCCACCCTATAACAGCCGAATGTTCACCATGATGCGCCAGCTCGACTGGCTTTCACTGCTGAACTTTGAAGTGCTCTGCTACGGCGGTTTTCAGGTACTGCCGTGGGCGCGGAAGGGGGGAGTGTTGTTAAGCACGCATTTGCCCGCCTTAGGCTGCATGCAGTTTATCGTCGCGCGTAAGCGAACCATCCCCCTTACGCTTAACCCGATGAAGCAGAGCAAATCGAAAACGCCTATCCGGCAGACCGTTGGCGCAACGCGGCAGTACAGAAAGCCCTGATCAGGATTCAGGCTGGTAGCCTGTATCCTCATGGGCCGGGTTTAAAGCCGCCGCGCGCGCCAGTTCGTCGCAGCGTTCGTTCTCAGGGTGACCAGCATGCCCTTTTACCCATTCCCATTTTATTTGGTGCTGACCTAATGCCGCATCCAGCCGCTTCCAGAGATCGACATTTTTAACCGGCTTTTTATCCGCAGTTTTCCAGCCGCGTTTTTTCCAGTTGTGGATCCACTGGGTGATACCCTGGCGCACGTACTGGCTGTCGGTACTGAGCACCACGTCGCAGTGTTCTTTTAAGGCTTCCAGCGCCACAATGGCCGCCATCAACTCCATACGGTTGTTGGTGGTCAGGAAATAGCCTTCGCTAAAAGTTTTTTCATGCTGGCGATAGCGCATAATCGCGCCGTAGCCGCCGGGCCCTGGGTTGCCGAGACAAGATCCATCGGTGAAAATTTCTACCTGTTTACGCATCTCTGGTAGACTTCCTGTATTTGAAACGTTCAGTTAAACGATAAGTCTGACATAAATGACCGCTATGAGCACTGCAATTACTCGCCAGATTGTCCTCGATACCGAAACCACCGGTATGAACCAGATCGGCGCGCACTACGAAGGGCATAAGATCATTGAGATCGGTGCCGTTGAAGTGGTGAACCGTCGTCTCACGGGGAACAACTTCCATGTGTATCTCAAACCCGATCGGCTGGTGGATCCAGAGGCGTTCGGCGTTCACGGTATTGCCGATGAGTTCTTGCTGGATAAACCGACCTTTGGAGAGGTGGCAGACGAGTTTCTGGAGTACATCAAAGGCGCCGAACTCATCATCCATAACGCCTCGTTCGATATCGGCTTTATGGACTATGAGTTTAGTAAGCTCCATCGCGATATTCCGAAAACAAACACCTTTTGCAAAGTGACCGATAGCCTGGCGCTGGCGAGGAAGATGTTTCCCGGCAAGCGTAACAGCCTCGATGCGCTCTGTTCACGTTACGAAATAGACAACACCAAGCGAACGCTGCACGGGGCATTGCTCGATGCCCAGATCCTGGCCGACGTCTATCTGGCAATGACCGGCGGACAGACGTCGATGAAGTTCAGCATGGAAAATGAGTCACAGCAGACGCAGGGCGAAGCGGGCATTCAGCGCGTTGTCCGTCAGGCAAGCCGCTTGCGGGTTGTTTTAGCCAGTGATGAAGAGCTACTTAACCATGAATCCCGTCTCGACCTGGTTCAGAAGAAGGGCGGAAGCTGTATGTGGCGCGCCTGAAAAAACGCCACAATGCCTGTAAAATCATCGGTTGGGTGAATTTTGCAGCAAACGATTCAAAACGTGAGAAAAAGCGTTGACGAGATCGGAGGCACACCGTAATATGCGCCTCGTTCCCCAAGCGGGAACAGTGGAGCGGTAGTTCAGTCGGTTAGAATACCTGCCTGTCACGCAGGGGGTCGCGGGTTCGAGTCCCGTCCGTTCCGCCACTATTCAGGCCCACGTTATTTATAACGTGGGCCTTTTTCATATCTGTACTTTTTCGTCTGCGCGTTCGATCTTCGCGACTTTCCTTTGCGAGGCGCGAGAGCAGAGGGCAATGCCAAACAGAATCAGTACCGTGCTGACCAGATGATACGAATGCAACGTAACGTGCAGGAACATCACGCTGAACAGACCGCCGCTCAGCGGAATAAGGTGGGAATAAATCTCCCCGCGGGTTGCACCGATAGCCGCAATGCCTTTATTCCACAGCAGGTAAGAGAGCCAGGAAGGAAAGACCACCAGGTATATCAGCCCGCTTAAAAAGCCCGGTGCGGTATAGGCCGTCCAGTCAGGTAAGCCGGTCTTTATCAACGATATCGCCAGTACCGGTAACAACACCAGGGCACCGAGGACCGCGCTCACGGCCACAAAGGCATTCCCACCGACGCTTTTCGGCTTCATCCGCAAGAAAGCACAATAAACGGCCCAGCTGGCGGCAGAGCCCATGGTCCAGATATCGCCGCGATTCAGATTTTTAAGCGTATCCAGATGCAGCAGATCGCCCTGCATGACCAGCCAGACGACGCCCAATGAACTGAGAACAACGCCAGCAATATTCTGTACTGATATTTTCTCTTTAAAGACCAGCTTATTTATCAATAAAACCAGGGCAGGCGTCGTAGATAAATAAATAGCTGCATTAAGAGATGAAGTATATTGCAGGCCGATATACAGCGTGAGTGGGAACATAACCTGTCCGCACAGCGCAAGAAATATGATCGTACCTTTCGCCTTTTTCATCATCGGCCACTGGACGCGAATCTGTCTGATATAAAGCATCGATAAAAGAAGAGCCGTAATTATCCAGCGTGCGGCGGATAATATAATCGGGTCTGCATGCGCCACCAGTAAATGACCGACGACATAATTACCCCCCCAAAAACAGGCCGCGAGACTGAGTAAAAAATAGGGCATAGAGGCTCCTGATAATAAACATTTTGTCTGCCTTTAGAGTACTGCCGGTGCAGAATTAAATGCTAATATAATATTTTCATCTCACGGTATTGGCTGAAACTATGAAGTTTACTCTCAGGCAACTTGAGTTCTACATTGCGTTAGCGGAAACATTACAAATTTCCAAAGCGGCCAGCCGTTGTCATATATCGCAATCTTCCATGACGGTCTCTATGCGCAACCTGGAGGAGGCGGTGAATGCCCCTCTCTTTATCCGTCATGCAAAAGGGATCCAGTTAACTCCCGTCGGCGAGCGATTTCTCAATCATGCCCGCAAGATCCTCCACGATAGCCGCGCGGCGGTGGAGGATCTCCATCAGCAGCCTGAGGCGATTAACGGCGTCGTGCGCATCGGCATTGCCGAAACCCTTTCCGCTTATCTGCTGCCCAATCTCTGGGGCGATATCGCGCAGCGTTTTCCGCTGCTGGAGACGGCATTTCATGAGGCGCCCGCATCGCAGCTGCTTCAGGCCTTGCGTCAGGGAGATCTCGATTTTTGTCTTTTGCTGACCTCCAATATCAGCCACGATAGTACGCTTGAGGTCGAAACGTGGATCCGTTCGCCGCGCCGGTTATGGACCGCCATTGGCCATCCTCTTCTCAGCGTGCCGGAGCTTCGGTTAAAGGATGTGGAAAAGGCACCATTCCTGTTGCTGGTGACGGACGACTATCCCGATGTGATATCCGACTACTGGCAAAGCAGGGGCTGTCATCCTGACATTCATTTTCGCACCAACTCCTTTGAGGCGATTCGAAGTCTGGTCGCGCAGGGAAAGGGGGTGACGATTTTATCCGATCTGGTCTATCGCCCGTGGGCGCTCGGCGGTCAGCGCGTGATCCGGCGCACCATTGACGACTGCATTACCTATATGGATGTGGGCATCGTCAAAAACGTCGGGCAGCCGCTTTCGCCGGCCTGTTTGCGGTTGATGGATTTTTTACGACAGCAAACGGCACGCCTGGGCGAAGCGCGCTGAACTGCGTCCCTGAGATTTCCGTTATCCGCCAGATATTTCCTGATTTCCCTGAGGGCCTTCTTGCCCGCAGGTCGTGTATTCCGCTGCTGGGGATGAAGACAATAAGCGCCTTGCTTATTTTCTTTACCGAAACGGAATTGTGCTATGTCTGGTATCACCGCGAGCGGTATTCGTTCCCTGCTCGCCTCCCGTCCACTCTTGTTGGTTCTCTGCTGTGCCACCGCTTTGCCGGCATACGCTGAAGAGTCGATGACCGTTGAGGGGTATTATCGCGATCCCGCGTCATTTATTGCTCCGGCTCATACTCCAGCACAACAATTGCCTGCCAGCGACGGTGCGGGCGCGCTAAAAAACATCCCGGGTTTTTCCGTACTGCGCAGCGGCGGGAGTAACGGCGATCCGGTGTTGCGCGGAATGTTCGGTTCCCGGCTGACGCTGCTTGCAGACGGCGTCAGCACTCAGGGGGGCTGCGGCTCGCGCATGGATACCCCAACGGCCTATATCACTCCGCAAAGTTACGACACGATAACCGTCATCAAAGGCCCACAAAGCGTGCTCTGGGGGCCAATGGGGTCCGCCGGAACATTGCTTTTTGAACGCCAGCCGGACTATTTCAGCGTACCTGAGCTAAAAGGCAGCGCTGAGCTGCTGCGGGGCGCTAACGGACGCGCGGATCAAAACCTTAATCTCGCGTTTGGCGACCCGCGCGGCTACGTCCGCCTGGACGGTAATCATTCGGAGGCGGATGACTACCGGGATGGTCATGGCAATCGCGTGCCGGGCCTGTGGCGCAGATGGAACAGCGGCGTCACGGTTGGGCTCACGCCTGATGAGGACACGCTGGCGGAGCTAAGCGTGGGAGCCAGCGACGGTAAAGCCCGCTATGCGGGTCGGATGATGGATGGTAGCCGCTTTGCCCGTAAAAGCGCGGCGCTAAAACTGGAGAAATATCACCTGAGCGAGCACGTCAGCAAACTTAGCTGGCAGCTCTATGCCAATGATACTGACCACATCATGGATAACTACAGCCTGCGTCAGCCCGTTGGACCGAAGCGTAAGTCTGAAGTTGGCGGCGTGGTGATGGGCAGCCGCCTTGCCGGCGTGTGGGAAGATGAAACCACTACGCTTACCGCCGGCGCGGACGTAATGCGTAAAAGTCACCGTAAAAAAAGCGCGGGATCGTGGCGTGACGATGCCCGTTTTACTCAGGCGGGTTTGTTTAGCGAATGGCGCCAGTCCGTCACGGCGGACGATACGGTCATCGTGGGGGCGAGACTGGATAGCATTCGCGCGGACGATCGGCGCAGCGCGCAAAATAGCTCCCGGCACGACCACCTGCCCGGCGCATTCACGCGCTATGAGTATCGCGTACCTGACGCACCCGTCATGCTTTATAGCGGCATCGGTTATACCGAACGTTTTCCTGATTACTGGGAGCTATTTTCCGGCAGGGCTGGAGAACAAAGCTTTCGTCAGCTGAAAACAGAAAAGACCCTGCAATGGGATAGCGGCGTGCAGTTACACGGCGACAAGGTTAGCGCCTGGGCATCGGCCTATGTCGGGCGAACTACCGATTACATTTTGTTTGATTATAGCCGCACGCCGTCGCAGGCCAGCAACATCAATGCCGCCGTAATGGGCGCGGAGACGGGCGCAAGCTGGAGCCTGACGCCCAACTGGGCACTGACGGGAAGCCTGAGCTACGCCTGGGGCGAGAATCGTAGCGATAAACAGCCGCTGCCGCAGATGCCGCCGCTCGAAGGGCGGCTGGCGCTGGACTATACCGGGCAACAGTGGCGCACCGGATTACTGTGGCGTGTGGTTGCGCCGCAGCATCGCGTGGCGCAAAACAAAGGTAACGTCACCGGCCAGGATCTCGGCCCGAGCGCGGGGTTTGGCGTGCTTTCGTGGAGCGCGGGCTACACATTTAACGACCATTTTGAGTCCCGCGTGGGTATTGAGAATCTGTTCAATAAATACTACAGCGAGCACCTCAACCTGGCGGGCGCCAGCCAGTTCGGATACGCCGCAAATCAGCAAATCCCTGAACCGGGGCGCGTGTGGTGGCTGGCGATGACATACCATTTCTGATCCTGAGCGTCATTGCTGAGAGCGACCGTTGAGGCGTACGTTTGCCTCTACCGCCTGTTTACAGGCGGTTTTTTTATGTCAGATAGCAATATCGAACATTTGCGTTTTCGCCAGCAGGCAATAGAGCTGACAGTCGCTGTTTACCCCCAGTTTTTCCATCGCGCGCAGTTTATGGGCGCTGACGGTTTTATTACTCAAATGCAGCTGTCTGGCGATCTCTGTCAGACTCATCCCTTTGCAGAGCATACGCAACACATCAATTTCACGGGGCGAGAGCTCTTGCTCCGTTTGTGCACCGGTCTGGAACAGGGAATGCATCAGCTCGCGCTCAATATAGACTTCCCCATTGATCACCGACGTCAGCGTTCTGCTCAGGGTTTTCTCACAGGTGTCCCGACTAATATAGGCTTTGGCGCCTGCCTCCAGCGACATGCGGATAAGCTGCGTGTTTTTGTAGGGCGAAAGCACAATGATTTTAAGCTGCGGATATTTACGGCTGAGCCATTTAATCAGTAATACGCCGTCCATTCCGTTGAGCGGGTTAACGGTTTGGCTGGTGGCAAGAGAAAAGCCAAGGAACAGAATGTCGACAGGCTGTTGGGATAGCAGTGAAAGCAGCTCAGATGGCGTTGCGGTATCGCCCTGAATGCAAAACTCCGGGCGGGGTGAGCCGTCGCTGAAAAGAGAGGGCATATTAGTGATCATGGATAAGACGCCACGACGGATAATGGTGTGCTCATCGGCAATAGCGATACGGACTTTCATGGTTTCTCCTTCGAAAATGTGGGCGACGGTAGGGATAACGCCGCCGGATGACCAGAAAGATACAGATCCTGTGCAGAGCATTCTTTAGTACTTGTCAGATAATTCCTTCAGTGCGGTATCAAGTTGCTGCAGATTGGCTTCCATGCGCGCGCAGAAACGCGATGTCAGCGCAGGCAGGGCTTCAGTCGTTATGACCCCTGCCGCCAGCATCTCCGGCAACACTTCAATTGTCTGACAGGTGCGGGTGGCGTTGCGCATGGCAAAAAGGCTCCAGGAGGCCTTCAGACGATGCGCGAGCTGGCTTAGCGTTTGCGGTGACGGGGTGTTTTCCCGTAGCTGTCGAATATCAAGGGTAATGGCTTCGCGCATTTGCTGGCGCATCAGGGTCATGATCTCCGGTTGACCGTTGGCCAGACGCCGGAGTTCGCTGAGGTCAGGCCCCTGATTGCGCAGGCTGTATTGCTGCGCCAGCGCCTGATGCAGGGCATTGAGGGAGAGCGGTTTTCGCAATAACGCGTCCATTCCGGCATGTTTTGCCCGATCGTCCTCACTCTGCAGCGCGCTGGCGGTGTAACCGAGAATAGCGGCCGGCGCGGTGATGCTGCCGGCAATATCGCGCAGGAGTATTAACGATGTGAGTTGATAGCCGTCCATGAGGGCCATCTGGCAGTCGGTTATCAGGATATCCACCGGCTCGTTTTCCAGGCGCGCAAGCGCTTCGCCAGCGCTGGCGCAAGGAATAACCTCCTGACCCAGTTCCTGCAGCTGGAGCGCTAACACCGTCAGGTTTGCCGGAAAATCGTCAACGATCATAATGCGATGCGGTGGCAGCGGGGTTATTACAGGTGTCTCATCGGCCGTTGCCGCCGGGCTGGCGACATGAAGCGGTATGCTCACCGTCACCTGCGTACCGCTCCCCGCTTCGCTGGCTATCGTCAGCACGCCTCCCATCAGCTCGACTAACTGGTAACAGATCGCCAGCCCCAGCCCGCTGCTTTGCGGCGTGCTGCTGTCAGTCTGAAACCACGGCTGGCCGAGGTGTGGAAGGGCATCGGCCGGGATACCGATGCCAGTGTCGCGAATCAACAGCTGCAAATGTTCACCGTTGAGCTCGGCGTGAAAAACAATTTCTCCCTGCGGCGTATATTTAATGGCGTTGCCCAACAGATTGGCGATGACCTGATTCAGCCGTGCTTTATCGAACAGGAACCAGCCATCGTGCGGCACGTTCAACTCGCTGCGCCAGTGGAGACCTTTAGCGTTGGCGCTGCTGGCAAAAATCTCCGCGCTGGCGTTAAGCGTCTGCCACAGGGGCCAGGCCTGTGGCTCCAGCCTTAACTCGCCTGCTTCAATGCGCGACAAATCCAGTACGCCGCCAATTACGTCGCGCAATGACCCGGCTGCCTGCCAGGCGATGTTGAGGGACTCGCTTTTGTCGCGCTCCATCTCAAGCAGGCCCAGCATGGCGTTGAGCGGGGTACGAATGTCATGGCTCATGCGGGCGAGGAAGTTCGATTTTTCAGTGCTGGCCTGCTCCGCCTGCGCCAGCGCCTGATTGAGCGCAGCGGTCAGCGCGGCTTTTTCAGTGATATCGATCCAGCCTCCGACCACGCCCTGAGGCCGCCCCCGCGTATCGGTATAGCGGCAAAGCCACCAGTAAAGGGTGGAATTGTTCTGAGTGGTTTCACCCGTTAACGGCGACGCGGCATGGAGCAGCGAGAGGCGATGCGGCAACGTAAACTGTTGGGCAAGCTCGCCCAAAGGCAGGCTGAAAAAGGGGGCGCCCTCTTCGGGCAGTGCCGTGAGTAACGGTGAGTGAATAAAGGAGTCGTTATAGCGCGTCAGCCGCCCGGTCGGATCGCAGACAAACAGCGGCACCGGGACATTGTTCATCAGAGTTTGCCAGAGTGAGAGCGCGTTGTGCAGCTCTGCGGTGTCCCGCTCGCGCTGGCGTCGCTGGCTCTGCGCGGCGCTAAAGGTCATCAGGGCGACGAATGCCGCGCAAATCGCCACCACGGCGAGCATGACCAGCCATAGCGATTGCACCGGGGCGGTGGGTGTAGTCTGTACGGCCTGCGACAGGTTAAGGCTCGCGTAGATATCAGCCTGCGTTACGGACGCCATGACCGCATTCACCCTTTTGGCATCCGCCGGGTCAGAAATATTTGGTACAAACCATAGCGGCACTTCCGGCAGCGCCAGCGGCGTCAGCGACAGATTGCTGGCGTTATGCTGGCGCAGCAGGTGATGGAGTATAAACGCATCGCCCGCAAGCCCGTCCGCGCCTCCGGCTTTGAGCAATTCAAAACCCTGATCGAGCGAGTTAACCAGCACCAGGTTATCCGCAGGTAACGCCTGACGCAGTAACGTGACGAGCGGAGAGATGCGTATGACGGCAATCCGCTTATGCTGTAATGCGGACAAGGAGCCGGAAAGCGGGTTGCTGTCCTCACTGAGCAGGGCCCAGCTCAGTGAGTCAAACGTGATGGCACTCTTTGACGGTGGCGTCGCGCTGGCGACTATGCGCAACGTGTTCTCCGCATACTGAAGCGGGGGCGCATCAAGGTTGAAGGTCAGGCTATACAGGTTGGACGGAAACAGATTGAGCAGCAGATCGCGCCATACCCCCTGAATATGCCCGTCAGGCGTGAGCGTGACCATTGGCGGCGAAATAGCGGGAAGCAAAACGTGCAGCGTGATTTTGGGCGCATTTTCCTTCACGGGGGAATGGCGGGCGTCAAAGACGCTGCCGTCCGGCAAAAGCCACTTTTGTTCCAGCCATTCAGCGTCTTCCGGGTTAAGGGTGTGAATACGCTCGTTGAAGATTTCCAGCGTATTTGCCTGCTCAGGCAGAGCCCAGGCACGAAAATGTAGCGGGGGAGTATCGTCCAGCGGCGTCAGGGTCAGCGTGGTGGCGGGGGAGTGGGTCAGCCAGTTACGTAAAACAAACTCCGGGGCGATGAATTCCCGCGCTTTCCCTGCTGCCAGCTGCCTGACGTTTTCTCCCGGTGAGGCTGAACCCGTCGCAGAGCAGCGGGTCGCGACCTCTGACGGTAATTCCGGAAAGCACAGTGTACCGCCGCGGCCCTCTTTTATGCTCAGGGACGCCAGCGGGAAAGCGAACATTGGCTCGCTGGCGACCAGATCGGCTGCAGGACGCTGGGCGGCAATTAACACATCGATGCGCTTTCGCTTCAACGCATCCAGCGCCGTTGCCGGGTCGCTAAAACGCTGGACCTCCGGCAGCGTCGTATTGCTAAACAATATGCTGAGTTCATCATCCAGAATGCCCGGCGGCCGATCGATAGCGAGAAAAGGCGGCGCGGCGCTCAGCAGGCCCACGCGCAGCGTGCCAGCCGCCGCGTGCCCGCTTATCAGCATGAGGATAAATAATGTCGCCAGCCAGCCTCTGCGCATGCTCAGCTAACCAGCCCCAGACTTTGCGCGCACTGGAGCAGCTCGAAATCATTCCTGGCGTTGAGTTTGCTCATGGCACTCTTTTTTTGCGTACTGATGGTCTGCTTCGTCCGGTTAAGCTGGGCGCTGATCTCGTTCACGGTGAAACCGCGCACCAGCAGGCGAAGCACTTCTGTTTCCCGTTCGGTCAACTGTGCCTGAGGCTTCACCGGTTCGATTTGCCCCCGCAGGGTGCTGCGCAGCGTCTGCAGCAGATTGTTGGACAAACTGGCTTTGTTGAGAACGGCATGCACCCCGCAGCGCCGCAGCGAGTCCAGAAGCTCAGGATTAGTGATCATGGTGACCACCACAATCATGCTCTGCGGATAATGGCGAATCAGCGAGCGGATCATGGTTAATCCGTCCGGGCTGCGCGTGCCGGGCATACTCAGGTCGGTGATGATGATATCGACAGGCTCGCTCGCCAGTTTATTCATGAGTTCATCAGCACTGAGCGCTTCGTGAACGACCCGATAAAGGTCCGGGCGCGTCTGCAGCAATGTGCGCAAGCCTAATAAATAGACAGGGTGGTCGTCGGCAATCAGAACTGTTTTTAGCATGACATCCGGTCCGGCAAGGAAAAGACAGGTGTTCACCGCACATCTTAGCGAATGGCGCTTTAGCATCACTCTTACAGTGTAGAGCAGAGTGAGGTGAAAAAGAGTAGCTAAAAAGTGGTGGGCTGTATAGTTGCTGGGGGGCATCAGCCGATCCTGATGGAAAACCGAAAGGTAAAGTAACGACGTTTTCACATTCTATGATAGAGATTTTTTCCGGAGCAGCTGAATGGTTTGTTATTTATCGCGAAATAGCGGCATGGCGGACGATATTTCTCAGGTACGGAAAGGAATTCCTTATTGTTCAGGTTGAATATCAGGTATTACTCAGGCGTTACTCAGAATAAACTTTCTGAAATCATGAATTGGTTGTGGAAAAATCAGGACGGGAAATAGCGCAAAGAGCGAAGGTACTATCATTTATAAGGATATGTTGTTAATTTGTGCCTGAATTAGATAACAGACATGTAACTGTTAATCCCTGCGCTTTTTCGTCATAACAATGTAAACGCTGTAATTTTATTATCCAGGACCTACCCGTGAATAACGAAGAAATCTCTCTTTCAGCGTCAGTAACGTTCGTACCGGAAAAATCATCTCTGGCAACCGTGGATCATGGTGATATACATCTGACGCCCAACGAGCGTCGTTTGCTGGAGTTGATCCTCAGCGGCAAATGTAAAAAAGAGACCATATTTGAAGAGATCTGGCTTAACCAGGGCATGATTGTTAGTGAATCCAGCTATCACCAGCTTATAAAAATGCTCCGCCGCAAGCTGCAAAATGCCGGCCTGCCGGGCTCGATCATTAAAACCATTCCCCGTTATGGTGTAGTACTGGCACCCTGCGAAACGCAGGACAGTGAGGTCGCTTGCCCGCCGCCAGAAGAGCCTGATAACGCGTCTTGTCCCACTCCCGTCGATTGCCCGTCGTTGCCTGCTATCACGGCGGAGCCAATGAAAACTCCCCCACGTCAATACGGGGCTCTGCTGGCGGCGCTGTGCAGCTTGTTGATTATCCTTCCAACGCTGGTGGTGGTCTGCACGGCGGACACGCCGCAGGCGTTTCAGGAAAATATCTACGTAGATGGCGTCATGTTTCATCTCTCTTCGCTGCGCAGTGTCGATCGGCAGGCGCTGGCGAGAAAGCGGCATGCCCTGCCGGCGGGCATCAATAACGTGTACATCGCGTCGAACGGTCCAAAAGTGTTCGTTGCGCAATGTGAAGGCGAACTATCTCAGGAGGGAAAATGCGGTTACGAATACTATTCGTCATATTGATGGTTTGCATCAGCGTTTCGCTGGGTGGCGCGCTGGCTTACCTGACCAGCAACTACCTGGAGAGCAGAAAAGTGCCCGCCGAGCCCTGCAGCAGCGTCATACGTAATGGTAAATTTATTGATGAAAGCCTGCAGCATTACCAGTTTAATGGTGTGATCACCTGGTGGCCTAAACTCCACAGGCTAACGCTATTTGGTGTAAAAACCGATGAGGCCGGTAACCGGGTATTCAACCGAACCCTGCAGTTAAAATCGGTGACACAGAAGGGAAATGTCATCAATGGCCGGGTGGCAGAATTAAAAATTGCCGTTGGCGATCAGCTGCCGGAGAAGACCTTTCTGATAAGTGAAGATGGTCAGTATATTAACCTGTTATTCAAGCCGATTAATAAAGATAGCTGGCTGATGAAAATTAATGATAACTGGGTAGCAATGTGTGAGTATAAATAATCCCACGATAATTTTATTATAAGACATATCCAGGCTGACGAGTTTTTAAATCTGCTGCTGCAGTGAGCTGTTCTCCTGTTTTCAGGAAGATGAATATCCTATCTTGCGGGACAGGATTTCATTATTAAACCTGGAGCAGGATATCTCCCATGTTAAAGAAAAATAAAATATCTCTGAGCGCTATCGCCGCAGGCCTGGCGTTAAGCGGAATGCTGGTCAGCACGTTTAGCCATGCGGCCGCAACCGACGCCGCCTCACAGATGCCGGATATCAGTCAGAAAAAAATTCTCGTAGGTTATTGGCACAACTGGGGAATTAACCCGGAAGAGATAGACAAAGCGCGCGGCTATCAGGGAGGTTTACCTTCTGATATGTCGCTGCGTGAAGTGCCGAGAGGCTACAACGTCGTCAACGTCTCCTTCATGAAAGTTATGGACGGCCAGAGCGGGAATATTCCCACCTTCAAACCCTACAACGCGAGCGATGAGGAGTTCCGCGCTCAGGTTGCAGAGCTGAACGAGCAGGGGCGCGCGGTGTTGATTTCACTGGGCGGCGCTGACGCGCACATTGCACTGAACAAAGACCAGACTGAGGCGTTCGCGGCGGAGATTATTCGCCTGACCGATCGCTATGGTTTTGATGGTCTTGATATCGATCTGGAGCAGACGGCCATTACCGCTGCTGAAAACAGTACGGTGATCCCGGCGGCACTGAAAATGGTGCGCGACCATTATCAGCAGCAGGGCAAACACTTCATCATCAGCATGGCGCCAGAGTTCCCCTATCTCCAGGCCGATCGCGGGGTGAACTACAAAGCCTACCTGCAAAATCTTGAGGGCGTGTATGACTTTATCGCTCCACAGTATTACAACCAGGCGGGCGACGGCGTGAATATGATGACGCAGGAGGAGAAGGACGAAGTCGGTGAATGGTGGCTGCCGCAGGAATGGGGGAAGGGCTATAGCGACCGTCAAAAAGAGCTTTTCCTTTACTATCTCACCGACAGCCTGGCAAACGGGACGCGCGGTTATGTGAAGATCCCGGCGAACAAGCTGGTGATTGGTCTCCCGGCCAATGCGGATGCGGCAGGAACCGGCTATGTGCGAGACGCGCAGAGTGTCTTTAACGCACTTTCGCGACTGGAAGCGAAAAATGAAGCGGTAAAAGGGCTCATGACCTGGTCAGTGAACTGGGACAATGGCAACACTAAAAATGGTCAACATTACGGCTATGAATTTCTGAACCGCTACCAGAGCATCCTTGACGGCAGTCTGCCGGATGGGGGCGACGAAACGGATACTCAGGCGCCAACACAGGTGCAGGGCGTGCAGGCCACGCTGAAGGGGCAGGATGTTTCGCTCAGCTGGCTGCCAGCTAAGGATAATACGGGCGTGGCGGGGTATGCCATCTGGCGCGGTCTGGAAAAGATCGGTGATACCCATGAACTCAACTTTACCGACACCCAAACCCAGCCTGGCATGAGCTATCGCTATACGGTCATCGCCTATGATGCAGCCAACAACTTCGCTACGCCGAGCCAGCCGGTCAACGTTACCGTGCCCGATAATGACGATGGCGGAGGCGAAGAGGGCGGCCAGGGCGGCGACGTTACCCCATTCACGCCGGGCAAACTCTATGCCGTAGGGGATAAAGTGCTCTATGAGGGCAACGTTTACCGCTGTCAGATTGGCCATACAGGTGCCAGCCATTGGTCGCCGGATCGGGCCCGCAACTTGTGGGTAGCTGAATAACCTCTTTTTTAAACAGCATGGCTTCGCAGGGAGCCGTGCTTTTTGTTTTACAGGACAACGACTATGCAAACTTCTCTGGTTATTGCCAAACGTTACGATCGGTTTTCTCGCCTTCTGCACTGGGTGGTCGCAGCCGTCATTATCTACGCGATGTGCATGGGCTATATTCTGCACGCGCTGGAAGGAACCCGCTGGTTTACCTTCTTCTCCGTGCTGAATATGTCGCTGGGTACCATCGCCACGCCCATCATGATGGTGCGCTTCGTCTGGCGTTTCTTCCGCCCTTCGGTGCCCTATCCGGCAACGGTAGCCGGACGTAAAAAACAGCTGGTGGTATTTATTCATGAGCTGTTTTATCTGACCATTATGGTGGTGCTGGTTAGCGGTTTTCTGATGCTGCAAAAAGACTACAACCTGTTTGGTCTGGTGCCGGTTTCCCGCCCGATTGCCATCGCCGAAGTGAATGCGTTTTTCTTCCAGGTGCATCGCTATAGCTGCATTCTGCTGGGTGTAATTCTGCTTGGGCATGTCGCGGCGGTGTTGAAGTACACCTTTAGCGGGCAGCGGGAGATTCTGCAGCGGATGCTGTGAGAAAGAGGCTCACTCCCCCCATCAGATGCGCGGTGTTGCCGATCCTGTGAAACAGCACTATCCCGCGCATCTGCCTTCCGTGCAGCGTTTGCAGAACAACTTCCCGGGCAAAGCTGCTTTCACGTTGCTGTGAGTACCAGGCGCGAAAACCGGGCAGGAACGGCGTATCGCAGTGTGCGTCCAGTAGCGTCAGGGTGCTCAGCGTCTTTTCCTCATCAGGGAACAGCGCTTCCGTACTGCCTTGCCAGTAGATCTCCTCCTCTGGCATCGAGAGGCGAAACACGACGCAAGAACCCGTCTGCGACAGGCGAATAATGATGGCACTGGTGCTGGCCGCGAGCGCCTGTTGCTGTTGGATCCAGCGGCGGTACTGATATAAGCAGTTGGCAAAAATCGCCGAAAATACCAGGTACCACTGCGCCTGCCAGATTGCGGGGATGAGATCGGGCGTTAGCGTGTAAAAAATCCCTTCCCGCTGCTGGGTCGCCAGCACCACAATCAGGTATTGAATAAGCAGCAGAGCGCCAACGCCGCGCCCGGAGAGCGCAAACACGCTCAGTAAAACCACCGTCGTTTGCACCAGCAGCAGGTTTAGCCCCTGCCAGAGCGGTGGCAGGAAAAAGTACCCCGTCATCAGCACCAGGGTATTCGCGGCAAGGAGCAGAGCTTCCCGCCCGTTAAACCGCGGGTGCGACGGCATTTTGCTCTCACGCAGCAGCGGCAGAATGGCGAGAATGCCGGTTAATGCCGCCAGCACCCAGGAAAAAAAATGCAGAGGCGCAATCGGATACCCTGAGAGTAACAGCGCCAGATTAAGCAGCAGGCTGCCGCAAAAAATGCTGAAGATTAACTGCAGGGGGTAGATCAGTTCACCAATAATCGGCCTGCGCGCAAAACGCAGCGCAGGCAGTTGCGCATTCAGACGAAAGACGGCGACGCACAGTGGAAATATCGCGACGTCGAAGAGGGCGAACAGGCACGCCAGCGTGAGCGGGCGGCCTATCCAGACGCCAGCAAACACATGCAGCAAGCCCGCGGTAGCCAGCCACAGCGGCCACTCTCGCGGGGCCGTCAGCCATAACGCGGCGAAAAGCAACGGCGCCGGGAGCCAGAGCGTGGTGGAGAGGCTCCAGCTATCCCGCGTATGAAAGCTCAGCAATGCCAGCAGGATATAGAGACCCGAAAAGGCCAGCCAGCGGATAATATTGGTAATCAGCGTTGTTCTCCCACTGAGGCATTCAGCGTTATTCAGGTATTTATCATTTTAAGCTCAATTATTTTATCGTCGCTATTGATACGCTGGGATTTTTTCTAAAGGGCTTAACGATGGACTGGCAAAGCGACAAACGCGATCCTGCTACCCTGTGGTTTTCACTTTCTTCACGAGCGGCAGAACATGAACAGGGAAAGGAGTGGCATATCGCGGCATTATTGTGGAAAGAAGCGGCACAGTATGCAAAAACGCATCTGAATATTGAATGGGCGAACTTGCGCGGAGACTTTTGTACTTTACGTGCAAACAGGCTGCCTAAATATAACGAGTAGTCTCTGCTATTATCGGAGATTGCATGTCCCTTAGAGTGTGGAACCATGGTTGAGAGTGTAATACTCGTTTTTAGCGTTTTTCTGGGTGCCATTATCGGCAGTTTTTGCAATGTCATCATTTATCGGCTCCCCTTGATTCTCCACGGTGAAGCACTCTCTTTATCGTGGCCTGCTTCCCACTGCCCACGCTGTAAACACCCCATTAAATTTCGCCACAATGTTCCTCTGATGGGCTGGCTGCTGCTGCGCGGGCGCTGCGCCAGCTGTGGTCAGGCGATATCGTGGCGCTATCCGCTGGTTGAAGGGCTTATGGCGCTGCTGTACGGGGTGATTATCTGGCAGCAGGGCGTCACGCCGCAGAGCCTGTTCGACCTGCTGGCGGTGACGTTTTTGCTGCCGCTGCTGTTTATTGACCTGCGCACCATGCTCCTGCCCGACCGTCTGACGCTCCCGCTGCTGGCGATGTCTCTGACGTTTGCCGTCAGCGGCTATAGCCGGGTGGAGCCAACGCAGGCACTAATCGCCGCTCTGCTGGGATTTGGCGTGCCCTGGACCCTCTCTTTGCTGTTCCGTTTGTTGCGCGGCCATGAAGGGATGGGGATGGGGGATATGAAACTGCTGGCGGCGATCGGGGCGTGGCTTGGCCCGCTGGCGCTGCTGGATGTTTTTGTTGCCTCGACCCTGCTGGCGCTGATCGCGGCGCTGATTCTGTTGCGGATCAAGCCCGGTCAACCGTTTCCTTTCGGCCCGTATCCGATTATTGCCGCAATAGGGTGGGTGATCTTATACCGATAAAAAAGCGCCGGAACGAAGGGGCGATTTCCGGCGCAAAAATGATAACGAAAATGTAGGCGGGGAATAATAATGTCTGGCGCGGGTCAGTTAAGACCCGGCCAGAGTTAACTCACAGTATTATTTGCACTCTTTAGGCATGTTGGCGGCACCTTCTTTTTTCCAGACGCCCCACTCACCATCGGAACCAGGCTTAACGCCTCGGGTTTCCCAGCTGTTCAGCCAGATGTTGCCCTCATAGCTCACTTTTTCACAAGGTGTCTTGTAAGTCTTGCTGTGATCCCAGGCTTTTACATTGGTTTGCGCCGGGCGCAGCTTGATCACCTTCGTTGCCGTGGAGACTTTACCGGTATCAGGCGCCGTCACTTTCACCTGCAGCGTCACGTCCACATTGTCGGTATACGGATGTTTACCCATGAGGTTGGTGCTGAAGTTATTTGGTGACGAGATCTGAATCTTATCGGCGTGATTCAGTGCGGACCATTCAACTTTTGACCCCTTTAAGGAATCGTTGTTTTTGGACACGACGGCGGCAGCAATAATGTCACTGCCAACGATAGTGTCCTGTTGTTGCCCGTATTGATCTGCACATCTGAAGCCTGCTGCGCTTCCTTCACGGTCACCGTGATAACTTCAGAGTCGACTTTGCCATTTTTGGCCGTCACCGTCAGGCGATAGGTCACTTTACCGATTTTGCCGGGTTTAATCAGCGCACGGGCTTTCGCCGCATGGACAGTTGAAACCCATTCACCGCCATCGGCGACCTGCAAAGCACCGATATCCTGACCAGAGACGATAGTCCATTGATATTTTTCAGCATTCACGCTTGCGGAACCGTTAAGGTCATAACCACGGGAACCGCTGTTGCTGGTCACGGTGAAGTCTTTTCCCGGCTTCGCCTCCGGTGCCGTGCTATCCGCTTCAGCTTTGGCATTCAGGGTGACGGTTTTTGAATCACTCACGTTTTTATCATTGGTGACGGTCAGCTTCACGTTAACGGTAAAATCGCTCTCAGGTTTAGCCTTCAGGCGAATGCTGGCTTTAGCACTGGTACTGTTTTCCAGAATGACCTTATCGGCATTGCTGGTGACGGCCCAGCTGTACTTCAGCTCTTTCCCCGTTGAGGCGCTACCGTCCAGCGACAGCGTGCTGGTTGACAGGTTATGACTGGAAGGCGTGACGCTGGCTACCGGTTTGGTAATGACTTCACCGCCGAAATCGACGTCGACCATCTGATAAAATGCGTTATCGGTATCACGCACGCGCCACACGGCATAAATTTTCTGCTTACCTTCACGCTCCGGTACGTTGCAGGTGTGGGTTTCGAAGCCTGTCGGGATCGAAATATCGGCTGATGGGTTGCCTGGCGCGTAGGTATACACCTTGTGGCAGAAAGGCGTATCTTCAAACATCGCTCTGGTCAGGCGCGTATCCGCTCCCGGAACTGACTGCCAGTCCGGCTTGGTGATGTAGTAGGTAAAATAGGTGGTGCGGTGCTTAGCCGGTAAATGCCATTTAAACTGGTGCGGACCCGCAGACATCGCGTTGTTGTAGGTATTCTGCTTTTCGTCATCAAGCTTGCTGAAGGCGGGAGTTGCCGTTGAACCACCGCTTGCCAGTTTTCCATCCGGCGGGAACTGGAACAGCTGTTCGTTAGCGATCGGGGTTGGGCTCATATCGTTGCCTGCCGGGAGCTTCGGTGCCTCCACGGCGTCAGCAGGCCAGACGTTACTGTGTTCACCCTTATCATTCATCGGCGGGAAATGAATCACCGAACGGGATTTTGGTTCAAAAAGATAGCCGTGCGACAGTGCGCTCCCGGAGTACATGCCAATCAAGGCCACGGCCAGAGCCGACGTAAGCTTATTCATCTTGAGGAGTTTCAAAATAATCTTCCCTAATTAATTGAAGGACACTTCTACGTGAGTGAGGGGATTGTTCCCTTTGGCATACACCTTATTCGACTGCGTTTCATCGGGCGTGATCTCGCCGTTGCTGTGCTTGAAACCGGCATGCAGTTCGGGGTGCTGCTGGTTGATCGCCTGGGCGAGGACATAGGACCAGTGGTTCTCTTCGCCAGCAAGGATGGTGACGCGGGTTTCCAGGGCGGGCAGTTCGGTTGCGTCGTTAAAGAAGCGCGCACGAATCGTTTGCCCCTCAACCACCTTCACTTTTGCACCGTTGACGGCGCGTTCCAGTGAGCCAAGTTCTTTCATGCAGTTTTGGTGACCCTGTTCGCAGTTTGCTGCTGGCGAGGTCGTGGCGGCGTTGGCTGAAACGCTGACGCCCGCCCCTGCCAGTAACGAGGCAAGGACAAAAGCAGATCCTGTTAATTTCATAAGTTCCCTTATTGATGACTAAATAATAACCAAAGGTAAATCTCACCTGCGGCGCAGGTAAAAAAGGCGTTATTACCGTGTGATAACAGGGACAAATAGTACCGGGAGGAGACAACTGGCTTGAATAAGAGACTTCTCTGCGCCATTAAGAGTCGGGGAGTTTCGGCAGAGAAGAGCGACCGTTCGTGCTGTAAAGAGGGCGGAGCGCGACAGAGTATGAAATAGTACTGCCAATTTCAGTCCTTGACGCGTATTAATAAAATCTGAGCGAGGACGGAGTTTAAGAAATGACGTTTTTACGCTTTTCCTGAGTGTTGAATTAATAAAGTAAAGCCTGGCTTATATCCAGGCTTTACTATTATGTTAACCAAAAGGGTTTTTAAGGGCAGCTATTATTAGCTGCATCCGACGTTCGCCATGCCCCCCACTCACCGCCGCTTCCTGGCTCTTCTTGTCCTGCGTTGACATACCACTGATTCAGCCAGATTTTGCCGTTATGCGATACGCGGGTACATTTCACCGGGTAGGCGATCCGCGGGTTATACGCTTCTGAGCTGTCATCAGGAATATCAGGTAACTGTGGTTTTTTCACCGTTACGGTGATCTTCTCAGCGCTCACGCTTCCGTCTTTGCCCGTGACGGTTAACCAGTAGGTTGCTTCTCCGTCTGTATTGGCAGGAATGAGTGCCCGGGCGGTAGGCCCTGAAACTTCACGTACCCAGCCTCCGGCATGTTTCTCCTGTAGCCAGAATGTGCCAGTACTGTTTTTGTCGATAGTCCATTTCCAGGAGACGGCATTCTTGCTGGCGCTCCCGTCTAACTGGTACGCACGGGAAGAATCGGTCGTGCCGGTAACGGTAAAGCTTTCTCCCGGCACTGCCTTTACCTCCTCCTGCTCTTCCTCTTTGAGTTCCAGAATCCTGGCTACCGCTTTTGCCATATTGGGGTGAGTACCTACTTTCGCTGAATCCCCCGCAGCTAAAGGTGTACCGGTTTCCTGGAGAATGGAGCGCATCTGTTGAGGCGTGACGGTGATATTGTGCGCTTTTGCAATGGCCGACAGGCTGGCGACCACGCCTGCGATAATCGGGTTCGCGGAGGACGTGCCGGAGAAACTTGAGGTGTATTCCGCATTTTTTATGCTATGCAAACCGCCGTAACCCGTAGTAACCACATCCCAGCAGCCCCAGCTGGCGCTGGTCACACGTGAGCCATAGGTGCTGAAAGAGGCTTTTTTGCCATTGTTTGCACAAAACGCGCCCGCAATGATCGCGCCGGAATCCCGCTTTTTAACGTCAAATTTTCCATTAAATCCTGCGTGATCGAGGTTGATATTGCCATTGCCTGCCGCCTGGATAACGTGCACGCCTTTATCCGTCAGGGCTTTAATCACGTCGTAGTAGGCCGGGGCGTTTTCCTGCGGAACATAGCAGGAAGAAGTACAACCCGTCACATCTCCTCCGCCAGTCTGCATTCCAATTTGCACCACGTCTCCCGCCTTAAGTTTGGGGATCATATTGTAGAGATTATTGGCCTGCCATTTGACGTACCCCATGCGGGCGTTCCACGTCAGGCCTTTGATGCCCGCATTGATATCTTTCGCCGCCATAATCCCGACGGAGCTGGTGTCGTGATCTTCGCCTGGCGTATAGCGCTTATCACCTTCATGGAAATCGATCGGCGGCAAATTCACATGGCTGGTATTCCATGCGTTGTTTTCCATCGAGACCAGCGAAATGCCGCTACCATCGTGCCCTGAATACTGACTTACGCTGTCGCGATTAACGCCACCCATATAGTAGCCGGGCCGTTTTTCATCTGGCGATTTGGTGTAATCCTGCAATCCACGAAAATCCGGGACGGTGGCCTGGCTGGTACTGTTCAGGGCATAGCTCAGCCCGGAATAGGGCGGCAGGTCGGGAACAGTGACCCCCTTTTCCAGCGACACCGGCATGGATTCCGGGTAAGCCAGCTCAATATCTTGTCGCGCCGCCAGTTCATTAATTACGTCATTGATATATGCCGCGTCATGTTGCTTATCGGCTGGCAGGGCTATACGTAAATAACGGTTAAAGCCGTAGCGTTCATTAAGCGCATCCATCTCGCTTAATTCACTGCTGCGCAAATGATTTGCCGTAAATAACGGACTCACGGCGAGGGTACTGTCGCGTAATGAAAAGGGTGAAGACTTATTAAGCGTTGTACCGGGTTTTAATTTCACGATAACGGAGAGATACGAAGTGCCTTCCCAGGCTTGCTCGTGCGTGACGGAATTTTGCGCAAAAGCGGGGGCACTCAATAGTGCACAAATAAGCAGGGCCAGTCCAGTTTTATTCATGTCAACGATCTTCCTTATTAAATGACATCCAGAGTATTGCTGGGATCATCCTGCCATTAGGGGAAAACCTGCATAAGAAGACGGTTAGCAATAAAATTGCGAGGTGTCTGTTCCATGTTAAGAATTACCTGCTCCGGAAAATATACGGCTGAAATTGGGCTGAGAAATTTATGAAGCAGGCTGAAAGAGTTGTTAAACATCAACACCTAAGCATTGAATTTAATGAGGGACGGAAAATCTCATGATCATCTCCTGATTACTGTATGGAGTTTAGGAATTATCTGGATCTTAATATCGCTAACCAGGGAGTTTAATTAATTAGGGATGCGTCACAATGCCCAGTGTTTCGTACTGTTCTTTACGTCAAAAATTATCCGTGTGGATAATCCTTTTACATTATTTATTTTCCATCTTTTTGCTCACGGTTCCCCCCGTCGCGCGGGCGCAAACTGAAACTCACGCAACCATTGAAAGCGAAATCAATCAGCCCCTGCGGGATAAAATGGCCGGCATGTGGGGAAGCGCCCAACAAAACGGCGCGGGTGATGCCCTGCGCGGTGCGGCAAATAGTGAGGTGAATGCCGCGTTAACCCAGGAAGTGGAAGCGTGGTTAAACAATATCGGCGGGAAAGCTCGCGTTAAGGCAGATGTCGGTATTGGCGGGAGCGATAGCCGCGATTTCGGGCTGGACTATCTGTGGCCGGTTAAAATCTGGCAACACGACATTCTGTTCACTCAGATGAGCGCACACCGCTGGAACGAGCGCGATATCCTTAACGTTGGCCTGGGCTGGCGGCATACCTTTAACCCGCATCTGATGGCGGGTGGAAACCTCTTTTTCGATCAGGATGTCACGCGCCACCATAACCGAATGGGGGCAGGCGCCGAGCTGTGGAGCGATGGGATTCGTGCGTCCGCGAACTACTACCTGCCCCTGAGCGGCTGGCGTCATTCTGACGACAGCATGTTTAATGACGATCCCGACCGCTATGAACTGTATGAACGTGCCGCCCGCGGCTGGGATCTCAATCTGGAGACGGCCCTTTCACAGCACGTCGCGCTTAAATTGGGCTGGTTCCAGTGGTATGGCGACAAAGTGGACGTTAACGGCAGCCGCAGCGAAGCCAGCCACAATCCTCACGGGCTTAACCTCGGGCTTAAGTGGCAACCTGTGCCGCTGGTAGGGGTCAGCGCGGAGCAGAGCATGATTAGCGGGCAGCGGGATAACTTCTCTGTGGGGCTGAATTTCCACTGGGAGTTTGGCCGAAAACTTTCCGAGATGCTGGCAAGTGAAAATGCGGCGGCTTTGCCATCGCTCATGCAGTCCCGCACGGAGTTCGTTACCCGTAATAACAACATCGTTCTCGCCTATAAGCAGGAAGAAAAAGACAGACGTCTCTATTTCAGCCCGACGGAAAAAACCACGCAGGCTGGCGTGCCTTTGCTGCACGCGGTGAAAGGTGGGCAGGGGGGCGTCATTCGCTACACCTCCTCCAGCACGGCGATCGCGACCGTGGAGCCGGGCAGCGGTCTGGTGAACCCAACGCATCGGGGCGATGTCACCATCACCGCGACGGAAACGTCACCTGTTGATCCGGAGCACGTATTAAGTTCCGCCAGCTATCACCTGACCGTGACGCCGGGCGATTTTGCCCCTTCCGTCGAGGGCGTTGCCATTAAGGGGGACATGTCCCCGGGCCAGATCCTGGAGGGGAGTTACCTCTATAAAAGCAATGAAGGGGAGGATGAAGACCCCGAGCAAACCCGGATGCGTTGGTATGACGCAGATTCAGGCGAACTGCTCAAGGAAGGCAGTGCCACGTATGAAGTACAAACGCGCGACATGGCCCGAAGCGTGGTCTTTGAAGTCACACCGTTCAACAAAAAAGGGATACCAGGGGAGAGCGGAACGGCGAAAATTACCGGGAGCGCAACGATAACCACCCTGCGTATCGATCATCTGCTTTCACCCGGTGAGATCCGCCGTGACGGCAGCGTGAAGTTCTTCGAAGAGAGTCACGGTGCGTTGCTGGTGTTAGCCGAGGTGAAAGACGGTCAGGGCTCCCCTCTGACCGATCAGATGGTGTACTGGCAGAGCAGGAACTCGCTTGGCTCGTTGTCGCAAAACAGCGTACGCACCGATGAGCACGGTCAGGCGCTGGTAAAAATAGAAAACATCATGGCGGATGGTGAAGATGAAATTACGGCCTCGCTGATCCCGCCAGGCGGGATCCAGACCCAGAGCACCGCCAGTGATAACAATGTTCAGCAGGAGAAGATGGCGCTGGTGGTCGATTTTGCCCACCCGCTTGCCATCCGCTTCGTGGCTTCTCCCGAGCGCGCAGAAGTTGCCACGGAAAAGACGTTCACTATTGAAGTTACCGATCAGGATGGTAAGCCTCTGACGGTTGAGAAGAACGTCACGTGGAGCAGTAACGGTGAAACCCTGAGCGGCAAAACGGATAGCGAGGGAAGAGCATCCATCGCGCTTATCGCGCCGCAAAAAGCAGCAGAGAAGTGGGTGGTGAACGCCACGGTAGATACCGTGAGTAGCCCGTCAGCGCCCGTAAGCCTTGAGCCAGGGCCGGTGGAAAAAGTGGTGCTCGACGTCCCGGAAAACGCGGTCGCAGGCAGTGAGGATAAAACCGTCAGCGCGCAGCTGTATGACCGGTTTGATAACGCGGTTATCAGCCGTAAGCAGGCCATCACCTGGCGGATAGAAGGGAGTCAGTTCCGGGAAGCGCCTACCGGAGACAGCGATGAGCACGGTATTGCCAGTGCAACCATCGTAGTACCTGAAAAAGCGCCAACGCAGGTGAAAGTCTCCGCCGGTGATGAGCAGAAGATCGTCAATGTGACTGTCGGGAAAGTGAATCATGTTGAGCTTAAAGGTACCCCAGATACGCTGAATGCCAATGGGAGCAGCACTTCGACGCTGACCGCCATCGCGCTGGATGAGCACAACAATAGCGTACCGGACGCACCCGTAACGTGGTCGTTAATCACGCAGCAGTTTGGCGCGCTAAGCAACGCGATCGAAAAAACCGATGCAGAAGGCAAAGCGACGGCCACGTTTACGACCGCATCCGCGGGGGGCAATGCGCAAATAGAGGTCGATATTGGCGGCAAAAAACAAGCGACGCAGCTGACGCTCAACGGTTACCCGATTATCCGCAGCATCACGCTGAACCAAACCGCCGGGCTGAAGGTGGGCGATACGGTAAGCGTGGAAAAGGTGGACGTGGAGCAGAACGGCGGCGGCGAGGTGACGCTGAGCTACCAGTGGCACCGTGACGGTGGCGCGATCGATGCCGCCACGTCAGACAGTTATCACCTGACGGAGCAGGATACGGGTGCGACTCTCTTTGTGGTGGTGACCGCGACCAACGATGCCAAAAATGAAGGCGATAAGGCGTCGTTGAAAACGGAGCCGGTGGTCGGGAAGGCGTCAGATGTTACGGTAACCGCCAGCGCGGACAGCGTGGATGCGAACGGTCTCAACACCATTACTTATACCGCCACGGCGAAGGATCGCTTCGGCCGTGCGGTTGTGGGCGAGGCGATTGTCTGGGACATCGACAAGCCCGAGCTGGTGAGCCGGGGAGAGGCAAGCGCCGTCACCGGTACAGAAGGCACGGGAACGATGATCGTCACCGCGAAAAATACCGGCGGAAACATCACGGTGAGCGCCACGGTCAACGGCAAAAAGGGCGAGTCCGGCGTGGCGCTGCAGGGGATTCCGACGATCAAAAGCATCACGCTGAACCAAACCGCCGGGCTGAAGGTGGGTGACACGGTAAGCGTTGAGAAGGTGGACGTGGAACAGAACGGCGGCGGTGAGGTGAAGCTGAGCTACCAGTGGCACCGTGACGGTGGCGCGATCGACGGCGCCACGTCGGACAGTTATCACCTGACAGAGCAGGACACAGGGGCAACGCTGTTTGTCGCGGTAACCGCTACCAACGCGGCCAAAAATGAGGGCTATAAGGCGTCATCAAAAACGGAGCCGGTCACCGGGAAAGCGTCAGCCGTGACGGTCACTGCCAGTGCGGCCAGCGTGGAAGCTAACGGGCTGAACACCATTACCTACACCGCCACGGTGAAGGACCGCTTTGGCCGTGCGGTAGTGGGCGAGGCGATTGTCTGGGATATCGACAAACCGGAGCTGGTGGCTCGGGGGGAGACCAGCACCATCACCGGAACCGGAGGCGTGGGGACAATGACTGTCACCACGAAAAATACCGGTGGAACCATCACGGTGAGCGCCACGGTCAACGGCAAAAAAGGCGAATCCGGCGTGGAGATTTACGGCGCGCCGTTGGTGACAGACCTGCATATCTCCGGCACGCCGAAGGTGGGGCAGACCCTGAGTGCGGAATACACCTTCTCGGCAAACGGGAGCGGTGCGGATGCGTCCACCTACCAGTGGCAGTGGAAGGACGGAGAGACATGGAAGAATGCGGCAGCCGCTGGCAATACGGCACGAACGTTCACGCTGCCGGACAGCTATGCGGGCTACTGCGTGCGGGTGGTGGTGACGCCGAAGGGCAGCAGTCACCCGTCGCTGACCGGAACGCTCCAGGAGAGCCAGGCGGTTACGGCTTACGGCACGCCAGCGGTGGAGGACGTGCGTACATCCGGCACGCCGGAGGTAGGACAGACCCTGAGGGCGGAATACACCTTCAAGGCGAACGGAACCGGTGCGGATGCTTCAACCTATATCTGGGCGAGGTATGAGAAAACCAGCTGGATGCCGATCGAGGGGGCCAACGGCCGGGAATACACCCTCCAGGCGGGAGACGCGGGTTACAGCATTAAAGTAACGATAATACCGGAGGGCAGCAGTCAGCCGTCGCTGGTCGGTGCGGTGCAGCACAGCCCGGCATTAGATGTTTACGGTGCGCCATCGGTGGCAGATCTGCACATTTCCGGCACGCCGGAGGTGGGGCAGACATTGAGGGCGGAATATACCTTCACGGCAAACGGGAGCGGTGCGGATGCCTCAACCTATATCTGGGCGAGGTATGAGAGAACCAGCTGGATGCCGATCGAAGGAGCCACCGGCCGGGAATATACCCTCCAGGCCGGAGATGCGGGTTACAGCATTAAGGCGGTGGTGACGCCGACGGGCAGCAGCCAGCCAGCACTGGCCGGAGCGGTACAGAGCAGCCCGTCGGTAGACGCTTATGGGGCGCCGTCGGTAACCAATCTTCACATCTCCGGCACGCCGAGGGTGGGGCAGACCCTGAATGCGGAATACACCTTAACGGCAAACGGGAGCGGTGCGGATGCGTCCACCTACCAGTGGCAGTGGAAGGACGGTGAGACCTGGAAGAATGCGGCCGCCGCTGGCAATACGGCACGCACGTTCACGTTGCCGGACAGCTATGCGGGCTACAGCGTGCGGGTGGTGGTGACGCCGAAGGGCAGCAGTAACCCGGCTCTGGCCGGAGTGGCGCAGGAAAGTTCAGCGGTCGAGGTATATGGCGCGCCGGCGGTGTCGGGCCTGAAGATTTCCGGCACGCCGAAGGTAGGGCAGACCCTGAGGGCGGAATACACCTTCAAGGCGAACGGAACCGGTGCGGATGCTTCAACCTATATCTGGGCGAGGTATGAGAGAACCAGCTGGATGCCGATCGAAGGAGCCACCGGCCGGGAATATACCCTCCAGGCCGGAGATGCGGGTTACAGCATTAAGGCGGTGGTGACGCCGACGGGCAGCAGCCAGCCAGCACTGGCCGGAGCGGTACAGAGCAGCCCGTCGGTAGACGCTTATGGGGCGCCGTCGGTAACCAATCTGCACATCTCCGGCACGCCGAGGGTAGGGCAGACGCTGAGGGCAGAATACACCTTCACGTCAAATGGAAGCGGTACGGATAAATCCACCTTTATCTGGGGGAGGTATGAGAAAACCAGCTGGATGCCGATCGAGGGGGCCACGGGTCGGGAATACACCCTCCGGGCCGAGGATGCGGGTTACAGCATTAAAGTGACGGTAATTCCGGAGGGCAGCAGCCAGCCTCAGCTGCAGGGCGATACACAGCACAGCCCGGCGGTGGATGTCTATGGTGCGCCGTCAATAACCAATCTGCATATCTCCGGCACGCCGAAGGTGGGGCAGACCCTGAGTGCGGAATACACCTTCACGGCAAACGGGGCCGGTACGGACATCTCCAGCTTCCAGTGGCAATGGCAGGATGGTGCAACATGGAAGAAAGCTGCAGGCGGCACGGCAAGAACGTTTACGCTTCCAGACAGCTATGCGGGCTACAGCGTGCGGGTGGTGGTAACGCCGAAAGGCAGCAGCCAGCCGTCGCTGACCGGGGCGGTACAGGATAGTCCGACGATGGCAGCCTATGACGCGCCGTCGGTAACGGGCCTGAGGATCTCCGGCACGCCGAAGGTGGGGCAGACCCTGAGGGCGGAATACACCTTCACGGCAAACGGGGCCGGTACGGACTTCTCCAGCTTCCAGTGGCAATGGCAGGATGGTGCAACATGGAAGAAAGCTGCAGGCGGCACGGCAAGAACGTTTACGCTTCCAGACAGCTATGCGGGTTACAACGTGCGGGTAATGGTAACGCCGAAGGGCAGCAGCCAGCCGTCGCTGACCGGTACGGTACAGAACAGCCCGGCGGTAGCGGTGTATGGTATGCCGTCTGTGACGGGGCTAAGGATCTCCGGCACGCCGGAGGTGGGGCAGACCCTGAGGGCGGAATATACCTTCACGGCAAACGGGGCCGGTACGGACGTCTCCAGCTTCCAGTGGCAGTGGAAGGATGGCCAGACGTGGAGGAATGTCGCAGGCGGCACGGCAAAAACGTTCACGCTGCCGGACAGCTATGCGGGCTATGACGTGCGGGTGGCCGTGACGCCTAAAGGTTCAGGGCAGCCGTTATCTGGCACTCAGGCCTTTAGTGGAGCTGTTACCATAAGATCTAAGCCTGCGCCTTTCGTTACAAACCTGGGTTACAGCGGCAGTACCGGAGCCTGTAACAGAATAACGGCAACCTACACCTACAACGCTAATGGCGGTGCATCTGAAGGCAACACGATATTTCAGTGGAAGTGGGGAAGCACCGTCGTTTCCAACATAAAAAGCGTTACTTTAGGCTATTGGGGGGAAGTCACGCTTTATGTGACGCCAGTTAATAAGGACGGTATCAGAGGAAAGACGGAATCAAAAACGTTTAAAAATACGGGCTTAAGTAGCTGTGATTGGTAAACACGTTAATTCATTCTGAGGTGTTTTTGTAAACAAGGGGGCATAAGCCCCCTGAACTCTACCTGTCGAATATTTTACAAAGTGCAGGGCTAAAATTCATGAATAATGTCTATCCTGAAAAGCAAGCATCAATACTCATTGGCGATGCCGCCACGCAATTATCCTTGCAGGGGATTAATATTGATCATGTTTCGCTTAGTTATTATCTGGGTAAAAAACTTGAGTATGCCCGGAGTATTAATGATTGCTTGTACGCTGAAGTCATATGTATTGCGCTATCAATGTTGAAGGAAAACACTAAGTCATCCGGGCAGTGCTGCTGTAAATATAAGGAATGGATTGAGGTATCACTTGATTAAGGGATGGGCTTATTACGTTTTCAGATCTGCCTTTTACTGTCTCGGGCGATTTTCACTTCTTCAGCAAAATCCAGTGCTTCTTTGTAATCAAAGCTACGCGTTTTGGCATTATGCCTGCCCGGTAACGGTGCCGGTATTTTCACCCCGAACAGCTCACCCGTCGTCATGAGCGCATACACTAATTCAGCCTCGGTGACATCGGCCATTTTCGCCAAAACATTCGTCCTGATACAAAAACTTAACTTCACGTCTAGTCCTCCGTTTGCAAAAGATTTTCAGTCATGTTGCCTTCTGTAAAAATCGATAACGCTGTCGAGATTGGGTCGCATAAAGTTCATGGCATCAATGGTTTCGCACCAGCCCGACAGGGATTCATTTGCTTTTACATACCATGCATGCTGCTCGCTTCGGGTGTGATGACCCGTGATCAAAACAAGCATGTCGGGTTTAATTCTTCTGATGAACTCCAGATACTTCACCAGATGCGTCTTCGTGCCAAACGTGTCAGCATCGATAATGCACAGTATTTTATCTCTGGCGATAAAATAAAATTGCGCTATTTCTTCAAGCCCTTTTTCGAATAAAAAAGAGTTTGTTCGCACGCAAACCCGAATTTTTTCATGAGTCTGTTTAATTGATGGTTCCATCTTATGTCTCGCTCGTCAGGGTATAATATATGAGATGGCTATTAAGCCTACTATTCCAGCCTGAATAGTAGCAAGGCATTATATTCATTCCTCAGAATAAAATAAGACGGTGCTGGTCTTCTGATTAATAAGAATCTTCTCTGTATCTATGAGTTAAAAATAAATAAACGATGATTTTATCTGGTGATATGTTTTACGGCCTGACGCATTAAGATATGGTCACTGTTGCGTAAACTTGTTGTTTTTATTTTTCTCAAAGAGGACATTTTCATGACAAAGACCGTCGTAGCATTAGCCATGCTTAGCGCTTTTTCAACGGCATCAGTATTTGCCAGTGATTATGCGCGTATGATTAATATTGAAAACCCTGACCATCTGAAAATCAGGGTTCAGAATGCTATTTATGAAGAGGGTTACGATAGCGATTTTATTCCTCATGTCTGGTTTGGTAACGAAGATAACGGCGTGATGAATATCATTGTCGATAATGGTGCGGTGCTGAACGAATCTATTGAAAACGGCCTTAACTGCAACTATGCCATGATTGTCAGTAAAGACAACGGCGTCAACTTACAGGCAAACGGGAAAAACTGTCGTTATAAGAAAAAGAGTTACCGTTCCATTAACTCTCCAGTGATCACCATTATTAATGATTCATCTTTAACGCTTCGGCCCTATTTTTCCGTTAACGGGAATGACTTTTTTGCTGCCGCCAGCACGATCATCCCCAACGGGATCCGCATGTTCACCGGGGACAGTGGCGACTGGAAAAAACAGGGCGTTCGTCACGGGGATAACCTGAAAGTGAAGTTTAGCTACACGCTGGCAGAGTCGGGTTCGCAAAAAGAGGTCGTCTGCCCGTCTCTTGACACCTTAACGGAAAACCGACTTTATCGCCTTCAGGGCGGTGAGCAAAATGCGCTCTGCGTCCTTGAGAGTAATGAGATTCACATTAAAAACGATCGTATTGTTGCCGGATGGAACAAACCTCTGACTAAAGCAGAGCTGCTGCGACGGATCGAAGCCACCGCCGCAGACGATGACGTCATCATAGATATGCCAGATGACAAATACATGGCGCTCTTTACCCAGCCGGATGAATATAAAATCCCGCTGAAAGCAGGGGACGCAAAGGCGACCATTACCTTAGTGGTTAGCAAAGTGACTATTCCCGTCGCGCAGTAAAAAGGCCATCTATTAGCGAAGCGGGCAGGCAACATCTTACAGAGCCTGTTGCCTGCCCTATTCGTGCCGTTACGCCGGGCAGACCAGACTGCGTGACAGGGACATCAGGTCTCGCCACATCATTGCATTAGCGACCACAAGCCGCAGGCAGCGGGGCCTGCGGATCGCTCTCTACCTGAAATTTCCAGTCGTAATACGTTTTCGCTTTGGCAAACTGTTTTGGATCGTGACGAAAGCCGACTTTTTTCCGTGGCGTACCCTTTCCGAGACTGCGCACGCCAATCCAGCGCCCCTGAGGATCGAGGATCATCCCCCAGTTTTTACTCCCGGTTAGCGGGTCGGCGTAGTGCTGGCGCAGGTGATAAAGCGGTTTTCGCCCGCGTTTATCAATAAGCAGCTGTTCGAAACGCACGGGAAAACAGCCATCACCGTTGCCGCGGTAGGCCTGTATCGCCGCGCGGATTTGATCGCCGCGAAATAAAAGCTCAGCCTCCTGTTGTGCCTGATAACGCATCTGCACCTCATCGCGGCTTTTCAGCAGCGACAACGCCAGCGTGGAGAGCGCAATCAGCAGCAGCAGATAGGTAAAACCTCCCTGTCGTTTAATCGAACGCATCGCGATGATCCTGACCGGGTTTAGGCGGCGTCTCGACGTCAATAATTTGCCCTTCGTCATCGGTCTTCGCCTCCCAGATATCGCGGCGGTTGGTGATGGGATCCAGCGGCATCTGGCGCAGATAACCGGCCTCGATCAGATCCTCCAGGCTGTATGGCCCCGCCAGGCGATCGCGGCGGTAGTGATCGATCGCGCTGCGCAGCGCATGCAGATTATGCTCGCGCACCACCTCTTTGGCTCTGTCCGCGTGCTGGAAAAAACGTGGAGCGACAAGGGTCATCAATGTCGCGATGATCGCCATCACCACCAGCAGCTCGATGAGCGTAAAACCTTTTTCACCATTGCGCATAGGGCACTCCATTCAGACCGCTGGCCGTACTGGTACTACTGACATCAAACACGTCTTTCCCGCCGCCGCTGAAATCGCCGGGTGGCTGCGTGGATGCGCGTAACCGCCAGGTCTCTTCATCATTTTTTCCCTCGCAATCGCACATCGGATCGCGCGGAATATGGCGCAGGAAGTAGATCATCGCGCCAGTGGGCGATGTCTTATCCCGGACGCCTTCCACCAGGCTTTTTAGTGTCGGCGGATATCCCGATTCGCTGGTTTTTTTCTCAATGATGCCGTCCACGCTTGCCTGGTGATAACGGTCAATGGCATCGCGTAGCGTGCGCAGCGACTCACGTAGCTGCGTCTCCTGCTGCCGCTGATGGTAGTTACGCATCAGCGGCGCAGCGGCAGCGGCAAGCGTGGCGAGTAGCGCCAGCGTGACGATCATCTCAATCAAGGTAAAACCGCGCTGGCGCTGCATTACGATGCTCCGTTTTCCGTCTCTGACTCATCGAGGATCGGTGGCGGCAGCGTGGCCGCCCGGTCAGGGAAATGGGCTGGCGGCGCAAGCGCCGGTGCGGTAAACCCGCTCCCCGGCTCGTCGTGCTGCAGGTCGCGCAGTTGAATGCTGTCGCCCGTTAAATCGTCGCTGCCCATCTCAATGGTACTGACGTGGCTTCCCGGTAAATCGAGGTTGCGCTCAATGGTCGGCGTAATTAACAGCACCACCTCCGTGCGCTCTTTGTTGTCGGAATTGCTGCTAAACAGGCGGCCCAGCCCCGGGATGTCACTTAATAATGGCGTTCCTTTTTGGGTCGTGGTTTCATCCTGCTTGATCAGCCCTGCCAGCATCTGGGTCTCGCCGTTCATACTGCTGAGCGTGGTATTGGCTTCGCGTTTCGTGGTGCGGTAATACTTTGCTCCGTTCTCACCGGGTTCTTCGGCGCCCAGGGCACTGAGCGTGAACTTCACCTCCATTGAGATATTGTCATCCATACTGACTTCCGGGGTGACTTCCAGCTTCAGGCCAACGTCCTGATAATCCACTTTCTGTTGCGAAATCCCGTCATTGACGGTTGTGGTCAGTACCGGGATCGTTTGACCAATATCAACCAGCGCTTTTTTATTGTTTTTCACCCGGATCCGCGGGTTGGCCAGCACTCTGGCGTTGCTCAACACTTTTTTCATGTCAATGGTCATATTGTCGATATCGACCATGATATTTTTGGCGCTCAGGTCGCCCAGCGGGATCCCGCTTCCCTTTAAATCACCTTCTTTACTTTTCGCAAAACCCGCACTAATGGTTTGCGGCAGCTTCACGCCAAGCGCTTCGAGATCGTTGGTGTTTACTTCCAGCACTTCAACGGCCAGCGTGACCTCCGCTTCAGGCCGGTCGAGCGTCACTAACAGGCGCTCCGCTTTTTCCACGTTCTCTTTTGGCCCGCGCAGGGTGACGGAGTTGGTTCGCTCATCAACGTGCACATCCTTCAGCTTGACCATATTGCGCAGGGCGACGTTGACCTCTTTTGCTTTCGCATAACCCAGGAAGATGGTTTTGACGACCACGTCGCGGTAGATCTTCTCTTTTTGCGCGGTGGCGGGGTAGATCAGCAACGTATTGCTGTTCAGCACCTTCTTCCGCAGGTTATTCGACAACAGCAGCACGTTGATAGCATCTTCCGCAGTGGTGCGTTTGGCTATCAGGCTGCCGGTTGTGCTGGAGGAAATATCTTTGTCAAAAATGATATTGACCCCGGTCATCTGGCTGATGGTGTTAAAGATGGCCATCAGGCTGTGCTCGCGAAAATTAAGCGCTATCGTTTTTTGCAGTTCCCGGTTCAGACGCTGCTCCGGCTGGTTGATCCGCGACACCTCACGCATCAGGTGATCGCGCAGCGCGCGCGCCTGGGGCCAGTTGGGATCTTCTTCCAGCACCTGCTGGATTTTGTGCAGCGCGCGTGCCGGGTCGCGGGTGCTGTTAGCCACCGCCTCCTTATACAATGCGTCCAGCGCTCTACGGGCATCGAGTTTGCGTAAGCCCTGCAGGGCGCGCAGGTTACCGGGCTCATAGGTAAGCGCATCGCGCCACATTTGCGTCGCCAGGGTGTAATTGTTCTGACGCACCGCGAGATCGGCGTTTTTCAGGTAGTCATTTACCAGCTTTTTGCTGATGTCAGCCTGCTCGGCGCGAAGCGCAATATCCTGTGGGCTGGCGATGCGCTGTTGGTCTATCTCCTTAAGCCGCTTAACCAGCACCTGCGGCGAGGCGGTCACTGATTCCCGGACCGGAGGCGCCGCACGTTGTGCACAGCCGCTCAGTAGCGCGCATGACAACAAAAAAGTGAGAGCAATAGTTTTTTTCATGATTAATGTGTCGGTTCCGATTGCAGCTCATCCAGTTCCAGCCGCTGCTGGCTATGGGTGGGCTGCCATTCAAACAGGAGGTGGTCGTTCGCCACCGCTTTTAAAATCCAGTTGTTAACCGGCGAACTGCCGATCCAGATCCTGCCGTCCGCCCGGCAGCGCTCGCAGACCGGCCAGGTCTCTTTGCCATCCGTCAGCACAACGATCCTCTGACGGTTTTCCCACCAGGCACCGAGGAGCTGAAGCGGTAGCGGCGGTGCGGTTGGTGTCGCCTCTTCAGGCCGATCGTTTTCCGGCGGCTGTTCTGCTGCGTCTTGCGCCCTGCTATGTGGCGTTGAAAAGAGATCGATGCGCGTTGCGTGAGCCGTCTCCGGCTTTGCTGGCGCGGGGCGCGGGCGTGAGACCGGCTGCGCCTCAAGCGGCGCTTGCGATATCTCGTCATCGGCAAACTGGCTCCAGAAAACAGCACCGGCGGTCAGCACCAGCGCCAGCTGTAAATAGCGCGGCAGTTTCATGGCGACTCCTTCAACAGGCGAAGCTGCACGGTGGCGCTGAGCTGGCTTTCCGATGGCCCGGCGCGCCGCAGGCTTAGCTGCTCAATGCGTAACGGCAAAGTGCGGCTTAGCGTTTCCAGGGCGTCCATCAGCGGCAGATATTCACCGCGCAGCGGAATATCCAGCCGTAGCGCGGTTTTGCCGTCGTCGTTTTCCAGCTGATAGCGGCTGGCGTCGACCTTCATCCCTCGGCTCCTGAACTGCTCAAAAATGAGCCTGACCTGCTGATATTCTCCGAGGCTGATGCGGCTTTGCAGTTCCGGCTGCTGTTTATCCAGCGGCAGCGTGGTTTGTAGCTGCGCCTGGATCCGGGCAAGGTTCTCCTGCAAATGGATGGTGTGCGGCCGCACGCCGCCAAGCCATAACAGCAGCAGTCCTGCGGGCAGCCCGGCGAGCACGAGCGGAACCGTTCCGATGCGCCCGGCAAATAACGCCGCCTGCCAGCGCAGCACGGCGGGTTTATTCTGAAGCCGCATGGTGCGCCTCCGTCGTCACCTTGACGTCGAGTACCGCGTTAATCGGCCAGGCAGGATCGCCCTGCGCCGACTGGCGATGGTTCTCAAGCACCACATGCGCCGGCAACTGCTGTAGCCGCTCGCTAAAGGCGAGCAGGGCGTCAAGATTGCCTGCATTCACCGTAAGCCGCGCATCGCCTTTACTGGCAATGACGTCAATACTCAGGAGCGCAATATCAGGCGTCAGTACGCTGCCGATGTTGTCCAGCAGCTTGATGGCCGGTGGGACGGCCTGCAGTTGCTTAGCCTGGCGCAACCGGCGCTGCTCCACTTCACGCAGCTGGCGCAGCACCTGCTGCCGTTGGGCGAGCTGCTGCTGTATCTGCGACGTCTCCAGCTCAAGGCGCTGGTGCTCAAACAGGCCATACATCACGGCACCGGTGAGCGGTAAACAGAGGAGTCCGGTTAACAGCAGCGTGCGTACGGCCCACGGGGAACTACGCGTAAACAGCGGCGTCATGAGGACTCTCCTGTAGCGCGACTTCCTGGTGATGCTCACCGTCGGTATGAATGACGTAGCCAGGACAGTCCTGCATTCCGCTTAGCCGGGCGATAACCCGCAGCTGGGCGTCCATCTCCTGCTGTGGCAGGGTGAGTGTCCAGACGTCGCGCCAGCTGTGGTGTTGACGGCTGGCAATCCGGCTATGGTGGGGGCTCATCGCCACAAACAGGCCGTTTTCCGGCAGTGCGGCGGCGAAGTGGCTAAACAGCTTTTGAAACGGCGTGACAACACCGCGAAACCGCAGCCGCTCCCGACGCGCCAGCGCGACAAGCAGGTGCCAGCAAGGTTGCTTCAGGCACGCGGCCAGCGCTGACTGCTGCCAGTTAAGGGTCTCGAAGCGCACCAGCCAGTCGACGGGCGGACTCGCGCGAAGAACCGCCTGCTGTTGGGCGAGCTGGAGCAGTTCCTGCGGTGTGGTCACGCCGTCATGCCAGGGCTGAATTAAAAACGTCAGATCGTCGGTATCGAGGTGAAACTCCACCGCGTCACGCCACGGTAAGACGGAAGGGCGCAGGCGCAGCAGCGTTTCGAGCGCGGCTTCAAGAGGCTCATCTGGCTGGCGTTCATGGGTGGCGAGAACCACGTTGTTGCGGCGCAACCGCACGGCATGAGGCCAGATGTCGCACTGCCAGGTGTTAGTGAGTGATAACACGGTTCACCTCCTCCCAGGTGGTTTTGCCTTCGACCACGGCGCGCAGCGCGATGGTCGAGAGCGGAACAAAACCGTCATTCAGCGCCACTTCCTTTAGCTTGCGCCGGGGCGATCGCGCCAGCATTGCCTCTTTCATCGCATCGCTGAAATGCAGCACTTCCGCCAGCGCCAGCCTGCCGCGAAAACCGCTGTCGCGGCAGGTATCGCAGCCTCGCCCTCGACGCCAGCGGGGCGTGAGCTGCTGCAGCGGTCCGGATTGCCACGCCGCGAGAAGGTCATCTGTGGGCGTGGTGTCATCAATACAGTCCGGGCAAATCTGGCGCACCAGCCGCTGTGCCACGACGCCGTTAAGGGCGGTGATCAGGCTGGCGGGCTCCACCTGCATATATAAAAAACGTTCCAGTACGCTAAAGACGTCATTGGCGTGAACCGAGGAGAGCACCACGTGGCCGGTGAGCGCCGCCTGCACGGCAATGCCGGCGGTTTCACCGTCGCGGATCTCACCCACCAGGATGATGTCCGGGTCGTGACGCAAAATGGCGCGCAGGCCGCGGGCGAAGGTGAGCCCTTTTTTATCGTTGACCGGAATTTGCAGCACGCTGTTGAGCTGGTACTCCACGGGATCTTCAATGGTGATAATTTTGCATTCACCACTGTTGAGTTCGCTGAGTGCTGAATAGAGAGTGGTGGATTTCCCGCTCCCCGTTGGCCCGGTGACGAGCACCATACCGTGGGGCAGATGGGTTAACTGGCGAATCGCGCTCAGCGTGTGCTCATCAAAGCCGAGCGTCTCCAGGCGCAGGTTTTGATCGTGAGATTTATCCAGCACGCGCAGTACGGCATCCTCGCCATAGACGCCCGGCATGATGGACACGCGAAAATCAACAGGACGCTGGAGAATCAACGCCTTAAAGCGCCCGTCCTGAGGCGTGCGTCGTTCGGAAATGTCCATGCAGCTTAATACTTTGAGACGGGAGATCACCTGTTCCGCCTGCTGAAGTCCGGCGCAGTGGCGAATGCTGTGCAGAACGCCATCGATGCGGTACTTCACCATCAACCCATCCGCGACGGCGCAAAGATGAATATCGCTGGCGCGGCTCTGCAGGGCATCAAACAGCGTGGCGTTAACCAGCTTAATGACGGCATGGGGTTCACTGGCGATGGCTGCTGGGGTGATCTCCAGCCACCGGGCCTCTTTATTCTCTTCACTCTGCTGCTGCTCCAGCTGATCGAGCGTGCGCTGCTGTTTTGCCAGTTCATCAAGGCGGGCATTAAGCTGAGAGAGCGGGGCGAGCGCGGGGAGCGCATTCACGTTATAAGCCCACTGGCGCAGCGCCAGTGAAAACGGATCGCCCAGCGCAACGTGGAGCTGACCGTTAACGCGCAGCGGCAATGCTCGCTGGCTGAGCGATTCGGTCAGCGGCACGGCTTCGAAATCCTCTTCGCTGTCGGCGAGCTGTGTGGGTGAGAGCGGCGTGAGCCCCAGGGAACCGGCGGCTTCTTCTAACGCGCCGGGGAAACTGTCCAGCAGTTCCGCCAGCGCCTGACAGCGCTGCTCGTCTGGCAGGTCGAAAAGGGGTTCTACAGACGGTGAGTGAGACATTATTGCAATCCTCCTGCCAGTTCAAAAATGGGCATGTACAGTAAAAACACGACGAGCCCAACGATGCCGCCAACGACCATCATCAGAATCGGTTCAAAAATTTTGCTAAAGGTTTCAATCGCGCGTTCCAGCGATTCGTCATAAAAAGCGGCGATCCGCTCGCACATGGCAGGCAGTTCGCCACTGCGCTCGCCGACCTGCAGCAGGCGGCTGGCGACAGGAGTCGTCATCTGCTGGGCTTCCAGCATGCGGGAGAGCGACTCGCCGGCGGCGACGTACCGGATAACCTGTTCAACCTGCTGACGATGCGTGGCGGGCAGGATCTCCCGGCTCAGCATTAACGCATCTGGCGCGGGAAGGCCGCCCTGTAACAGCAGGCCCAGCGTGCGGTAGAAACGCACCAGCACAGAAAGCTGGTGCTGCTGGCGTAAGGCGGGAATGCGCAGCAACAAACCGAGCGCGCGCTGGCGCAGGCGCGGGCTACGTACCGCCATCACGATGCCTGCGACCGCTGCCGCGCAACCGGCCAGCAGCAGCGAGCCATGGGTTTGCGTCAGGCGTCCCCACCAGAGGATAAGCTGTGCGCTGGCGGACGGGTTCTTCATCCCGTCAAACACCACGGAAAAACGTGGAATAATAAAGCCGAGCAGAAAGAACAGAATTATCCCGCCGGCGGCAATGACAATTGTCGGATAGAGCAGGGTTGATTTAATCCGCTTGCGCAGAATTTCCATTCTTGATTCGTAAAACTGAAAACGCTTTAGCGCTTCGGGTAAGTGTCCGGTTTGCTCAGAAGAGGCAACGGTGTTAATCAGCAGAGGCGGAAACAGTGCTGGTAACGCCATCATCGCCTGGGAGAGTTGCGCTCCTTCGTAGAGCTTTTTAACCAGCGTATCCAGAACCAGCGAGGTGCCACCGTCGCGGCTGCTTTCGCGCAGCGCTTCGACGGCCTCGACCACGACCAGCCCGGCTTCCAGCAGAGCGATAAGCTCCTGCAAGAACAGATTCAGTGGAAAGCGTTTCTCCTTGCGGGCGGGGCGTTCCTGTACCTGCAAAACGATGCCGCCGCCGGCAATAATGCGGGCGCTGGCATCATCAGGCGACGCGGCAAGTACGGTCTGATTGGCGCGTTTCCCCCCCTGGAGGATGGTGACGGTATATGGTTTCATTTTGGCGACAGTGTATGGCTCTGCCTTTTAAGGCGGGCATAATGCGGAGCCACTTTTTTTATGTATTGTTGACGAAGCGCGCGGCGCTGGGGGGTATTTGCCGTTCCGGCGTTATACGCCCCCACCGCGTCCCAGGTATAACCAAAGCGCTGGATTTGACCTGCCAGGATCCAGGCGCCGGTCATGACACTTTGGCAAGGGTCGGTAAGCAGATCTTTTTGACTAATACGAAATTTACGCAGCGCATCGAAGTGAATGCTATTGATCTGCATCAGACCGACATCCATTGAGCCATCACGATTTTTGTTGATGGCCCGGGTATTACCGTTGGATTCCACTATCGCTATCGCCTGTAATAGCTCTGGCTCAATGCCGTAACGTTCTCCCGCCAGCTGCCAGCAATCGGCCCGGCAGGAAAATACGCTGAAGATAAACAGCGAATATATGGACAGGCGCAGCATAGTTAGAACCCGTAAGTGACTGGCTTACCGTCTTTACCGCCGGAGGTTATTTCGACTTCATTAATGGCGTCTTTTGTCCGGGCGGGGTTATGCCACTGGTACGGATTGCCCCAGGGGTCTAACGGCACATGCTGGCTAAGATAAGGGCCATTCCAGTTTTGCGCGTTGGAAGGCTTTTCAGTCAGCGCTTTCAGACCTTGTGTTTCAGTTGGATAACTGCCGGTGTCGAGGCGATATTGCCCGAGTGCCTCAGCAAGCGAGCGCATCTGGCGCATGGCGGTTTTCTCCTTAGCCGAGTCGACATTTGAGAAGACTTTTGGCCCGACAAATCCTGCCAGCAGCGCAATAATCATCAGCACGACCAGCAGTTCAAGCAGGGTGAAACCACCCTGTTTTCGCATCACGTTTGTTGCATATTTCATTGAGAGCGTCCCTAGTTGGATAATAGTTGTGATTAATTCCTGAATTTTCCCTGATAAAAGAGCGGGAACACAGGTATGCCATCTTTTTTAATTGGTGAAGATGGGAAAATTAAATAAAGAAGCGTCTTACAGGATGCGAGAATTCTCCCGCGCTGTCGTTGAAGTATTTATTATAAATGCGAGAGATATTTCTTATTTAACGCGGAGGGTTTCCTGATTCACCACTCTATTATCCCCAACGATCTCGGCGCTAAAAAAAAAGACAATTTGCGAGGTAATCCACAGGACTATCATCACAAAGCAATAAGGAACTTTGATGAAAAAACTTACATTATCTCTGTTAATTGGTAGCGCACTAATGGCGCAGTCGGCTTTCGCGGCGCAGGCACCGCGAGCGGTCACCTATCTGACCTCCTGGGGCGTTCCGGTCGAGTCCGTTGAGGATATGAAAGAGGTGAAAGCGGATACGTTCCTGCTTTCATTTGGTGGCTGGGATGCAAGCGGTAAGCTGTCCAGTTCCGATAATATTGTTGCAGTACCACAATATGATCCCTGGTACATTAATGCGCCAGCCTATGTCGTGTGGAGTCAGCTGAAGCTGGCGCACCCGGAGAAAAAAATGATGCTGGCGCTCGGCGGCGAGACGTATTCCGCGATGTGGTCTTATCTGAATAACGCGCAAACGCGAGAAACGCTGGCGCAGAATCTGGTGAATCTGCTGAATACCAACTTCCCGGTATATAAAAAGAACCTGAAGCCGGAAGAGATGGTTGGCGAATGCCTGAGCGCCGACTGGCAAGGCAAATGTAATATGGCGAACTACCAGAAGGCGGGTACCGTTCAGCTTGACGGCATCGATTTTGACTTTGAAAAGCCCGATCGCGTCACGCCAGAGGAAAACGCAAACCTGCTGGATCTGGCTGAACGGGTTCGTAGCAAGCTCAATGCGTCCGGCAGCAAAAAGCTGCTGAGCCTGACCACCTATCACGTTGGTGCTGACCCGGAGAACTGCACCAACAGCGCGGTAACCGAGAATTGTTCCTTCGTTGAGGCGGCTCGCTCTTCACACCATGGCGAAGTTCTGCCGCTGCTGACGCAGGGGAAAAACGTTTTCGATTTCTTCAACGTCATGGCCTATGACGCCGGCCCACGCTTTAAGTATGACGTGGCGATGGCTAACTACGCCCGGGCGGTGGGTGATAAGAGCAAAATCGTTCTCGGTCAGACCATCAACTCCCAGTGGGGGCCAGAAGGTCGCTTTGTTGAGAACCGACAGAACAACGTAAACCGTGCGGGCTGGCAGGCGGAAAACGGCTATGGTGGGTTCTTTATCTGGACGTTGGGTTCAAACGATCAGCAGCTGTCCATCCCGCAGCAGGTTGACTATTTCAATGAAATGAAAGAGCGCGCGGACCTGATGTCGCCTGAACGCCCGCAGGATACCGTCGCGCCAACTGCGCCAGCAGGACTGAAGGTGCTGAACAATGGCTTGACTATCACCCTTGCCTGGCAGCCCTCCACCGATGACCGTGGCGTAGTGGGATATGACATCTACCGTAATGACATCAAAGTCGGGTCTTCAACGGACACCCAGTGGACCGATAATGCAGTAGAGACCGGCGGTGTGGTGTACCACTACAGCGTGAAAGCACGTGATGCAGCGAACAATATCTCTGAAAGCAGCAACGTGGTTAAGGTAGAAACCGTACAGGTCGAAGAGGGACGTCCTGACGCGCCAGGCGGCCTGGCCCTGGTTTCTTCGACGGAAAACAGCCTGACGGTGAAATGGAATGCGGTAGACAACGCGGTGAAATACCACGTACTACGCGATGGGGCGGAGTTACTCACCGTAAGCGGAACGCAGATCTTCGACAGCGGCCTGCGCGCGGGAACAACCTACAGCTACCAGGTGATCGCCGAAAATGCCAAAGGTCATCAGTCTCTCGCCAGTACACCGCTTAAAGCCACGACGAAAGAGGGGTCTGTGACGCCTGAGCCGGAAGGCGAGTGGAAAGTCGGTACGCGCTATAAGACTGGAGAAATTGTCACGTATAACGGCACACAGTATCGCTGCGTGCAGGGGCACACGTCTCAGTCCGACTGGGCGCCGACTGCGGCTGCGACGCTTTGGCAGCCTGTACCTTAATCTTTCGCGGCCCTCGCAAGGGGGCCATTTTCAGGCGTAAGCACGCCTTATTTATTACTTTTTGTTAACTTATTGTTATCATTTATAGTGCAAAAAATTAACAATGGCACTATTGTAGTGCAATATTTGCACTGTTTTTGTGCGTTTCATGTTCTTTTCCGGCCTTTATCGTCTCAGGATGCCGCTTGCATCTGTAACAATACGTTGCTGTAACCCCTTCATTTTCTACCGCTTTTTTAAATCTCTTTTGAACCATTAAAAAATTGGTTCGTTTATTGCTTAATCATTAGCACGATAAGTAGCACGCCATATCAATAACTTATCGTTCATAAAAAGAAAATAACGATGATAGTGAGCGAACCAATATGGAAAAACCGTCACGGTTTCTGGCCAATTCCAGCACCGCGCTTGAGCAACTGCGCGGGCTAATCAACCAGCATGAGTCAACACCAGGCACTCCGCTGCCCACGGAACGTGAGCTGTCGGAAACACTCGGCGTAGGACGACGCGAAGTGCGTCGCGCGCTGGACGTGCTGGAAGAAGAAGGGCGGATCTGGCGTAAACAGGGCAAAGGCACCTTTATTGGTCCGGCTGCCCCTGTTGAACCGCTGGCCCTTCAGGGATTGGTTCAGCAGACCAATCTGCTGGAAGTGATGGAAGCTCGTATACAGATCGAACCCGGCTTAGCCCGGCTTGCGGCACTGCGTGCCACCAGGGAAAACCTCGCGCTCATGCAGCGCATGCTGGAACGCATCGACAAGGTCAGCCCGGATGACCGCGATCTCAATGAACTCTGGGATAGCGCCTTTCACCGCGCCATTGCCGAGGCGGCGGGCAATCGCCTGATGCTCGGCCTGTTTGACGCCATTGACGCCGTGCGGCGCGAACCCGGCTGGCAGCATCTGCGTGAATTAGCCCGCACGCCCGAACGTGTCGACAGCTACAACGACCACCATCACAAGATCATGTCCGCGATTATCCATCGCCAGCCTAATGAAGCAGCGGCCGCCATGCGCGAACACCTGCTCAGCCTGCAAAACGCCCTGATTCAGGCGATCCACCTTGAGGACGATTTCACGCTATGACGACGATCCCGTTTAAGGACTCCACGCCTGTACTCCGGCTGAATAATCTCAACGTTAAGTTTTCCGGCTCGCCGGTCAGCGTCCTGGACGGCATTTCCCTGACGGTCAAAGCGGGCGAAACGCTGGCGCTGGTGGGGGAGTCCGGCTGCGGGAAAAGTATCACCTCACTGGCGCTGATGGGTTTACTGCCCGCCAGCGCGCAGATTGTCAGCGGCGAGATGCAGTTTCGCCGCCACGACCTGCGCAAGCTCTCGCCGCGGGAGTATGCCGATCTGCGCGGGAGTGAGCTGGCGATGATTTTCCAGGAGCCGATGACCTCGCTCAATCCGGCCTTCACGTTAGGCGATCAGCTCAGTGAAGCGGTCATGCGTCACCAGAACGTTACGCGCCCGGAGGCGATGAAGGTCGCGCTGCAGATCCTTGAGAAGGTGCAGATCCCGGCGGCGGAGATGCGCCTCAAGGCGTATCCGCACCAGCTTTCCGGCGGCATGCGCCAGCGCGTGATGATTGCCATGGCGCTGATCAACCACCCTAAACTGCTGATTGCCGACGAACCCACCACTGCGCTCGACGTCACCATCCAGGCGCAAATCCTGACCCTGCTGAACACCCTAAAAGAGGAAACCGGCACGGCGGTGCTGATGATCACCCACGATTTGGGCGTGGTGGCCGAAGTCGCCCAGCAGGTGGCGGTAATGTATGCCGGACAGGTGGTAGAGCAGGGAAGCGTTGAGGCAATATTCGCTGACCCGCAGCACCCGTACACCATCGGCCTGATGGGCTCGATCCCTTCGCTGGGCGCACGCAAAGGCCAGCTCTCTACCATTCCCGGAACGGTCCCGCTCCCGGAGTCCATGCCGCAAGGCTGCCGTTTCGCGACGCGCTGCCCGTTTGCGCAGTCGCGCTGTCATGATGAAAAACCGCAGCTCACCACGCTCGGCGCGGGCCATCGGGTCGCCTGCTTCCGCGTGCCGCTCGAACACCACATTGCCCTGGGAGAGACCGCATGACCACGCCCATACTAGAGGCTCGGGACCTCAGCAAGCTTTTCCCCGGCCCGAAAAAACTCTTTTCCCCGGCCCGGTTTGTCACGGCGGTCGATCGCGTTTCGCTTGCCGTGATGCCGGGCGAAACGCTGGCGATTGTCGGCGAGTCCGGTTCCGGGAAATCCACCCTTGGCCGTCTGCTGCTGCGTCTGCTGGCCGCCAGCGAAGGACGCGTGTTTTATCAGGGGGAGGAAATTACCCACGCCACAGGCGCCCGTCTGAACCAGCTCCGGCGCGAACTGCAGATTATTTTTCAGGATCCTTTTGCCTCGTTGAACCCGCGCATGACGGTGGAGCAGATCGTCGGTGAGCCGCTGTGGCTGCACCAGAACATGAAGAAAGCGGACCGTCAGTACCGCGTCGCGGAGCTGCTCAAGACCGTTGGCCTGCCTGCCGCCTGGGCCGGGCGCTATCCGCACGAGTTTTCCGGCGGGCAGCGCCAGCGTATCGGCATTGCGCGCGCGCTGGCTTCCGGGCCAAAGCTGCTGCTGGGCGACGAGCCGGTTTCCGCGCTGGATGTGTCGGTGCAGGCGCAGGTGGTTAATCTGCTGGAGAGCCTGAAGCACCAGTTGGGGCTGACAATGGTGATCGTCGCCCACGGTCTGGCGGTGATCCGCCACATGAGCGACCGCGTGGCGGTGATGTACCTTGGGCAGATCGTTGAGCTTGCCACCGTCGACGAGATCTTTGACGCACCGCTGCACCCTTACACCCAGGCGCTGATCGCCTCGGCGCCGCAGATGCAGCCGGGTATTGAGCGCGACGCGCCGCTGCTGCAGGGGGATCTGCCGAACCCGGCGAACCCGCCGTCGGGCTGTCGCTTCCACACCCGCTGCCCGTACGTCACTGACGAATGCCGCCAGGTCGAGCCGATTAATCAGGTGCTCGACGGCGGGCGTCAGGTTGCCTGCCACCGCTGGCAGGAAATTAACCGCGATCGCAGCGTTATCCAGATCGCACCGCCATCCGCAGCCTTTCTGCGCCGCCGCGCGCTGTTTGAACACGCGGCCACTCACTCCTCCCTTCCTTCAAGGAACTCATGATAATGACAATGCGTAATTCTCTTTTGACCGTACTGGGAAGTGTTATGTTGCTTGGCGCGGCGCTGCCCGCCCATTCTGAAAGCGTGCTGCGAATCGGCCTGGGGGCAGACCCGGACATGCTCGACCCGCACCTGGCGCGCACCTACTATGGCCGCTTCGTGTTTGCCTCCCTGTGCGACAGGCTGGTGGACGTCGACGAGCATCTGAAGGTCGTGCCAGGCCTCGCGAAATCGTGGGCCTGGAGCGCCGACGGCAAAACGCTGACCATGGATCTGCGCGAAGGCGTGACCTTCCATGACGGAGAGAAATTCGATGCCGCCGCCGCGAAATACAACCTGGACCGCGCCCTGACCCTCAAAGGCTCCCTGCGGAAAAGCGAGATCTCCTCCGTGGAATCGGTAGAGGTCACCGGCCCGATGCAGATAGCGCTGCACCTGAAAACGCCGGACGCCGCGCTGCTGATGCAGCTTACCGACCGCGCGGGCGCGATGATGGCACCCGAGGCCGCGAAAAAGCCTGACTTTGCCGCCCATCCGGTCTGTTCCGGCCCGTACAAGTTCGACAGCCGCGTGTCGCAGGACCGCATCGTTCTGACCCGCTTCGACAACTACTGGAACAAAGGCGCCTACCACTTCGACAAAATTATCTATCTGCCGATCCCGGATGCCTCCGTGCGTCTGGCGAACCTGCGCGCGGGCGATCTGGATCTGACCGAAGGCATCGCCGCCAGCGACGTCAAAACCGTCGAAGCCGACAGCAAGCTGGCGCTGGCGAAGGTCACCGGCCTGGGCTATCAGGGGATCACCTTCAATATTAACAACGGCAAGGTCCCGGCGAACGATCCGTTCAAAGATGCCCGCGTGCGCGAGGCGTTTTCTCAGGCCATCGACCGTGATGCGTTAAACCAGGTGGTCTTTGAAGGGCTGTATACGCCAGCCAACCAGGCGTTTTCGACGGTCAGCCCGTATCACGTCAACCTGCCGGTTCCGCCGCGCGACGTTGATAAAGCCAAAGCGCTGCTCAAAGCGGCAGGCGTCACCACGCCGCTGACCGTCAACCTGCTGGTGCCGAACAACCCAACCTCGCAGCAGGTGGGTCAGGTATTGCAGGCGATGGTCGCCGAGGCCGGCTTCACGCTGAACCTGCAGATGACCGAATTTGCCACGCTGCTGGATCGCCAGCAGAGCGGTGATTATCAGCTGAGCTTCTCCGGCTGGTCGGGTCGCCCGGATCCGGACGGCAGCATCTACGGCTTTATCCACAGCAACGGCACGCTTAACGATGGCCGTTACAGCAACGCGCAGGTCGATGAGTGGCTGACGCAGGCGCGCCAGAGCACCGACCAGGCCGCCCGCCAGCCGCTGTATGACAAGGTGGTGAAGCAGCTGCAAACCGATATGCCGATTGCCTACCTCTACTTCGAGCCGCGCATTTTTGGCCTGAACAAGCGCGTGCAGGGCTTTAAGCCTTACCCGGACGGCATCGTGCGTCTGGCGGGTTTGACGCTGGCGAAATAAACGTCCTGAGGAGAACCCATGCTGGAACTGATTTGCAAACGTCTGCTGCTGGCCGTCCCGACGCTACTGCTGGTGAGCATGATGGTGTTCGGGCTGCAAAAGCTGCTGCCCGGCGATCCGCTGATTGCGATGGCCGGTGAGGAACGCGATCCGGCGGTGATCGCCCAGCTGCGCGCGGAGCTGAACCTGGATGCGCCGATCCCGGTTCAGTATTTCCACTGGCTGACGCGGGCGCTGCAGGGCGATCTGGGCGTCTCCTTGCGCACGCACGAGCCGGTGACCGAGCTTATCGCCAGCAAGCTGCCGGTTACGCTGGAGCTGTCGCTGCTGGCGATGATTATTGCGCTGGTGTTTGGCATCAGCATGGGGATCCTTGCGGCGGTGAACAAAAACAGCTGGGTCGATCACGGGGCGAACTTCGTGGCGATCTCAGGGATCTCTATTCCCCACTTCTGGCTGGGGATCCTGCTGATTCTGGTCTTCTCGGTGAACCTGCAGTGGCTGCCCGCGTCCGGCTACGTGCCGTTCAGTGAAGATCCGCTTCAGAACCTGCGCACGCTGCTGCTGCCCGCGTCCGTGCTCGGAACCGGGCTGGCGGCGACGCTGATGCGCCATACCCGCGCGTCGATGATTGCGGTGCTGAAAGCGGATTATATCCGTACCGCACGCGCCAAGGGGCTGCTGCCGAAGGCGGTCATTCTAAAGCACGCGTTTCGCAACGCGCTGGTGCCGGTGATCACCCTCACCACGCTGCTGTTCGGCGAGCTGCTGGGCGGCGCGGTGCTGACCGAGCAGGTGTTCACCATTCCGGGCTTCGGCAAGATGATCGTCGACTCGGTGTTCAACCGTGACTACGCGGTGGTGCAGGGCGTGGTGCTGATTGTGGCGATCGGCTTCCTGCTGCTCAACCTGCTGGCCGACGTGCTTTATGTCCTTATCAACCCGAAAATGCGAGGTTAATGATGGCGGAACTGACGACGCAAACCGTAGCCCCCGCGCTGCCGCGCGCGCAGAACCGGGTGCTGAAGAAATTCCTCGCCAATAAAAGCGCGGTGATTGGCGCGCTTGTGGTGGGTTTCTTTGTGCTGGTGGCGCTGCTGGCGCCGTGGATCGCCCCGTTTGACCCGGTTAAAGCCAACTTCCTCGCGGTGCGCAAAGCGCCGTCGGCGATGTACTGGTTCGGCACCGACGAGCTGGGGCGCGACATTTTGTCCCGCATTATCTGGGGAGCGCGAACCTCGCTGATGGCGGGCTGTATGTCGGTGGTTATCGCGGTGGTCATCGGCGTGCCGCTGGGGCTGGTGGCGGGCTACTTCCAGAAGATGTGGGACGGCGTCATCTCGCGCTTTATCGAGGCGCTGCTGGCCTGTCCGTTCCTGATCATGGCGATCGCGCTGGGGGCATTTTTAGGCCCGAGCCTGACCAACGCGATGATCGCCATCGGTCTTTCGGCGATGCCGATCTTCGCCCGCCTGACGCGCGGGCAGGTGATCGCCATTCGCAACGAAGAGTACATCGACGGCGCGCGGGCGATAGGCCTGCCGGATCGCTGGATCATCATTAAATACGTTCTGCCAAACGTGATGTCGCCGATCCTGGTTCAGGCCACGCTGGCCATTGCCTCGGCGATTATTGCCGAAGCCAGCCTGTCGTTTTTAGGGCTGGGGCAGCAGCCGCCCAATCCGTCCTGGGGGTCCATGCTCAATACCGCGAAAGGTTTCCTTGAGCAGGCGCCGTGGATGTCCGTTTTCCCCGGCGTGGCGATTTTCCTTGCCGTGCAGGGCTTTAATTTACTTGGCGACGGGCTGCGCGATGCGCTCGATCCGCGCCACGACTAAGGAGTCATGATGACCAAAGCGCTTGATTTTACGTCCGGTTACGCTTCACGCCGCCCGCCGATGATCGGCCACAACGCCGTTGCCACTTCGCAGCCGCTGGCGGCGCAGGCGGGAATGAAAATGCTGCAGCTGGGTGGTAATGCCGTCGATGCGGCCATTGCCACCGCCATGGCGCTGACCGTTGTCGAGCCGACCGGCAACGGCATCGGCAGCGACGCCTTTGCCATCGTCTGGGACGGTGAAAAACTTCACGGCCTGAACGCGTCCGGGCGCTCGCCGGCCAGCTGGCATGCGGATCTGTTTGTCGGTAAAAGCGCAGTGCCGGAAATCGGCTGGGACGCGGTGACGGTGCCGGGTGCGGTGTCGGGCTGGGTGGCCCTGGCAGAACGCTTCGGCACGCTACCGCTGACCACGCTGGCGCAGCCTGCGATTGACTACGCGCGCAACGGCTTCCCGGTCTCGCCGCTGATTGGTCATCTCTGGCAGCGCGGCTATAACAAGCTGAAAGATCAGCCGGGCTTTAGCGCCTGCTTTGCGCCGGAAGGCCGCGCCCCGCGCGTGGGGGAGATCTTCCGTAATCCGGCGCAGGCTCATTCGCTGGAGCTGATTGCCAAAACCAACGGTGAAGCCTTTTACCGCGGTGAGCTGGCGCAGAAAATTGCCGCCTTCGCCCAGGAGCACGGCGCGCACCTGTCAGCGGAAGATCTGGCAAACCATCGCGTGGACTGGGTTGACCTGCTGTCGCGCGACTTCGCGGGCGGCTCGGTACAGGAGCTGCCGCCAAACGGGCAGGGGATCGCCACGCTGATTGCGCTCGGTATTCTGGAGCAGTGCGGCATTGATAAACATCATCCGGACTCCGTGCAGTCTCTGCACTTATCCATTGAAGCCATGAAGCTGGCGCTGGCGGATCTCGACCGCTACGTGGCGGATGAAGAACATATGGAGTTCGCAGCAAAAGAGCTGCTGAGCGACCACTATCTGAAGTCGCGTGCGGCGCTTATCGATCGCGATAACGCCTCTGACTTTGTGTACGGATCACCGACGCAGAGCGGCACGGTCTACATCAGCACCGCGGACGCCAGCGGGATGATGGTTTCGTTTATCCAGTCCAACTTTATGGGCTTCGGTTCAGGCATTGTGGTGCCGGATACCGGAATCAGCCTGCAAAACCGCGGCTGCGGCTTTGTGCTCGATCCCAAACACCCGAATGCGCTGGCGGGCAGCAAGCGTCCTTTCCACACCATCATTCCGGGCTTTGCGATGGACGGCAACGGCCAGCCGCTGATGTCCTTCGGCGTGATGGGCGGCCCGATGCAGGCGCAGGGGCACATGCAGATGGCGCTGCGCATTATGCTGCACGGGCAAAACCCGCAGGCGGCCATCGACGCGCCGCGCTGGCGCGTGGTGCAGGGCAGGGAGGTGATTGTTGAATCGACGTTCGATCGCAACACCATTGCCGCGCTGCGCGAGCGCGGGCATCAGATCGTGGTGGAAGATCCGCTCCAGGATTACAACTTCGGCGGTGCGCAGGTGATCTATCGTATGCCGGAGGGGCACTACGTGGCCGCGACGGAGAGCCGCAAAGACGGGCAGGCGTTAGTGAGTTAAAAGAAGCGAGCAACATTGGTAGGCCGGGTAAGGCGTAGCCGCCACCCGGCATTTTTTCACCCAATGCTAAACGGATCCGCATCCTGCCACGCCGGGAACTTCTCCCGATACTCCTTCAGCGCCGTCAACGACAGCTCCGCATCAATGCGCGTCGCCTGATGCGGCTCGGCGGTGGCAATAATCTCGCCCTGCGGGTTCACCACCCGGCTGTCGCCGCGATAGTGGTGGCCGTTGCCGTCCGTCCCCACGCGGTTACAGCCTACCACGTACGCCTGGTTCTCAATCGCGCGAGCCACCAGCAGCGCCTGCCAGTGCAGCGAGCGCGGCGCGGGCCAGTTGGCGACGTACAGCGCCAGGTCGTAATCGTTGCGGTTGCGCGACCACACCGGAAAGCGCAGGTCGTAGCAGACCAGCGGCAGGATGCGCCAGCCGCGCCACTCGAACACCACGCGTTCGTTACCGGCTTCATAATGATGATGTTCATCGGCCATGCGGAACAGGTGGCGTTTATCGTAAAAATGCACCTTTCCTTCCGGCTCAACCAGCAGGAAGCGGTTCACCGGGCCGCGTTCCGTCTGCAGTGCGGCGCTCCCGGCGATCAGCGCGTTGGTTTGCTGCGCTTTGGCATGCATCCAGGCGACCACCTCTTCCTGAGGCACTGACTGTTTCGCCGCTTCCATCGCGAAGCCGGTGGTAAACATCTCCGGCAGGACAATCACATCTCGCCCGGTAATCTCTTCCAGTTGACGATCAAAGTGGCGCAGGTTGGCAGGGCCATCCATCCACACTAAAGGCTGCTGCAAAATCGAAATCTTCAAACCAGGCACGATACAGACTCCTCAAACGACCCCTTTTTGACACTGTAGCACGTCATTACGAGAAAATGTGGCAATAAAAAACCCCGCACCGGGCGGGGTTTGTCAGAGCGAAGCGGGTTATGCCGCTTCAGGTTTGCGGTGCTTCTCCGGCAGCTTTACCGGCTGCGTCGCCAGCTCTTCCGGTTCGAAATCATCCACGTTAATACTGCGCAGACGGCTCTCTTCGGCTTTCACCAGCAGTGCAGCTTCGTCGTTATTGATAATGCCACCGGCCAGCGCCTGTTTCGCCAGTTCGTCCAGACGGGTAAACGGCAGGTTTTTACCCAGCTGTTTGCAGATTTTCTGGTGAATCGGGTCGGCGGCCATCACGTCCAGCAGCGCCTCTTCCAGCAGGCCCACCGGGTTATGCGGCGTTGGCGCCAGATACTGACCGCGGCCAATGCGGGAGCGGGTGGCGCTCGGAACCTGCAGGATCTTCGCCACTTTGTGGTCCAGCTTGTCTGACGGCGCCAGATGATGACGGCCGGTCGGGAAGATCACCACGCGCAGGGCACCTGCCACGAAGCGGTTCGGGAAGTTCGCCAGCAGGTCGTCAATCGCCTGTTCCGCCTGATACATCGCATCCTGCACGCCCCAGTGCACCAGCGGCAGATCCGCTTCCTGACGGCCTTCGTCGTCGTAGCGTTTCAGCACCGCAGAGGCCAGGAAGATCTGGCTCAGCACGTCGCCCAGACGGGCGGAGATACGCTCGCGACGCTTCAGGCTACCGCCCAGCACCGCCATGGAAACATCAGACAGCAGAGCCAGGTTGGCGCTCAGACGGTTCAGATGCTGGTAGTAACGTTTGGTCGCATCGCCGGTTGGCGTCGCGCTGGTCAGGCCGCGCGTCAGGCCCAGCCAGAAGCTCCGCACCTTGTTGCTGCCCACGTGACCGATATGTTTGAACAGCAGCTTGTCGAAGGCGTCCACGTCGTTATTCTGCGCAGCGGCCATCTCTTCCAGCACGTACGGATGGCAGCGAATCGCACCCTGGCCGAAGATCATCATGCTGCGGGTCAGGATGTTGGCCCCTTCCACGGTGATGGCAATCGGTGCGCCCTGATAGCCGCGCGCCAGGAAGTTGCCTTCGCCGAGCATAATGCCTTTACCGCCCGCAATATCCATCGCGTCAATGATCGACTGCTGCGCGCGGTGGGTACAGTGGTACTTCACAATCGCGGACAGCACGGCCGGTTTTTCGCCCAGCATGATGCCGTAGGTAATCAGGGATGCAGCGGCGTCCATTACGTAAGCGTTGCCCGCGATGCGCGCCAGCGGCTCTTCGATACCTTCCATCTTGCCGATGGAGATTTTGAACTGACGGCGAATGTGGGCATAAGCGCCAATTCCCATCGCGACGGACTTCAGGCCGCCGGTTGAGTTCGACGGCAGGGTAATACCGCGACCCACCGACAGACATTCCACCAGCATGCGCCAGCCCTGACCGGCCATTTTCGGGCCGCCGATGATGTAGTCAATCGGCACGAAGATATCCTGGCCGCGGGTCGGGCCGTTCTGGAACGGCACGTTCAGCGGGAAGTGACGACGGCCAATTTCAACGCCCGGCGTCGAGGTTGGGATCAGCGCGCAGGTAATGCCCAGATCTTCTTCACCGCCCAGCAGTTTTTCCGGGTCGGAGAGCTTAAAGGCCAGGCCGAGCACGGTGGCGATAGGCGCCAGGGTGATATAGCGTTTGTTCCAGGTCAGGCGCATGCCCAGCACCTGCTGGCCCTGCCACTCTCCCATACAGACCACGCCGGTATCCGGGATTGCGCCTGCATCGGAGCCTGCTTCCGGGCTGGTCAGCGCGAAGCACGGGATTTCTTGACCGCGCGCCAGTCGCGGCAGATAGTGATCTTTCTGCTCTTCCGTACCATAGTGCTGTAGCAGTTCGCCCGGGCCTAAGGAGTTCGGTACGCCGACGGTAATCGCCAGGATCCCGGAGACGCCTGCCAGCTTTTGCAGCACGCGAGCCTGCGCGTAAGCGGAGAACTCAAGACCGCCGTACTCTTTCTTGATGATCATCGCGAAGAAGCGATGCTCTTTCAGGTACGCCCACAGCTCCGGCGGCAGGTCGGCCATTTCGTGGGTAATAGCAAAGTCGTTCGCCATGCGGCACGCTTCTTCCACCGGGCCGTCAATAAAGGCCTGTTCTTCGGCGGTCAGGCGCGGCTGCGGATAGTTGTGCAGCTTTTTCCAGTCCGGGTTGCCCTGGAACAGATCGCCTTCCCACCAGGTGGTGCCCGCATCAATCGCTTCTTTCTCGGTGCGCGACATCGGCGGCATCACTTTGCGGAAGCCTTTAAATACCGGCGCGGAGATCATCGACTTACGCATCGGGGCCAGGTTAAACGGCAGCAGAATGATGGCAAGAGGGACCAAAATCCAGATATTCCAGAGACCTGCGACGCCAAGCGCAGCCGTCCAGGCCAGAAGAATCAGGCTGCTCAGGAATAAACTGACGCGGTGATAGAACAACACACCGAGCAGTACAACGGTTGCGAGAATGCTCAAAATCATCATAAAAAAAGCTCCCTTGCTTGTAGGAGGTCTGACCACTTGTGATGATATGGTTGTAGTTGATGTGAATTCCTTTAGCAATGTGTTTACAAAATAATTACAACCTGGTTCACATTGTTCGCGTTTTCGTCGGCACAAAAAATCAAAACGCCGGACGATTCGCATGGCTTTAGCTTCTCGCTTTTCCCGCTATCCGGTACACTCCACTGTGTTATTTCATCAATACTGAAGGATTATCCTCATGTACCAGGATCTTATTCGTAACGAACTGAACGAAGCGGCGGAAACGCTGGCGAACTTTCTGAAAGATGATGCCAATATTCACGCTATTCAGCGCGCGGCGGTCCTGCTGGCCGACAGTTTTAAGGCCGGTGGCAAAGTGCTCTCCTGCGGTAACGGCGGTTCCCACTGTGACGCCATGCACTTCGCCGAAGAGCTGACCGGACGCTATCGCGAAAACCGTCCGGGCTACCCGGCGATTGCGATTTCCGACGTGAGCCACATCTCCTGCGTAGGCAACGACTTCGGTTACGACCACATCTTTTCCCGCTACGTTGAGGCAGTAGGCCGTGAAGGCGACGTGCTGCTGGGTATCTCTACCTCCGGTAACTCCGCGAACGTGATCAAAGCGATCGCCGCCGCGCGTGAAAAAGGGATGAAGGTGATCACCCTGACCGGGAAAGATGGCGGTAAGATGGACGGTACGGCGGATATCGAAATTCGCGTTCCGCACTTCGGCTATGCAGATCGCGTTCAGGAAATTCACATCAAAGTGATCCACATCCTGATCCAGCTGATCGAAAAAGAGATGGTTAAGTAAGGCTTCGCTGGGGGGCACCGGTGCCCCCCGCTGTTGTGGAGGTGATGTATGTGCGAACTGCTCGGGATGAGCGCCAATGTGCCAACCGATATCTGCTTTAGCTTCACCGGGCTGGTTCAGCGCGGTGGGGGAACCGGGCCGCATAAAGACGGCTGGGGCATCACCTTCTACGAAGGCAAAGGGTGTCGCACGTTCAAAGATCCACAGCCCAGTTTTAACTCACCGATTGCCAAACTGGTGCAGGACTATCCCATTAAATCCTGTTCGGTGATCGCGCATATTCGCCAGGCAAACCGCGGCGAAGTTGCGCTGGAAAATACCCATCCCTTTACCCGCGAGCTGTGGGGCCGTAACTGGACCTACGCGCACAACGGGCAGCTTACGGGCTATAAATCTCTTGAAACGGGCAACTTCCGTCCGGTGGGCGAAACGGACAGCGAGAAGGCCTTCTGCTGGCTGCTGCATAAGCTGACAGAACGTTATCCGCGCACGCCCGGCAATATGGCCGCCGTATTCAAATACATCGCGACGCTGGCAGCCGAATTGCGTGAAAAAGGCGTGTTTAACATGCTGTTGTCTGACGGGCGCTACGTGATGGCGTTCTGCTCGACGAATCTCTTCTGGATCACGCGCCGCGCGCCGTTTGGCGTTGCTACGCTGCTCGATCAGGATGTGGAGATAGACTTTCAGAAGGAGACCACACCGAACGATGTGGTCACCGTTATTGCAACGCAGCCGCTGACGGGCAACGAAACCTGGCAAAAGATTATGCCAGGCGAGTGGGTGCTATTTTGTCTCGGGGACCGTGTAATTTGACGCCAGCTGCGGGTGGACGACTTCGTGGCTCAGCGGTTTGCTGACCACGTAACGGCCATCGACGATAGAGACTACCGGCGGCTTGTGGGTCTGCTCAAAGTAGTCATAACCCGGCTTCAGCTGTTTCCAGAAATCGGCGTAGTAAGAGTACTTATGGCGCGCCATATTGGCATCGGTCATGCGGAACGGATAGATGCTGACCTGAACGTTAGGCTGCCCAAAGACCAGTGCGCCGGTTACGAACTGGAAAATCTCATCAATGCCGGAGTCGGTCATCGCGTAGCAGCCGACAGACACGCAGGCACCGTGGATCATCAGGTATTTCCCTTCATAACCGTGAGCACGGTCATAGGCGTTCGGGAAACCGATGTTGATGGCTTTATAGAAGCGGCTATCCGGCTTTAGCTGGTTACGCTGAACGTTGTAAAAACCTTCCGGGCTTTTGAAATCGCCCTGACGCTGTTTCGGGCCCAGCCCGCCGGAATAGTTACAAATTTTGTAGCTATCAAGCAGCTGATATGTTTCGCCCATTTTTACAAACAGATCGAGCGTGCGCTCTTCCTTGAAGATTTGAATATAAACCGGGGATCCCATTAACTGCTGTTTATATTCTTTGCTGATCGGCGTGGTGGAGCTGTTGCTGCTGAGCAGCCCGGCAAACGACATGCACGGAATCAGAAGCATCGCAATGAACAATGCGATTTTACGCATACTACAAATTCCTTGATAAAACCTGGACTAACTTGCCAGGACGGCAAAAGAGACCCGAAATCAGATTATTCTGTTAGGTGCGCTCACATTAGCACCGCTATAGATTTTCGCAAGAGCCGGGCGGTGAGTTTACAAATTAGTTTTACTTTATAAACCATCAAAAACGCGCTGGCTCCAGGAACTTTGCGTAATAGCTCGCATTTTGGCGCGCCCGACCGTGGATCCCCTGCCCGAGAGAAGGGGAAAATGTTACACTTTGCGCCCACTGGATCGTTGTTTATGGAAACCTGCTAACCACATGTTTAAAATAAAAAAAGGACTTAATTTGCCGATTGCAGGCGTGCCTGAGCAGCACGTCTCGTGTGGCGCAAGCGTCCGTCATGTCGCAATTTTAGGTGACGATTATCTGGGCATGCGTCCTTCAATGCTGGTGCAGGAGGGCGATCGCGTGATCAAAGGGCAGGCGCTCTTTGAAGACAAAAAAAATCCCGGCGTCATGTTCACGGCCCCCGCCAGCGGCACAGTGGTAGCGATCAACCGCGGCGAGCGTCGCGTGCTGCAGTCGGTGGTAATCCGCATTGAAGGCGATGAACAGCGTGAGTTTGCTCGTTATGATGCGGCAGACCTCGCGACGCTTAGCCGCGAAGATGTGCAGGCTCAGCTGCTCGCGTCCGGCCTGTGGACGGCGCTGCGTACGCGTCCTTTCAGCAAATCACCCGTTCCTGATACCGCCCCGGCTGCCATTTTCGTGACGGCCATCGACACCAACCCGCTCAGCGCAGACCCGCAGCCCATTATTCTGGCGCAGCGTAAAGCCTTTGATGCCGGGCTGACCGTTCTGACTCGCCTGACGCCCGGAAAAGTGCACGTTTGCCAGGCCAGCGGCGGCAAGCTTGGCGGCCATCCGCAGGGGCAGGTTACGTTTAATGAATTTTCCGGCCCGCATCCGGCGGGTCTGGTCGGGACCCATATCCACTTCCTTGAGCCGGTGAGCCTTAAAAAACAGGTCTGGCACCTTAATTATCAGGATGTCATTGCCATCGGTAAGCTCTTTATTACGGGTGAACTCTGCGCTGAACGGATTATCGCCATCGGCGGGCCGCAGGCCGCAAACCCGCGTCTGGTTAAGACGCTTCTGGGAGCAGACATTAATGAACTGCTGGCAGGGGAAACGAAAGAGGGTGAAAACCGCCTCATTTCCGGTTCGGTACTCAGCGGCCGCCGCGCTGTCAATGCGCACGCGTACCTGGGACGTTTCCATCTTCAGGTGAGCGTCGTTCTGGAAGGGCGTGAGAAAGAGCTGTTCGGCTGGGTTCTGCCTGGCGCAGAAAAATACTCCGTCACCCGCACCACGCTTGGCCACTTTCTGCGTCATAAGCTCTTTAACTTCTCGACCAGCACGAACGGCGGCGAGCGCGCGATGGTTCCGATTGGCAACTACGAACGTGTAATGCCGCTGGATATTCTGCCTACCGTGCTGCTGCGCGATCTTCTGGCAGGCGATACCGACGGCGCGCAGGCGCTCGGTTGTCTGGAACTGGATGAAGAAGATCTGGCGCTCTGTACCTATGTGTGTCCGGGTAAATACGAATATGGACCCGTATTGCGCGAGGTGTTAACCCGCATTGAGCAGGAAGGATAACCATGGGATTAAAGCACCTCTTTGAAAAAATTGAGCCGCACTTTACCGAAGGGAAGCTCAAAAAGTACTACCCGCTGTATGAAGCGACGACGACTATTTTCTACACTCCGGGTCTGGTGACGAAAGGGGCAGCGCACGTTCGCGATGCCATCGATCTGAAACGCATGATGATCCTGGTGTGGTTTGCGGTTTTTCCGGCCATGTTCTGGGGCATGTACAACGTTGGTCTGCAAATCATTCCGGCGCTGCATCATATGTACGACGCTCAGCAACTGGCGCAGGTGATCCAGTCTGACTGGCACTATCGTCTGGCGCAGTCGCTGGGCGTGAGCTTTGCGGCTGATGCAGGCTGGGTCAGCATGATGACGCTGGGGGCCGTCTTCTTCCTGCCGATCTACATGACCGTCTTTATCGTGGGCGGCTTCTGGGAAGTGCTGTTCGCCATTATCCGCAAACACGAGATCAACGAGGGCTTCTTCGTGACCTCCATTCTGTTTGCGCTGATTGTTCCGCCCACGCTACCGCTCTGGCAGGCGGCGATGGGGATCAGCTTTGGCGTGGTGATTGCCAAAGAGATTTTCGGCGGCACCGGTCGTAACTTCCTCAACCCGGCTCTGGCGGGGCGTGCGTTCCTGTTCTTTGCTTACCCGGCGCAGATTTCGGGCGACCTGGTGTGGACGGCTGCGGACGGTTTCTCCGGCGCGACGCCGCTTTCTCAGTGGGCGGCAGGCGGCGGCGAAACGCTGGTCAACAATGCTACCGGCCAGCCCGTGACCTGGTTCGACGCGTTTCTTGGCAACATTCCGGGCTCTATTGGCGAAGTATCTACCCTGATGATTTTGATCGGCGGGGCCATCATCCTCTTTGGCCGCGTGGCGTCCTGGCGCATCGTCGCGGGCGTTATGCTCGGCATGGTGCTTACCGCCACGCTGTTCAACCTCATTGGTTCAGACACGAACCCGATGTTCTCCATGCCGTGGTACTGGCACCTGGTGCTGGGCGGTTTTGCGTTTGGCATGATGTTCATGGCCACCGATCCCGTCTCGGCCTCCTTTACCGACAGGGGGAAATGGTGCTACGGCGCGCTCATTGGCGTGATGTGTGTACTGATTCGCGTGGTCAACCCGGCCTATCCGGAAGGGATGATGTTGGCCATTCTGTTTGCCAACCTGTTTGCGCCGCTGTTCGACTACCTGGTCGTGCGCGCCAACATTAAGCGGAGGAAGGCGCGTGGCTGAGGTTAAAAATAACGACAGCATCAGCAAAACGCTGCTGGTGGTTTTGGTACTGTGTCTGGTCTGTTCCATCGTGGTTGCCGGTTCCGCCGTAGGGTTGAAACCGCTGCAGCAGGAACAGCGCGCGCTGGATAAACAGCGCAACATCCTGGCCGTGGCCGGGCTGATGCAGGAAGGCATGACGAAGGACGACGTCGCGGCCGTGTTTGCTGAACGCATTACCGCACGGCTGGTGGATTTAAAAACCGGCGAGCTGATGGATAAAGACCCGGCGAAATATAACCAGGCGCTGGCATTAAAGGATCCGCAGATGAGCACCGTGCTTGACGCCTCGCAGGATCCGGCTGGCATTAAGCGCCGCAGCAATATGGCGGAGATTTACCTCGTCCGTGACGAGCAGAAGCGCATACAGGAAATCGTGTTGCCCATCTACGGCAACGGCTTATGGTCAATGATGTATGCGTTTGTGGCACTGGATACCGATGGCCGCACGGTCAAAGGTATTACTTATTACGATCAGGGCGAAACGCCGGGGCTGGGTGGCGAAGTGGAAAACCCTAACTGGCGTGCGCAGTTTATCGGTAAAAAAGTGCTTAATGATAACGGTCAGCCTGCGCTGAAGGTGGTGAAAGGAGGCGCGCGTCCTGGGGATGAATTCGCCGTGGACGGTCTTTCCGGCGCCACACTCACCTCTAACGGGGTGCAGCACAGTTTTGATTTCTGGATGGGTGAACTGGGCTTTGGTCCCTTCCTGAAGAACGTACGTGAAGGAGCGCTGAACAATGGCTGATACGGGTGAACTGAAAGAAGTTAAAAAGGTGCTGATTGGCCCACTTTTAGCCAATAACCCGATAACCCTGCAGGTGCTGGGTGTGTGCTCGGCTCTGGCGGTAACGACCAAGCTGGAAACGGCGGTGGTGATGACGCTGGCGGTAACGCTGGTGACGGCGTTTTCCAGCATGTTTATCTCGATGATCCGCCACCACATCCCCAACAGCGTGAGGATCATCGTGCAGATGGCGATCATCGCCTCGCTGGTGATCGTGGTCGATCAGCTGCTGCGCGCGTTCGCCTATGAAACCTCCAAACAGCTTTCGGTGTTTGTCGGGCTGATTATCACCAACTGCATCGTGATGGGGCGCGCTGAAGCCTACGCCATGAAAATGCCGCCGCTGGCGAGCTTTATGGACGGTATCGGCAACGGCCTGGGCTACGGCGTGATCCTCCTGACGGTCGGTTTCCTGCGCGAGCTGATTGGCAGCGGCAAGCTGTTTGGCGTTCAGGTGCTGGATACGGTACAGAACGGCGGCTGGTATCTGCCGAACGGCCTGTTCCTGCTGGCCCCAAGCGCGTTTTTCATTATCGGTTTGCTGATCTGGCTGATTCGTACGCTGAAGCCTGAGCAGCAGGAAAAGGAGTAACCGACAATGGCTCATTACCTGAGTTTATTTGTGCGCGCGGTGTTTGTTGAAAACATGGCGCTCGCCTTCTTCCTGGGCATGTGTACGTTCCTTGCCGTCTCTAAAAAGGTCTCGACGGCATTTGGCCTGGGCGTGGCGGTCACCGTTGTGCTGGGGCTTTCGGTTCCGATTAACAACCTGGTGTTCAACTTCGTGCTGCGGGACGGCGCGCTGGTGGAAGGCGTCGATCTTAGCTTCCTGAACTTCATCACCTTCATCGGGGTGATTGCGGCGCTGGTACAAATCCTGGAGATGATCCTCGATAAGTATTTCCCGTCGCTGTACAACGCTCTGGGGATCTTCCTGCCGCTGATCGCGGTGAACTGCGCCATCTTCGGTGGCGTCTCGTTTATGGTTCAGCGCGATTACAACTTCAGTGAATCGGTGGTGTACGGCTTCGGTTCCGGTATCGGCTGGATGCTGGCGATTGTCACTATGGCGGGGATCCGTGAAAAAATGAAATATGCCAACGTGCCTGCGGGGCTGCGTGGCTTAGGGATCACCTTTATCACCACCGGTCTGATGGCGTTGGGCTTTATGTCCTTCTCCGGTGTGCAGCTATAAGGGCTAACAGATGGAAATTATTCTTGGCGTGGTGATGTTCACGCTGATAGTACTGGTGCTGTCAGGGCTGATTCTGGCGGCGCGCGCAAAGCTGGTTAATTCCGGGGATGTGATCATTGATATCAATGACGATCCGCAGAACCAGATCCGCACTCCGGCAGGGGACAAATTGCTTAATACGCTCTCGGGCAACGGGATTTTTGTCTCGTCAGCCTGCGGTGGAGGCGGCTCATGCGGGCAGTGCCGTGTGACGGTGAAAGAGGGGGGCGGTGATATTCTGCCTACTGAACTGTCGCATATCACGAAGCGCGAAGCGAAAGAGGGGTGCCGCCTGGCGTGCCAGGTCGCGGTGCGTCAGAACATGAAGATTGAGCTGCCGGAAGAGATTTTCGGCGTGAAAAAATGGGAGTGCGAGGTTATCTCGAACGATAACAAAGCCACGTTCATTAAAGAGCTTAAGCTGCGTGTCCCTGAAGGGGAGAGCGTCCCGTTCCGTGCAGGCGGGTATATCCAGATTGATTGTCCGGCGCACACCGTGGCCTATGCGGACTTCGACGTGCCCGATGAGTACCGGGCCGACTGGGATAAATTTAATCTCTTCCGCTTTGTTTCCGAGGTAAAAGAGCCTGCGCTGCGCGCCTATTCCATGGCTAACTACCCGGAAGAGAAGGGCATTATCATGCTCAACGTGCGTATCGCCACGCCACCGCCAAACGTGCCTGACGCGCCGCCGGGCGTGATGTCGTCGTATATCTGGTCCCTTAAGCCAGGCGACAAGGTGACGATCTCCGGTCCGTTCGGCGAGTTTTTTGCTAAAGATACCGACGCGGAAATGGTCTTTATCGGCGGCGGTGCGGGTATGGCCCCTATGCGCTCGCACATCTTCGACCAACTCAAGCGTCTCGGCAGCAAGCGTAAAATCAGCTTCTGGTACGGTGCGCGCTCGCTGCGCGAAATGTTCTACGACGATGAGTTTGAACAGCTGGCGCGTGAGAATCCGAACTTTACCTTCCACGTGGCGCTCTCCGATCCGCAGCCGGAAGATAACTGGACGGGCTATACGGGATTCATTCACAATGTGCTGTATGAAAACTACCTCAAACAGCACCCGGCACCGGAAGACTGCGAGTTCTATATGTGTGGTCCGCCAATGATGAACGCCGCCGTGATCAAGATGCTCAAAGATCTCGGCGTGGAAGATGAAAACATCCTCCTTGATGATTTCGGAGGCTGATTATGTTGACCTTTCTGGCAACCTTTGCGGTATTTTTGCTGGTGATGTTCGGTATGTCTTTAGGCTGGATCATCAAGCGTAAAAGCATTCAGGGCAGCTGTGGAGGTATATCTTCCATCGGAATGGAAAAGGTGTGCGACTGCCCCGAACCGTGCGATGCACGTAAAAAGCGCATGGCCCGGGACCAGCAGAGGATCATCTAGGAAAAGGCCGCTTCATGCGGCCTTTATCATTTATTTTGCCCAGCTTTTGGCTTTGGCTGGTGAGTCTACAAGAACCCCTTCGGCACCCAGTGTTTTCGCCTTCTGGTAATCCTCTACTGAGTTCACGCCGATAAAAATCAGATGGGCATTGCCCTGAGAGCGGAAGCAGTCAACGGCCTCTTTGTCCCACGTTAATGTTGCAGGAGAGACACCTTCGCCTAAGGTGAATTTCTCGACCACTTCTACTTTTCGGTTTAACTCAAGCCCATACCAGTAATCGCCCATTTTTTGTGAAGGAGGAAGACATTCGTGGCTCAGCGAAATCGTGGCCAGACGCGTGCGGGTTTCGCTGCGCGTGACAAAGCGGGGGATTTCGACAGGCAATGCTTCCATATAGCGATCTTCGGTTGAATAAACGCGAACGCGATTCAGGCTGTTGGTCTCTTTCAATACGTTAAGCAGCGCGTTGCCCATGGTCGCCGGATCGGCATCCGGCGATTTGATGTCAATGAAAAAACGCGTATTTGGCCAGGCGCTCAGCACCGACTTCAGCGTCGGTATCGGGGAATTAAGCAGGTTTTCCGGCAGGCCCTTATCTTTCCACTTCACGCTGGCATCCGCCTTTGCCAGTTCTTCAGCGGTATACTGCGACACCTTTCCCTGCAAATTGGTTAACGCTTTCAGATCGGCAGGTCGATAGAGAACCGGTACGCCATCCCGACTGAGCTGCACGGTAATCCAGACGATATCTGCTTTGTTTTCGAGGGCGAGCTTAATGGCTGGCAGGGTATTTTCAGGTGCATCCGCAGTCCCGCCCCGGTGGGCAACGATCGCAGGGCTAGCAGATGCAGCACTCGCCAGAAACAGTAACGAAATCGGGAGAATTTTCTTCATGAATAATTACGCTCCATTGATTAAATAAGTGTATGTATATAAAGGTTTTATTACGAATGTTTGTAACACGTTTATATGACAACCGTGAGTAAGGAAAATAGCTGACGCATTTTTTGCCTTTTGTTATACTGTATATAAATACATGTGTGGTATGACCGATGCGCAAAATAATCCATGTCGATATGGACTGCTTTTTTGCCGCAGTGGAGATGCGTGACAACCCGGCGCTGCGGGATATTCCCATCGCCATTGGCGGCAGCCGCGTTCAGCGCGGTGTGATCAGCACCGCCAACTATCCTGCACGCAAATTTGGCGTGCGCAGCGCCATGCCGACGGCGATGGCGCTGAAACTGTGTCCGCACCTTACTCTTTTGCCCGGGCGCTTTGACGCCTATAAAGAAGCCTCAAACCATATACGCGAAATCTTCTCCCGCTACACCTCACTGATTGAACCGCTTTCGCTGGACGAAGCCTATCTGGACGTCACCGACAGCCTGCACTGTCACGGCTCCGCTACCCTGATGGCGCAGGAGATCCGCCAGACCATTTTCAACGAGCTGAATCTCACCGCGTCGGCAGGCGTCGCGCCGGTAAAATTTCTCGCCAAAATTGCTTCCGATTTAAATAAACCCAACGGCCAGTACGTCATCACCCCTGAAGAGGTCCCGGCGTTTTTAAAAACGTTGCCGCTTGGCAAAATCCCCGGCGTAGGCAAAGTCTCCGCCGCGAAGCTGGAAAGTATGGGGTTACGCACCTGCGAAGACGTGCAGCGAAGCGACCTGGCTATGCTGCTCAAGCGCTTTGGGAAGTTTGGCCGCGTGCTGTGGGAGCGCAGTCAGGGCATTGACGACCGCGATGTAAACAACGAACGGCTTCGTAAATCGGTCGGGGTTGAGCGCACGCTGAGCGAAGACATCCATGACTGGTCAGAATGCGAAACCATTATTACGGAACAGCTCTATCCGGAGCTGGAGCGACGCCTGATCAAAGTAAAGCCTGATTTACTGATTGCCCGACAGGGCATCAAGCTGAAATTTAACGATTTTCAGCAGACGACGCAGGAGCACGTCTGGCCGCGCCTGAACAAAGAAGATCTTATCGCAACAGCGAAAAAGGCGTGGGAAGAACGACGAGGCGGACGAGGGGTGAGGCTGGTGGGACTGCACGTCACGCTGCTGGATCCGCAGCTGGAGCGTCAGCTGGTTTTGGGATTGTAGATTGCACTCATCGTAGGCCCGGCAAGCGTAGCGCCGCCGGGCAACAGACGACAAATTACTTCGCAGGGATCGCCTTCAGCAGTTCCGTCAACAGCGTCCAGTAATGGCCGACGCTTTCAATATGAACCTGCTCATCCGGCGAGTGTGGACCGGTAATGGTTGGCCCGATGGAAACCATGTCCATGTCCGGATACGGCTTCTTAAACAGACCACATTCCAGACCCGCGTGGATCACCTGGATGTTCGGGGTGCTGTTGAACAGACGCTGATAAGTTTCACGCACCAGTGCCATCACCGGAGAGCTTGCATCCGGCTGCCAGCCAGGGTAGCTGCCTTTGGCGGAGGTTTTCGCGCCCGCCAGCGCACCCAGAGATTCCAGCATGCTTACTACATACTCTTTACCGCTGTCGATCAGGGAGCGGATCAGGCAGATAATTTCCGCACTGTCGTCGCTCATGGTCACCACGCCCACGTTCAGAGAGGTTTCCACCACGCCTTTCGCCACGTCAGAGTTGCGAATCACGCCGTTTGGCGTCGCGTTCAGCAGCTGAACGAAGCTGTCGCGAGACTGCGCGGTCAGGGCGGCTTTATCCGTAGACACGGATTCCAGCACCACGGTCAGGTTCTTCTCTTTCGCCGACAGTTCGTTTTTCAGGATATCCAGGTAGACGCTGGAGAGTTTTTTCAGCTCGTCCGCTTTCGCCGCTGGCACCGCCACGGTGGCAAAGGCTTCGCGTGGGATCGCGTTGCGCAGGGTGCCGCCGTTGAAGTCCACCAGACGCAGGTCCAGCTCGGCCGCGTGGCCCGCCAGGAAGCGCGCCAGCAGTTTGTTGGCGTTACCCAGGCCTAGGTGAATATCACCGCCGGAGTGGCCGCCTTTCAGCCCTTTCAGCGTCAGCTTGAAGGTCTGGAAGCCAGCAGGGATCGCTTCGCGTGACAGCGGCAGGGTAGAGATGAAATCAATCCCGCCCGCGCAGCCCATGTAGATCTCGCCTTCTTCTTCGGAGTCGGTATTGATCAGGATATCCGCCTGCAGCCAGTTCGCCTGCAGACCGAACGCGCCGTCCATGCCCGCTTCTTCGGTCATGGTCAGCAGCACTTCCAGCGGACCGTGTTCAACGCTGTCGTCAGCCAGCACCGCCAGCGCAGAGGCCATACCGATGCCGTTGTCCGCGCCCAGGGTGGTGCCGCGCGCTTTTACCCAGTCGCCGTCGATGTACGGCTGGATTGGGTCTTTAGTGAAGTCGTGAACGGTGTCGTTGTTTTTCTGTGGCACCATGTCCAGGTGCGCCTGCAGTACAACCGGTTTACGGTTTTCCATGCCTGCGGTAGCCGGTTTGCGGATCAGAATGTTGCCAACCTGGTCGCGCTCTGCGTGCAGACCTTTTTCCTTCGCCCAACCCATAATATGTTCGGCAAGCTGTTCTTCATGGTAGGAAGGGTGTGGAATGGAGCAAATTTTGGCAAAAATATCCCACAGCGGCTGCGGAGATAATTGAGACAGTTCAGACACGATAAGTCTCCTTGTCGAGGCGCTGCAAACAGGGTTGCAGGCCACAGGGTTAGCAGGTTAATAGTTACCACAAGACAGGCTTGCGAGATGCAACTGAGAATACCACTTTCTCTGCTGGCTGGTAGCATAAAGCATGTAAAAACTCAGGCAGGAAGCGCTAAACACTGGTTTTTAGTGCGCCAGATCTTTATAATCTCGCGCAACCTATTTCCCCCTCGAACACTTTTTAAGCCGTATAAAAACAGGCTGGGACACTTCACATGAGCGAAAAATACGTCGTCACCTGGGACATGTTGCAGATTCACGCACGCAAACTGGCTGCGCGTCTGATGCCTTCCGAACAGTGGAAAGGCATTATTGCCGTCAGCCGTGGCGGTCTGGTACCGGGGGCGCTGCTGGCACGTGAGCTGGGTATTCGTCATGTCGATACCGTCTGCATCTCCAGCTATGACCATGATAACCAGCGTGAGCTGAAAGTGCTGAAACGCGCTGAAGGCGACGGTGAAGGCTTCATCGTTATCGACGATCTGGTGGACACCGGCGGTACAGCGGTCGCTATTCGCGAAATGTACCCGAAAGCGCACTTCGTCACTATCTTTGCGAAGCCTGCTGGCCGTCCGCTGGTCGACGATTACGTGATTGATATTCCGCAGGATACCTGGATTGAACAGCCATGGGATATGGGCGTGGTCTTCGTGCCGCCTATCTCAGGCCGTTAATACCAGTACGTAACTTTACACGCCCGGCTATGCCGGGCGTTGTTCTTTTTGGCCTGCCACGCGTTACAATGGGCACTATATGACGTATCCATGGAGGCAACGCAATGACGCAGGCAAATCTCACCGAGACGCTTTTCAAACCCCGTTTCAAACACCCTGAAACGTCGACGCTGGTCCGTCGGTTTAATCCGGGAACCATGCCTGCCGTCCAGTCTGCGTTAGACGGTAAAAACGTTCCCCACTGGTATCGCATGATTAACCGCCTGATGTGGATCTGGCGCGGTATCGATCCTCGTGAAATCCTCGACGTGCAGGCGCGTATCGTAATGAGCGAGTCGGAGCGTACCGACAGCGAGCTCTACGACACGGTGGTGGGCTACCGGGGCGGGAACTGGATCTACGAATGGTCTAAACAGGCGATGCTCTGGCAGCAAAAAGCCAGCCAGGAAGAGGATGCCACGCGAAGCGGCAAGCACTGGCTGCACGCGGCCAACCTCTACGCCATCGCCGCCTATCCGCATTTGAAAGGGGATGAGCTGGCCGAACAGGCTCAAGCGCTGGCGAATCGTGCCTATGAGGAGGCTGCTCAACGTCTGCCGGGTCAGATGCGCGAGCTTGAGTTCGCCGTTCCGGGCGGTGCCCCCGTCACCGGGTTCCTGCACATGCCTGAAGGCGACGGACCGTTCCCGACCGTGCTAATGTGCGGCGGGCTGGACTCCCTGCAAATCGACTATTACAGCCTGTATGAGCGCTACTTCGCACCAAAAGGGATCGCGATGCTGACGCTCGATATGCCTTCTATTGGATTTTCATCGAAGTGGAAGTTAACGCAGGATTCGAGCCTGCTGCACCAGCATGCGCTTAAAGCGCTGGAAAATGTTCCGTGGGTTGACCACACCCGCGTCGCGGCGTTCGGCTTCCGTTTTGGTGCCAACGTTGCGGTGCGTCTGGCTTACCTTGAATCTTCACGTCTGAAGGCCGTCGCCTGCCTGGGCCCGGTGGTTCACGCCCTGCTCAGCGATCCTGCCCGTCAGGGCAGCGTGCCGGAGATGTATCTGGACGTCCTTGCCAGTCGACTTGGCATGCATGATGCCTCAGACGAAGCGCTGCGCGTCGAACTCAATCGCTACTCGTTAAAAACGCAAGGGTTGCTGGGACGCCGCTGCCCGACGCCGATGCTGTCCGGTTTCTGGAAAAACGATCCGTTCAGCCCGGAGGAAGAGTCGCGCTTAATCACTTCGTCATCTGCGGATGGCAAATTGCTTGAGGTGCCGTTCAGCCCGGTGTATCAGAATTTTGACAAAGCCTTGAAAGAGATCACGCGCTGGATCGCCCAGAGAGTGTGTTAATAGATTGCTAAATTTCGCTGGTTTGGTAAAACAGTGGCTTCACAAAAGGAGATCGCAATGACGTTACCGAGTGGACACCCGAAAAGTAGGCTGATCAAGAAATTTATGGCTCTCGGCCCGTATATTCGAGAAGAGCAGTGTGAAGAGAATCGCTTTTTTTTCGACTGCCTGGCTGTATGCGTCAACGTGAAGCCTGCACCCGAAAAACGTGAATTCTGGGGCTGGTGGATGGAAATGGAAGCAGAGGAGAAACGTTTTACGTATAGCTATCAGTTTGGCCTGTTTAATAAAGACGGCAACTGGCAGGCTACTACCATCAAAGATCAGGAAGTGATCGATCGCCTGGAATACACCCTGAAAGAGTTCCACGACAAAGCGAGCGCGCTGCTGGCCACCCTGGACCTTAAGTTAGAGCCAGCGGATGACTTTTCCAGCGAAGCGGTGAAGCTGACCGCGTAATGGTTTTTCCCTCTTCCTGTGGAAGAGGGCCGGGGTGAGGGCAGCAGACCGCATTTACCCTGGGCAAAAAAATCCCGGCTTGTATGCCGGGATTTTCTTATCTGGATAATCTTAGAACTGATACGTCACACCCAGCGCAACGATATCATCGCTGCTCACGCCCAGCTTATTATCGTCGTCAATCTGGTTGATTTTATAATCAACAAACGCGGACATGTTTTTGTTGAAGTAATACGTGGCGCCCACGTCAATATATTTCACGATATCTTCGTCGCCAATGCCTTCGATATCTTTACCTTTGGACTGTACATAACCCACGGATGGGCGCAGACCAAAGTCAAACTGATATTGTGCAACCACTTCGAAGTTTTGCGCTTTATTTGCAAAACCACCGGAGATAGGGGCCATATTGCGGGTTTCAGAATAAATAGTGGCCAGGTAAATATCGTTCGCGTCGTATTTCAGACCGGTTGCCCAGCCCTCGGCTTTTTTACCTTCACCGCGCGCCTGCAGGTTCTGCGCGTTGGTGCGATCGGAGCTGGCATAAGCACCAATGACGGAGAAATCGCTGCCGCCGAAGTCATAGGCCAGAGACGTACCAAAGCCGTCACCGTTCTGCTTTTTCACGTCGCGGTTTTCGTTTTTGCCCTGGTACTGCAGGGTCATATCAAGACCGTCTACCATGCCAAAGAAGTCGGTATTGCGGTAGGTGGCCAGTCCGGAGGCACGTTTCGTCATGAAGTTGTCGGTCTGTGCCAGGCCGTCACCGCCGAACTCAGGGAACATATCGGTGTATGCCGCGACGTCATAAAGCGCGCCCAGGTTACGGCCGTAATCAAGTGAACCAAAGTCTTTCAGTTTAATACCGGCGAACGCCAGACGTGTTTTCTGCGAGGAGTCGCTTTCAGCTTTGTTACCTGCGAATTCAGCTTCCCAACGGCCATAGCCCGTCAGCTGATCGTTAATCTGGGTTTCGCCTTTAAAACCGAAACGAACGTAAGTCTGGTCACCATCTTTGGTGTCATCATCACTGATATAGTGCATAGCTTTGACTTTGCCGTACACGTCCAGTTTATTACCGTTTTTATTATAAACTTCTGCTGCGTGAACAGATGCGGAAGCCACCACGCCCATAACCACTAATGCCAGAGTGCTCTTTTTCATTTTCGATCCTGTCTTATAAACGCGCTTTAAAAATTCGCTGGACGATAAGCTGATGCTTAAGTCCCGTGAAAAAACAGGAAGGGTTTTATCGTTCTGGAATGAAACTTTTATGACAAACTAAGAATAATTTTAAAAAACTGTGATTTATTATTACGGTAATAAATTTGTCAAATTCTGCCGCTACGCTTCCTGATCCCGCGCAACAAAGTGCCTGGTGATGCACTAAGGCAGTTGGCAACCGGGCTGACTCCTGTTAAAACGTTCGTTCGACATTACTTTCCCTTATCGTTGAACGGCAGAGAATCATGAGTGACAGCCAGACGCTGGTGGTAAAACTCGGTACCAGTGTGTTAACAGGCGGATCGCGCCGCCTAAATCGCGCCCACATTGTTGAGCTTGTACGCCAGTGCGCTCAGCTGCATGCCGCAGGGCACCGTATTGTGATTGTGACCTCCGGGGCGATTGCCGCCGGGCGTGAACACCTGGGTTACCCCGAACTCCCCGCGACGATCGCCTCTAAACAGCTGCTGGCCGCCGTGGGACAAAGCCGACTCATTCAACTCTGGGAACAGCTGTTCTCTATCTACGGTATTCACGTCGGGCAGATGTTGCTGACGCGTGCGGATATGGAAGACAGAGAGCGCTTCCTGAACGCCCGCGATACCCTGCGCGCGCTGCTGGACAACAATATTGTTCCCGTTATCAACGAAAACGATGCCGTTGCCACCGCTGAAATAAAAGTGGGCGATAACGATAACCTCTCTGCGCTGGCCGCCATTCTGGCCGGGGCCGATAAACTCCTGCTTCTGACCGATCAGCAGGGGCTGTTCACCGCCGACCCGCGCTCCAACCCGGAAGCCGAGCTGATTACCGATGTTCATGGTATCGACGATGCGCTGCGCGCCATCGCCGGTGACAGCGTGTCCGGCCTCGGAACGGGCGGGATGGGGACCAAGCTGCAGGCCGCCGACGTGGCGTGCCGCGCCGGTATCGACACCATCATTGCCGCGGGCAGCCGCCCTGGCGTGATTGGCGACGTGATGGAAGGCATTTCCGTTGGCACCCGCTTCCACGCCCAGGAATCCCCACTGGAGAACCGCAAGCGCTGGATCTTTGGCGCGCCGCCTGCCGGTGAACTCACCGTTGATGAAGGGGCAACCGCGGCGATTCTGGAACGAGGGAGTTCATTGCTTCCTAAAGGAATTAAAAGCGTGACAGGCAACTTCTCCCGTGGTGAAGTGATCCGCATCCGTAACCTTGAAGGTCGCGACATCGCGCATGGCGTAAGCCGCTATAACAGCGATGCCCTGCGCCGCATTGCGGGCCACCACTCGCAGCAGATCGACGCTATTCTGGGCTATGAATATGGCCCGGTTGCCGTGCATCGCGATGACATGATTATTCGTTAAGGAGCCAGAACATGCTGGAACAAATGGGCGCAGCCGCGAAGGCCGCTTCTTACAAACTGGCGCTCCTTTCCAGCCGCGAGAAAAACCGCGTGCTGGAAAAAATCGCTGATTATCTGGAAGCACAGTCTCAGGACATTTTGCTTGCCAACGAGCAGGATCTGCTGGAAGCGCGTCGAAACGGCCTGAGCGAAGCGATGCTCGACCGCCTGGCGCTGAACCCGGCGCGTCTTAAAAGTATCGCCGACGATGTTCGTCAGGTTTGTAACCTGGCCGACCCGGTAGGACAGGTGATTGACGGTGGGCTGCTCGACAGCGGTTTGCGTCTGGAGCGTCGCCGCGTGCCGCTCGGCGTCATCGGCGTGATTTATGAAGCCCGTCCAAACGTGACGGTTGACGTCGCTTCCCTGTGCCTGAAAACCGGTAATGCCGCCATTTTGCGCGGTGGGAAAGAGACCTGGCGCACCAACGCCGCGACGGTGAAAGTCATCCAGCAGGCGCTGGAAGAGTGCGGCTTGCCGGCGGGGGCCGTGCAGGCGATTGAGAGCCCTGACCGCGCGCTGGTCAACGAGATGCTGCGCATGGACAAATACATCGACATGCTGATCCCACGCGGTGGCGCAGGCCTGCACAAGCTCTGCCGTGAGCAGTCGACCATTCCGGTCATCACGGGCGGCATCGGCGTATGCCATATCGTGGTGGACGACAGCGCCGAAATTGAGCCAGCGCTGAAGATTATCGTCAACGCCAAAACCCAGCGCCCAAGCACCTGTAACACCGTGGAAACGCTGCTGGTGCACCAGGGGATTGCGAGTACTTTCCTGCCTGCTCTGAGCAAGCAGATGGCGGAGAGCGGGGTGACGCTGCACGCTGATACCAATGCTCTCGCGCTGCTCCAGGGTGGCCCGGCTAGCGTGGTTCCCGTAAAAGCGGAGCAGTACGACGACGAGTTCCTGTCGCTGGATCTGAACGTGAAGGTGGTTGCGGATCTCGACGACGCTATTGCGCACATTCGTGGACACGGCACGCAGCATTCTGACGCGATCCTGACGCGTACGCTGCGCAATGCCGATCGCTTTGTGAATGAAGTGGATTCCTCTGCGGTATATGTGAACGCCTCCACCCGCTTCACGGACGGCGGCCAGTTCGGACTTGGCGCAGAAGTGGCGGTCAGCACGCAGAAACTGCACGCGCGTGGTCCGATGGGCCTTGAAGCGCTGACCACCTATAAGTGGATCGGCTTCGGTGACGATACGATTCGTGCGTAAATAGTCACGGGTGATGCAAAAATAGCCGTTTGATTCAAAAGGGCATTGACGCATCACCCGGTTAGATCTAACCTTTTGCCCCGTGGTTACACTCGTAACCGGCCTCTCAGGGCCGATATAGCTCAGTTGGTAGAGCAGCGCATTCGTAATGCGAAGGTCGTAGGTTCGACTCCTATTATCGGCACCAGTTCTCTCAAAAAGTTACGCATCATTAGCTCCCTTCTTATCTGCACGATGGGGAAGATTTGGGAAAGAAGCTTCCAAATTCGCATCAATTCTAAGCGCATGTTTGAGCATTCAACTGTTGCGTCTTCTCCTGCTCAGGTTGAAGCAGAGACTGATTTACTGAACGTTATCTTCAACGATTCGGATCCAAATTAGCAGGAAGCAAACATTCTCGATTACCTGAGAAATAAACGCGCATCGGTTAAATCATTGGCATCTACTCATTCCTGGCCTTGATTAGTTAAGCGAACATGTCAGCGCGATGCTCAAGGCAGCCAGCGGCAGACACATTCAGAAGAGAAGCAGGCCGCCTGAGGGCGGCTTTTTTCTGCCTGAAGGGAAACATCACGATGCTATTAAGTAAATCAGCCTACGCCAGGCGTATGGGCGTCAGCCGGCAAACTGTTTACGGCAGGATAGCGCGCGGTGAAATCGTTATTTCAGGCGATAAAGTGGATGTTGACGCATCGCAGGCTTAAAAAATTCTGCTGGTGCTGGCGAACACCAAACTGAAATGACGTGGGCGCAGGCCGCAGCATGGGTATGGAAGCATGACGGCGGGAAAGAGTTGCCGGCTGTTATTGATGCTGGCCAGCGAATTGAGGCCGCAGCCGCTGAGCTGGGTTTTGATGTTCAGCATGAGCTCGATGAACAACTGCTGATTCTCTTCCGGCTGGATGAAGAAACCCACAGCTTCTATGGGAAAGATCACATGGCTGGTGGTCTGCGTTTCCTGCGTTCCGAGCTGGCCTATGTGGCCGCAATGCATCCCGACACCCAGGATAACTGGAGCGAAACAAGATTAAAGGCACTCTGTCTGCTGGCAGGTGAGAAACTGTAAACCCTCGGCCAAACCTAATTCCTCTAACTTGACACTTTTTCGTGAAAAACAGGGAAAAGTGTCAACCCAACCTAACGGATCCTAACGCTCACGCACAACAGCTGCAGCTAACGTGTAAAGGGCTGATGTGAAGCAGGGCAGGTGTCAGCCTGTTATGGTTTGTTATGCCTTACTAGGGAAAACTAGGGGGAAAGTGTCAACCGCTACCCCTTTAGAAAACTTCAGATGCGGGAACACAGGAGAGGAGGTGTTAAGCACTCCCCCTTTGCAACCATCCTCGAGCTTCATTCAGATCACTGTTCTGGTTGGCCCGGACGCTGGCGTACAGACTGAGTTGTCAAAACTTGTCATCCACCGCCAGTGGGGATTTTTTGCTACAAGCGCTCTAAGTTACAGTTGCTTTCAAGTGACACTTTTATAGAAGGGTTGCATGCCTTATCTAAAATCACATCTTTACTATGAATCTATAGAAGATTTTTACGTGATCTGAAATCTTTAATGT
>NZ_JADBQZ010000023.1:0-81144 GCF_014896175.1 Enterobacter cloacae complex sp. I3
TTCAGTCGGTTAGAATACCTGCCTGTCACGCAGGGGGTCGCGGGTTCGAGTCCCGTCCGTTCCGCCACTTATTAAGACGTTAAGCCTGCCAGTAATGGCAGGCTTAATGGCAAAAAACTTTAGGGGCGTAGCTCAGTTGGTAGAGCACCGGTCTCCAAAACCGGGTGTCGCGAGTTCGAGTCTCTCCGCCCCTGCCATATAGAATCCTTTGCTTCGGCAAAGGATTTTTTTTGCCTGAAACCCGGTGAAATTTCAGCATTCTTAAATGCAGCCAGCGTCCCTGCTGGCCTCAGCCTCAATCCATTACATTGATTTTTAATAGATCTTTTATTTGCGATTGCTTGTCGCTATTTTGCAACCAAATCGCATACAGCGGCCGCGAAAGGGTAGTGGAATCCACCACGGTATGCAGTCCAGGCTTGGTATCTGCCCAACGGACTGGTAACCAGGTGCAACCCTTCAGCAAGGGGAGTTGCTGACAGGCAATCTCGGCAGAACTGGTTGTTAACTGTGGAACATCATCAGGTGCGATCAATCCCGTCTCATGTTGCTGAAAATCAGGTCCCCACTCCAGCCGCAAATAGGTCAGGTCTGCTTTCATCTTTGAGGGTTCAGAAGCATAAAGAGCCAGACCGAACTGTCCAACAATCTGGCTGCTAAATTCGTCCATCTTGGGGGCTTCTGTAGTTATCAGCAGATCCAACTGACGCTCATGAAGTTGCTTAACCAGCGACTGACGTTGCGCAATTCTGGCTTCAAATTGTAAATGGCCATGGGAGTGATATAGCCGGGTAAGCCACTGACTGAGCATGCATTCCCACAGAGATGCGCTGGCCCCTATCGAGAACTCGTTGTGCCTCGACGTATGCGCAACCTCTTTGCGCGCTGCCTGCCAGGTATTCATCAATGTCTCCGCATACGGAAGCAGTTTTTCACCGGCAGGCGTGAGGCGGATATTGTTGCGATGGCGGGTAAAAAGATTCACACCCAGTTGATTTTCCAGCTGTCGAATACGAAAACTGACTGCTGACTGCGTCAGGTAAAGGGCTTCAGCGGCTCGCCCGAAGTGACGCGTTCTGCTCACTTCAAGGAAAGTTTTTAGCAATTCCGTATCCACATCTTTCTCCGCAAAATAATTTGTCGTTATGATTTAAATGTTTTGTTTTACACTCTGTCAAGCGTAACTAATACTCCGCGCCATAAATAGCTCGGCCAAAGAATTAGGAGCGTGTAGGATGGCGGAAAGCTTTACGACGACTAATCGTTTTTTCGACAATAAACATTATCCGCGCGGGTTCTCTCGTCACGGCGATTTCACCATCAAAGAGGCGCAGCTGCTTGAGCGTCATGGTTATGCCTTTAACGAGCTGGATCTGGGTAAACGTGAGCCTGCAACTGAAGATGAAAAACAGTTTGTCTCAGTGTGCCGTGGTGAGCGTGAGCCGCAGTCTGAAGCAGAACGTGTATGGATCAAGTACATGGCTCGCATTAAGCGTCCAAAACGTTTCCATACGCTGTCTGGCGGTAAACCGCAGATGGAAGGTGCAGAAGACTACACCGAGTCTGACGACTAATAAAAAAAGGGGCTACGGCCCCTTTTTTTATGCCAGTAACTTTTGCAGATGCAAAAGCAAACGATCGATCGCCCGATAGCTCAGCGCTTCCTGCAAGTGTTTCCTCGCAATATCAGTACAGCCCTCCACGTCCGCAATGGTTCTGGCTACTTTTAACAAGCGCTGCCACGCACGTATGGAAAGCCCAAAGCGCGTCAACGTCTCCTCCAGCCAAGCCGCATCTTCAACGTTAAGAGAACAAAACTGTCGGATCCCTGCATTATCCAGTCGTGCATTCAGCCTGTTTTGACGGGCATACTGTCTCGCCTGTGCCGCGATAACCCGCTCGCGAACATGCGCGGAGCTTTCACCCAGTTTATCCCTCTGCCTGAGCAGGCCCGGCGGCGGAAGGGGGATTTCCAGTGATAAATCGAAACGGTCGAGAAACGGGCCAGACAGCTTTCCCAGATAGCGCAGCGTCTGCTCTGGCGTACAGCGGTTATGGTTGCCCTGATAATGCCCCGTCGGACTGGGGTTCATCGCCGCCACGAGCTGAAAACGGGCGGGATAGCTTATTTTGGCTCGCGTGCGTGAAATATGTATCTCACCGGATTCAATGGGCTCCCTCAGCGCATCCAGCACGCGGCGCTCAAACTCAGGCAGCTCATCGAGAAACAGAATGCCATTGTGTGCCAGCGAGATCTCACCCGGCCCCGGAATAGACCCACCGCCGACCATTGCCGTCAGTGACGCGCTATGATGCGGGGAACGAAAGGGACGTCGACGCCACTGTTTGTGCAACGACGTCGAACCGATCAGGCTATAGATGGCGGCGCTTTCCAGCGCTTCATGGTTATTAAGCGGCGGGAGCAACCCGCTTAGCCTGCTCGCCAGCATGGTTTTGCCCGTACCCGGCGGGCCAATCAGCAGGAGATTGTGCCCACCCGCTGCCGTAATCTCCAGCGCCCGTTTCCCTTGCTCCTGTCCCATGATCTCGCTGAGGTCTTCTGGCGCATCCGCCATAGCCTCGTCGCACTCTTCCGGCTCGGACAGTTCATGGCGGCCTTCCAGCCAGGCGCACACTTCCTGAAGATGCCCGGCGATGAGACATCCCTTTTCTGCAATAAGACTCACTTCTGATGCGTTTTCATTGGCCACAACGATTTGCCGCCCTGCACGTATGGCTTCCAGCGCTCCCGATATCGCACCGGGAACGCCTCTCAGTGCGCCTGTGAGCGCGAGTTCACCCACGAACTCATACGAGCCTAGCCTGGTCGTATTAAGCTGCTCAGAAGCCGCGAGAAGCGCAATTGCGATAGGTAAATCGTATCGCCCACCCTCTTTGGGCAGGTCGGCGGGAGCAAGGTTGATGGTGATCTTCTTTGCGGGGAAGGTATAACCGCTGTTTATTATTGCGCTACGAACGCGGTCCCTGGCCTCTTTAACCGTGGTTTCAGGTAACCCGACAAGCGTGAGTCCGGGCAGCCCATTACTCAAATGAACCTCTACGGAAATAAGCGGAGCCTTTACCCCGAGAGCTGCTCGCGTATAAACAACTGACAGTGACATTTGTACTACCTCCTGGTCTGACTATGCCAGTGCCTGTTTTCTCTGTTTAGCGTCTTTTTACGTATTTACGCCGCCTGTTCAGAGATTTTCAGGGAGCATTGAAACCATTGCATCACCGTGGAAGCACACTCGCAAAATGTAAAAAGGCGCGCTTTAACGGTTAGATCTGCAATAAAAAATGAAAAATATTCACTTCCAAATTTCCTTATATAAAACAATGCGTTCATGAAATTTGGTTCGCTTGCTAACCAAATCCTTCATAAATAAATCTTGTGTTTGATTTAAAAACTGTGATAACTCTTTAGGTATTCCTTCGAACAAGATGCAAAAAGAACTGAAAATGACAGCCCTTCTACGAGTGATTAGCCTGGTCGTGATTAGCGTGGTGGTGATTATTATCCCACCGTGCGGGGCTGCACTTGGACGAGGAAAGGCTTAGAAATCAAGCCTTAACGAACTAAGACCCCCGCACCGAAAGGTCCGGGGGTTTTTTTATGACTAAAAAACTTAAATGAGGAGCAGAGAATGACGACTAGCACAAAATTCTGTTTCTCCAGATTTATGACGGGGAACTAACTATGAATGGGGCACAATGGGTAGTACATGCGTTGCGCGCGCAGGGAGTCGAAACCGTATTCGGTTATCCGGGTGGCGCAATTATGCCGATTTACGATGCACTGTATGACGGCGGCGTGGAACACCTCTTGTGCCGGCACGAGCAGGGCGCAGCGATGGCAGCCATTGGTTATGCCCGCGCGACCGGTAAAACCGGTGTGTGCATGGCGACCTCAGGTCCGGGTGCAACGAACCTGATCACCGGCCTGGCTGACGCGCTGCTCGATTCTGTTCCTGTCGTGGCGATTACCGGTCAGGTGGCCTCTCCGTTCATCGGCACCGATGCCTTCCAGGAAGTAGACGTCCTCGGCTTATCGCTGGCCTGCACCAAGCACAGCTTCCTCGTTCAGTCCCTCGAAGAGCTGCCGCGCGTGATGGCCGAAGCGTTCGAGGTTGCCAGTTCTGGCCGTCCTGGCCCGGTTCTGGTGGATATCCCGAAAGATATCCAGGTTGCACCTGGCGATCTGGAGCCGCATTTCTCCACCGTGAAAAGCGACGATGCGTTTCCGCATGCAGAGGTTGAAGAGGCGCGTCAGATGATGGCGGAGGCGAAGCAGCCGATGCTGTACGTCGGCGGCGGGGTAGGTATGGCGCAGGCTGTTCCGGCGCTTCGCGCGTTCCTTGCAACCACGCAAATGCCCGCCACCTGCACCTTGAAAGGTCTGGGTGCGGTAGACGCGGACTACCCGTACTACCTCGGCATGCTGGGAATGCACGGCACTAAAGCGGCAAACCTGGCGGTGCAGGAGTGCGACTTGCTTATCGTCGCAGGCGCCCGTTTTGACGACCGCGTCACCGGCAAGCTGAATACCTTCGCGCCGAATGCCAAAGTGATCCATATGGATATCGACCCGGCGGAGATGAACAAACTGCGTCAGGCGCACGTGGCGTTGCAGGGCGATCTTAACGCGCTGTTACCGGCGCTGGAGCAGCCGCTGGATATCAACGCATGGCGTCAGCACACCGCAGACATGCGCGCTGAGCATGCCTGGCGTTACGATCACCCAGGCGATGCCATCTATGCGCCGCTGCTGTTGAAGCAGTTGTCCGACCGTAAACCCGCCGACAGCGTGGTGACGACCGATGTGGGCCAGCATCAGATGTGGTCAGCCCAGCACATGACCTACACCCGCCCGGAGAACTTCATCACCTCCAGCGGCTTAGGCACGATGGGCTTTGGCCTGCCGGCAGCCGTAGGCGCACAGGTGGCTCGCCCGAACGATACCGTGATCTGTATCTCCGGTGACGGCTCCTTCATGATGAACGTTCAGGAGCTCGGCACCGTGAAGCGCAAGCAGTTACCGCTGAAGATCGTGTTGCTCGATAACCAGCGTTTAGGGATGGTTCGCCAGTGGCAGCAGCTGTTCTTCCAGGAGCGTTACAGCGAAACAACCCTGACCGATAACCCCGATTTCCTCACCCTGGCCAGCGCCTTCGGCATTCCTGGCCAGCACATCACCCGTAAAGACCAGGTTGAAGCGGCACTCGACACCATGCTGTCAAGCGAAGGGCCATACCTGCTTCATGTCTCAATCGACGAGCTTGAGAACGTCTGGCCGTTGGTACCGCCCGGTGCCAGTAACTCACAAATGCTGGAGAAATTATCATGATGCAACATCAGGTCGCCGTGCAGGCTCGCTTCAACCCGGAAACGTTAGAACGTGTTTTGCGTGTGGTCCGCCACCGTGGTTTTCAGATTTGCTCTATGAATATGGAAACGGCCACCGACGCCCAGAACATCAGTATCGAATTAACCGTTGCCAGTCCGCGGCCGGTCGACTTACTGTTTAGTCAGTTATCAAAGCTGGTAGACGTTGCCCATGTTGCCATCTGCCAGAGCACAACCACATCACAACAAATCCGCGCTTGAGCGTGACAGGACGAAAAAATGACGACAACAAAAGCTGATTACATTTGGTTCAATGGTGAGATGGTTCGCTGGGAAGACGCGAAAGTTCACGTGATGTCCCACGCGCTGCACTACGGTACCTCCGTGTTTGAAGGCATCCGTTGCTACGATTCTCACAAAGGGCCAGTGGTGTTCCGCCATCGCGAACACATGCAGCGTCTGCATGACTCAGCCAAAATTTATCGTTTCCCGGTCTCTCAAAGCGTTGATGAGCTGATGGAAGCCTGCCGCGAAGTGATTCGCCAGAACAAACTGACCAGCGCCTATATTCGTCCGCTGGTCTTCGTGGGTGACGTGGGCATGGGCGTGAACCCGCCGGCCGGTTACAACACCGATGTGATCATTGCTGCGTTCCCGTGGGGCGCCTACCTGGGCGCAGAAGCACTGGATCAGGGGATCGACGCAATGGTTTCTTCCTGGAACCGCGTGGCGCCAAACACCATCCCGACTGCCGCAAAAGCGGGCGGTAACTACCTCTCCTCACTGCTGGTCGGCAGCGAAGCGCGCCGCCACGGCTATCAGGAAGGCATCGCCCTCGACGTGAACGGCTACATCTCAGAAGGCGCGGGCGAAAACCTGTTTGAAGTAAAAGACGGCATTCTGTTTACCCCGCCGTTCACCTCTTCCGCGCTGCCGGGCATCACCCGCGACGCGATCATCAAGCTGGCGAAAGATCTGGGTATCGAAGTGCGCGAGCAGGTGCTGTCCCGCGAATCCCTCTACCTGGCAGACGAAGTGTTCATGTCCGGTACCGCGGCTGAAATTACGCCGGTTCGCAGCGTAGACGGTATCCAGGTGGGCGAAGGCCGCTGTGGCCCGGTCACCAAGCGCATTCAGCAAGCGTTCTTTGGCCTCTTCACCGGCGAAACAGAAGATAAATACGGCTGGTTGGATCAGGTTAATCACTAAATATAAATGTGGGACGGCACGCACCGTCCCATTAAATAGTCAGACGGGAGTCAATAAAGCATGCCTAAGTATCGTTCAGCCACCACCACCCACGGCCGTAACATGGCGGGTGCCCGCGCATTGTGGCGCGCCACCGGAATGACCGACGCCGATTTCGGCAAGCCAATTATCGCCGTGGTGAACTCTTTCACCCAGTTTGTACCGGGCCACGTGCATCTGCGCGATCTCGGTAAGCTGGTTGCCGAGCAAATCGAAGCCTCCGGCGGCGTGGCGAAAGAGTTCAACACCATTGCGGTGGATGATGGTATCGCAATGGGCCACGGGGGAATGCTCTATTCACTGCCGTCGCGCGAGCTGATCGCCGACTCGGTGGAGTATATGGTCAACGCCCACTGCGCCGATGCGATGGTCTGTATCTCCAACTGCGACAAAATCACCCCGGGGATGCTGATGGCCTCCCTGCGCCTGAACATTCCGGTGATCTTCGTCTCCGGCGGTCCGATGGAGGCGGGTAAAACCAAGCTCTCCGACAAAATCATCAAGCTCGACCTGGTCGATGCGATGATCCAGGGCGCAGACCCGAAAGTCTCTGACGAACAGAGCGATCAGGTGGAACGCTCCGCGTGCCCGACCTGCGGCTCCTGTTCCGGCATGTTCACGGCCAACTCCATGAACTGCCTGACCGAAGCGCTGGGCCTTTCCCAGCCGGGCAACGGCTCGCTGCTGGCGACCCACGCCGACCGTAAGCAGCTGTTCCTCAACGCCGGTAAACGTATCGTTGAGCTGACCAAACGCTACTACGAGCAGGACGATGCCAGCGCGCTGCCGCGCAATATCGCCAGTAAAGCGGCGTTCGAAAACGCCATGACGCTGGATATCGCTATGGGCGGCTCCACCAACACCGTTCTGCACCTGCTGGCCGCCGCGCAGGAAGCCGAAATCGACTTCACCATGAGCGACATCGACAAACTCTCCCGCAAAGTTCCGCAGCTGTGTAAAGTCGCGCCGAGTACCCAGAAGTACCACATGGAAGACGTGCACCGTGCGGGTGGCGTCATCGGTATCCTGGGCGAGCTGGATCGCGCCGGGCTGCTGAACCGCGACGTCAAAAACGTCCTCGGCCTGACGCTGCCGGAATCGCTGGAACAGTACGACGTGATGCTGACCAAAGACGACGCGGTGAAAAAGATGTTCCGCGCCGGCCCTGCAGGTATTCGCACCACCCAGGCGTTCTCGCAGGATTGCCGCTGGGACACGCTGGATGACGACCGTGCTGAAGGCTGCATCCGCTCGCTGGAGCACGCCTACAGCAAAGACGGCGGTCTGGCGGTGCTGTACGGTAACTTTGCAGAAAACGGCTGCATCGTGAAAACCGCAGGCGTGGACGACAGTATCCTGAAATTCACCGGTCCGGCGAAAGTGTACGAAAGCCAGGACGAGGCGGTAGATGCCATCCTCGGCGGCAAAGTGGTGGAAGGCGACGTGGTTGTCATTCGCTACGAAGGGCCGAAAGGCGGCCCGGGCATGCAGGAGATGCTCTACCCGACCACCTTCCTGAAATCGATGGGCCTCGGTAAAGCCTGTGCGCTGATCACCGACGGTCGTTTCTCCGGCGGCACGTCTGGTCTCTCCATCGGCCACGTCTCCCCGGAAGCGGCAAGCGGCGGCAACATCGCGATCATCGAAGATGGCGATCTGATTGAAATCGACATTCCGAATCGCGGCATTCAGCTCAAGCTGAGCGACCAGGAGATTGCGGCCCGTCGTGAAGCGCAGGAAGCCCGCGGTGACAAAGCCTGGACGCCGAAAGATCGCCAGCGCGAAGTCTCCTTCGCCCTGCGCGCCTATGCGAGCCTTGCAACCAGTGCAGATAAAGGCGCGGTGCGCGATAAATCTAAACTTGGGGGCTAATGATGGCCGAGTCACAACCCTTATCCGCCGCCCCTGAGGGGGCGGAATACCTGAGAGCGGTGCTACGCGCGCCGGTCTATGAAGCTGTGCAGGTCACGCCCCTGCAAAAAATGGAAAAACTCTCCTCGCGCCTCGACAACGTCATTCTGGTGAAGCGCGAAGACCGCCAGCCGGTGCACAGCTTTAAGCTGCGCGGTGCCTACGCGATGATGGCGGGGCTGACGGATGAGCAGAAAGCGCGCGGCGTCATTACCGCGTCGGCGGGCAACCACGCCCAGGGCGTTGCCTTCTCCTCGGCCCGTCTGGGGCTGAAGGCGCTGATCGTGATGCCGGTCGCTACCGCAGACATTAAAGTCGACGCGGTGCGCGGTTTTGGCGGAGAAGTGCTGCTCCACGGCGCGAACTTTGACGAAGCCAAAGCCAAAGCGATTGAGCTGGCGCAGCAGCAGGGCTTCACCTGGGTGCCGCCGTTCGACCACCCGATGGTGATTGCCGGGCAGGGTACGCTGGCGCTGGAACTGTTGCAGCAGGATGCCCATCTCGACCGCGTCTTCGTCCCGGTGGGCGGCGGCGGGCTGGCCGCAGGCGTGGCGGTGCTGATTAAACAGCTGATGCCGCAGATCAAAGTCATCGCCGTTGAGGCGGAAGACTCTGCATGCCTGAAGGCGGCGCTGGACGCCGGTCATCCGGTAGACCTGCCGCGTGTCGGGCTGTTTGCCGAGGGCGTGGCGGTGAAGCGCATTGGCGATGAAACGTTCCGTCTGTGCCAGGAGTATCTGGACGATATCGTCACCGTCGACAGCGACGCCATCTGCGCGGCAATGAAAGATCTGTTCGAAGATGTGCGTGCGGTAGCGGAACCCTCCGGCGCGCTGGCGCTGGCGGGGATGAAAAAATACATCGCCCAGCACAACATTCGCGGCGAACGTCTGGCGCACGTGCTCTCTGGTGCGAACGTGAACTTCCACGGCCTGCGCTACGTTTCCGAGCGCTGTGAGCTGGGTGAGCAGCGTGAAGCGCTGCTGGCGGTGACCATCCCGGAAGAGAAGGGCAGCTTTCTCAAGTTCTGCCAGCTGCTGGGCGGTCGTTCGGTAACGGAGTTCAACTACCGCTTTGCCGATGCGAAAGATGCCTGCATTTTTGTCGGCGTACGTCTGAGCCGGGGCGTGGAGGAACGTAAAGAGATCCTCAGCCTGCTGCACGATGGCGGCTACAGCGTGGTCGATCTGTCCGACGATGAAATGGCGAAGCTGCACGTGCGTTATATGGTTGGCGGTCGTCCCTCAAAGCCGCTCCAGGAACGCCTGTTCAGCTTCGAGTTTCCGGAATCACCGGGCGCGTTGCTCAAGTTCCTGCACACGCTGGGCACGCACTGGAACATCTCTCTGTTCCACTACCGTAGCCACGGCACCGACTACGGCCGCGTGCTGGCGGCGTTCGAGCTGGGCGAGCACGAGCCGGATTTCGAAACGCGCCTGAACGAACTGGGCTATGAATGTCATGACGAAACCCATAACCCGGCGTTCAGGTTCTTTCTGGCTGGCTAGTGGTTCGGCAATATCGTCCAGAACGCATCAATAAGCGGCTCATGCAGCCGCTTTTTTTGTGCGCACACGCCTAGCTCAAACGGCGTCTTCTCGTCGCTGCGCTCCAGAATCATCACGCGATTGCGCACCGGTTCCGGGCTGTTTTCCAGCACCACTTCCGGCAGCAGCGCCACGCCGCAGCCAAGCGCCACCATCGACACCATCGCCTCATGACCGCTAACGGTGGCGTAAATCGAAGGATTGCTGATTTTCTGACGGCGGAACCACAGCTCGATGCGGCGGCGCACCGGCCCCTGATCGGCCATGATAAACGGCACCGTCGACCAGTCCGGTTTTTCTACCGATACCTGATTACGCACCGGGCAGGGCAGCGCCGGGGCAATCAGCACCACCGCCAGATTCTCCAGCATCGAGAACGCCACCGCGCCCGGCAGGGTTTCGGGTTTTCCGGCAATGGCCAGATCCGCTTCGCCGGTCACCACTTTTTCCATTGCGTCGGCGGCGTCGCCGGTGGTGAGCTTAATTTCAACCGACGGATGCGCCGCGCGGAAGCGGTCAAGGATGGGGGGCAGATGGCTGTAGGCGGCGGTCACGGAGCAAAAAATATGCAGCTCACCGGAGAGTGATGGCCCCTGCTGATCAATAGAGTGCCGCAGCTGCTGGTACTGTAACAGCGTCTGCTGGGCAAAAATGCGCAACTCTTCGCCCGCTTCCGTGAGGGTAACGGTACGGTTATCGCGCACGAAAAGCGGCTGGCCGAGGTCTTCCTCAAGGCGCTGGATCTGGCGCGAAAGCGTGGACGGGCTGACGTGCATCGCCCGGGCGCTGCGGCCAAAGTGACGGCTTTCCGCCAGGTGCAGGAACATTTTTAGATCGCGTAAATCCACCGATTCCACTCCCTCTTTTTACATTGCAAAAATTGCAATGTGACGTTGTGAATATATCAATTTCCGCAATAAATTTCCTGTTGTAATGTGGGTACATTCTCGCTGAAACGCGAACCGAACAATAAGACACACAACATCACGAGGTATCACCCATGGCTAACTACTTTAATACACTGAACTTGCGCCAGCAGCTGGCGCAGCTGGGCAAATGCCGCTTCATGGCGCGCGATGAATTTGCCGATGGCGCAAGCTACCTTCAGGGTAAAAAAGTGGTCATCGTCGGCTGTGGCGCACAGGGCCTGAACCAGGGCCTGAACATGCGTGACTCCGGTCTGGATATCTCTTACGCCCTGCGTAAAGAAGCGATTGCCGAAAAGCGCGCTTCATGGCGTAAAGCGACTGAAAACGGCTTCAAAGTGGGTACCTATGAAGAGCTGATCCCGCAGGCGGACCTGGTCGTTAACCTGACGCCAGACAAGCAGCACTCTGACGTGGTGCGTTCCGTACAGCCGCTGATGAAAGACGGCGCCGCGCTGGGTTACTCCCACGGCTTCAACATCGTTGAAGTGGGCGAGCAGATCCGTAAAGACATCACCGTAGTGATGGTGGCGCCGAAGTGCCCGGGTACGGAAGTGCGTGAAGAGTACAAGCGTGGCTTCGGCGTGCCGACGCTTATCGCAGTTCACCCGGAAAACGATCCGAAAGGCGAAGGCATGGCGATTGCCAAAGCCTGGGCTGCTGCGACCGGCGGTCACCGCGCTGGCGTGCTGGAATCTTCCTTCGTTGCGGAAGTGAAATCTGACCTGATGGGCGAGCAGACCATTCTGTGCGGCATGCTGCAGGCGGGTTCTCTGCTTTGCTTCGACAAGCTGGTGGAAGAAGGTACCGACCCGGCATACGCAGAAAAACTGATTCAGTTCGGCTGGGAAACCATCACCGAAGCGCTGAAGCAGGGCGGCATTACGCTGATGATGGACCGCCTGTCCAACCCGGCAAAACTGCGTGCTTACGCGTTGTCTGAACAGCTGAAAACCATTATGGCGCCGCTGTTCCAGAAACATATGGACGACATCATCTCCGGCGAATTCTCTTCCGGCATGATGGCGGACTGGGCCAACGACGACAAGAAACTGCTGACCTGGCGCGAAGAGACCGGTAAAACCGCGTTCGAAACCGCGCCGCAGTATGAAGGTAAAATCGGCGAGCAGGAGTACTTCGATAAAGGCGTACTGATGATTGCGATGGTGAAAGCAGGCGTTGAGCTGGCGTTCGAAACCATGGTGGATTCCGGCATCATCGAAGAGTCGGCGTACTACGAATCTCTGCACGAGCTGCCGCTGATCGCGAACACCATCGCCCGTAAGCGTCTGTACGAAATGAACGTGGTTATCTCTGATACCGCAGAATACGGTAACTATCTGTTCTCTTACGCCTGCGTACCGCTGCTGAAAGAGTTCATGACCACGCTGCAGACGGGCGATCTGGGCAAAGCGATTGCGGAAGGTGCGGTAGACAACGCGCAGCTGCGCGACGTAAACGAAGCGATTCGCAGCCACCAGATCGAGAAAGTGGGCCACAAACTGCGCGGCTACATGACTGATATGAAACGTATTGCTGTAGCAGGTTAACAACCTTGTCGGGTAGCGCTTCGCTTACCCGACCTACAAAAACGTAAGATGTAGGCCGGGTAAGGTGCAGCCGCCACCCGGCTTTTTTATTTGCGATACAGCACTTTAATAATGTGATAACCGAACTGAGTATGCAGCGGACCGGTTGGCTCCAGCACCGGGCAGGAGAAGACCACTTTATCGAACGCCGGAACCATCTGGCCCTGACGGAATTCGCCTAAATCGCCGCCACGCTTGCCTGACGGGCAAATAGAGTGCTTCTTCGCCAGCTTGCCGAAGTCGGCGCCGTTTTTGATCTGCTCCAGAAGATCCAGAGCCAGTTTCTCTTCTTTAACAAGAATATGCAGTGCTGCTGCTGTTTTTGCCATGATCGTGCCTTGAGTGGTATGGATTAGGCTCGCTATACTACCACGCTGTTATTCTCCCCTCCTGACTTTCATTGAGCGATCATTTATGCGTCTAAATCCCGGACAACAACAAGCCGTCGAATTTGTAACCGGACCGTGTCTGGTGCTGGCGGGCGCAGGATCCGGTAAAACGCGCGTCATCACCAATAAGATTGCGCACCTGATCCGCGGCTGCGGCTATCAGGCCCGCCACATTGCGGCGGTTACCTTTACCAACAAAGCGGCGCGCGAGATGAAAGAGCGTGTTGGCCAGACGCTGGGGCGCAAAGAGGCGCGCGGGCTGATGATCTCTACCTTCCACACGCTGGGGCTGGATATCATTAAACGTGAATACGCCGCGCTGGGGATGAAATCCAACTTTTCGCTGTTCGATGACACCGACCAGGTGGCGTTGCTCAAAGAGCTCACCGAGGGGCTGATCGAGGATGATAAGGTGCTGTTGCAGCAGCTGATCTCAACGATCTCGAACTGGAAAAACGATCTGATGACCCCAGCTCAGGCTGCGGCGATCGCCAAAGGCGAACGGGATCGGATCTTTGCCCACTGCTATGGTCTGTACGACGCGCACATGAAAGCGTGCAACGTGCTGGACTTCGACGATCTGATCCTCCTACCGACGCTGCTTTTACAGCGAAATGAAGAGGTGCGCGAGCGCTGGCAGAATAAAATCCGCTACCTGCTGGTGGATGAATATCAGGACACCAACACCAGCCAGTACGAGCTGGTGAAGCTGCTGGTGGGGCAGCGCGCGCGCTTCACCGTGGTTGGCGATGATGACCAGTCAATTTACTCCTGGCGAGGCGCACGCCCGCAAAACCTGGTGCTTCTGAGCAAAGATTTCCCCGCGCTGCAGGTGATTAAGCTGGAGCAGAACTACCGTTCCTCCGGGCGCATCCTGAAGGCGGCAAACATCCTGATTGCCAATAACCCGCACGTTTTTGAAAAGCGTCTCTTCTCCGAACTTGGCTACGGTACGGAGCTGAAGGTGCTCAGCGCCAATAATGAAGAGCATGAGGCGGAGCGCGTGACGGGCGAACTGATCGCCCACCACTTCGTCAATAAAACCGAATACAAGGATTACGCGATCCTCTATCGCGGCAATCACCAGTCGCGCGTCTTTGAAAAGATGCTGATGCAGAACCGCATTCCGTACAAAATTTCCGGCGGCACTTCGTTCTTCTCGCGGCCAGAAATTAAAGATCTGCTGGCCTATCTGCGCGTGCTCACGAACCCGGATGACGACAGCGCGTTTCTGCGCATCGTGAATACACCAAAGCGCGAGATTGGTCCGGCGACGCTGCAAAAGCTGGGCGAATGGGCGATGACCCGCAATAAGAGCCTGTTTACCGCCAGCTTTGATATGGGGCTGAGCCAGACGCTGACGGGGCGCGGGTATGATAATTTAACCCGCTTCACCCACTGGCTGGGTGAAGTGCAGCGCCTGGCTGAGCGCGAGCCCGTGGCGGCGGTACGCGATCTGATCCACGGCATTGACTACGAATCCTGGCTGTACGAAACCTCTGCCAGCCCGAAAGCGGCAGAAATGCGTATGAAAAACGTTAACCAGCTTTTTAGCTGGATGACCGAAATGCTGGAAGGCTCTGAGATAGATGAGCCGATGACGTTAACGCAGGTGGTCACCCGCTTTACCCTGCGCGACATGATGGAGCGCGGCGAGAGCGAAGAAGAGGCCGACCAGGTTCAACTGATGACGCTGCATGCGTCAAAAGGGCTGGAGTTCCCGTATGTGTATCTGGTCGGTATGGAAGAAGGTTTATTGCCGCACCAGAGCAGCATTGATGAAGATAATGTCGACGAGGAACGCCGTCTGGCCTACGTGGGGATCACCCGCGCGCAAAAGGAGCTGACGTTCACGCTCTGTAAAGAGCGCCGTCAGTACGGTGAACTCGTGCGCCCGGAACCCAGCCGTTTCCTGCTGGAACTGCCGCAGGACGATCTGATCTGGGAACAGGAGCGCAAAGTGATTACCGCGGAAGAGCGGATGCATAAAGGGCAGGCTAACGTGGCGAACATTCGCGCCATGCTGGCAAAAGCCAAAGAGAAGGGATAATGATGAGTAGGCCGGGTAAGGCGAAGCCGCCACCCGGCAGTGTTCAGCGTATTACTTCACCTCAAGCACCCAGTGCACATAGCTCTGCCACTGGCACTCCTGATCGATCATCTCTGCCCCAAGCGGGTGATTCTCAATCCAGTTTTCCGGCAGCGTCAGCGTCAGCTTCTCATCATCGGCTAGCAGATTAATGGCGGGTAACAAATCATCGCGGCGGCGGCTGGCAAACAGAATTGCCAGACGCAGCAGGCGACACATATGCTCGGCCACGCGCGGCGGTACGGCATTTTGCTGATGCAAAGAGGAGAGATCGACGGCGTTGGTCTGGTTCAGCAGTAGCGTTGCCAGCAGCTTTTTCTGTGCGGGCGTGTAGCCCGGCAAATCCAGGTTGCGCACCAGATACGCTGCGTGAGCAGGTGCCTGCTTAAAATCTATGCTGAGCCCCACCTCGTGCAGCGCACAGGCGCTCAGCAATAAATCGCGGCTCAGATGATCAAGATCCCAGGTGTTAGCGACCTGGTCGGCAAAGCGTGATGCCAGCTGTGATACGCGACCAGCCTGATCGATATCAACCAGAAAACGACGCTGGACGTTGCGCAGCGTACGGTTGCGGATGTCCTGATCCACCGACAGATGCAGCATTCCATAGACCAGACCTTCGCGCAGCGCGCCGCCGGCCAGGGTCATACACTGGATATTTAGTTCGGTGAATATGGCGATTAGAATGGCCAGCCCGCTTGGGAAAACCAGGGCACGTTCCAGCGTCAGGCCTTCAATTTCCAGCTCTTCCAGACGTCCGCACTGAATGGCACGCTGTTTAAGCTGCTGAAGTTTGGCAAGCGTGATCCGCTCGTCCATGCCCTGCGCCATCATGATTTCCTGCAGGGCCTGCACGGTACCCGAAGCCCCGACGCAGACTTTCCAGCCGTGATAGCGCAGTTCGTCCATTACCGGGCGTAGCACTGCGCGCGCGGCGTTTTCCGCCTCGTCGAAGTTCTCTTTACCCAGATTCCGGTCAGTAAAGTAACGTTCAAGCCAGGTTACGCAGCCCATCGACAGGCTGAACAGCGACGTCGCCTGCGCGCCGGTGCCAGTTACCAGTTCGGTACTGGCACCGCCGATATCCACCACCAGACGGCGATCGTCACCCCCGGTGGTGTGGGCAACGCCCTGGTAGATCAGGCGTGCTTCTTCTTCACCGCTGATAACCTGAACCGGACACCCCAGAATTTCCTGCGCTTTGGCAATAAAATCTACGGCGTTAACCGCCAGTCTGAGCGTCGCTGTGGCGACAACGGTGATTTGAGCATGCGGGATATCCTGCAGACGCTCAGCAAAGAGCCGCAGGCACTGCCAGCCACGTTCCATGGCTTCAGGCGAGAGGTAATTATCACTGCTCAGACCCGCCGCGAGGCGGACCTTGCGCTTAATGCGCGTCAGCGTTTGTATGCTTCCCGCCACCTCACGCACAACCAGCATATGAAAACTATTCGAACCGAGATCAATTGCCGCATAGAGCGAGGTGGAGCTGAGCATAATGTATTAACCTGAACGACGACGATTACGCGGTGCGCCGCCTGAACGACGCGGACCATTGCCGGAGCGCGGGCGGGAAAGACGCTTAGGCGGCGGCAGTTCGCTTAACAGCGCTTCCGGATTGTATTTACTCTGCGGAATAGAGTGACCGATGTAGGTCTCAATGGCTGGAAGATTCAGCGCATACTCTTCACACGCAAGGCTAATCGAGTGACCGCTTGCGCCCGCACGACCAGTACGACCGATACGGTGTACGTAGTCTTCGCAGTCGTCTGGCAGATCGTAGTTAAAGACGTGCGTCACGGCTGGAATGTGTAAACCACGTGCCGCCACATCGGTTGCGACCAGAATATCAAGATCGCCACGGGTGAACTCGTCGAGGATACGAAGGCGTTTTTTCTGCGCCACGTCGCCGGTCAACAGGCCAACACGGTGACCGTCGGCAGCCAGATGGCCCCAGATGTCTTCACAGCGGTGTTTAGTGTTCGCGAAGATAATGGCGCGATCGGGCCACTCTTCTTCGATCAACGTTTGCAGCAGACGCATTTTCTCTTCATTGGAAGGATAGAAGAGCTCTTCTTTAATGCGGTGGCCCGTTTTCTGCTCCGGCTCCACTTCCACATACTCGGCGTTGTTCATCTGCTCGAACGCCAGTTCGCGTACGCGATAAGAAAGGGTGGCAGAGAACAGCATGTTCAGGCGCTGATTTGCCGGCGGCATGCGGCGGAACAGCCAGCGGATATCTTTAATGAAGCCCAGATCGTACATGCGGTCAGCTTCATCAAGCACCACAACCTGGATGGCACCGAGGTTGATATGGTTCTGTTTGGCGTAGTCGATAAGACGGCCGGTGGTCCCAATCAGGATATCCACGCCGCTTTCCAGCACTTTCAGCTGCTTATCGTAGCCGTCGCCGCCATAGGCCAGGCCAAGCTTCAGGCCAGTAGCCTGTGCCAGGGGTTCAGCGTCTGCATGGATCTGTACCGCCAGTTCTCGCGTCGGGGCCATAATTAGCGCGCGCGGCTGGTTAACTTTGCGGTCTGCAATCGCTGGGTGAGAAAGTAAATAATGGAACGTTGACGTTAAAAACGCCATCGTTTTGCCGGTACCGGTTTGCGCCTGCCCTGCAACATCGCGACCGGCCAGCGTCAGCGGCAGGGCGAGAGCCTGAATGGGCGTGCAGTTATGAAACCCTTTTGTTTCAAGGGCTTCGATCACTTTTGGGTGCAGGGCGAAGTCGGAAAACTTCTGTTCTGTTAAATGTGTTTTGCTCATAGTGTGGTAGAATATCAGCTTACTATTGCTTTACGAAAGCGTATCCGGTGAAATAAAGTCAACCTTTAGTTGGTTAATGCGACATCAACACGTCGTTGGTGGAGACAAAACCAACGTACCAGGCTTATTCCTGTGGAGTTATATATGAGCGATAAAATTATTCACCTGACTGACGACAGTTTTGACACGGACGTACTTAAGGCTGACGGGCTGATCCTCGTCGATTTCTGGGCTGAATGGTGTGGTCCTTGCAAAATGATCGCCCCGATTCTGGATGAGATCGCTGACGAATATCAGGGCAAACTGACGGTTGCCAAGCTGAACATCGACCAGAACCCGGGCACCGCACCGAAATACGGTATCCGTGGCATCCCGACCCTTCTGCTGTTCAAAAACGGCGAAGTGGCGGCGACCAAAGTGGGCGCGCTGTCCAAAGGTCAGTTGAAAGAGTTCCTGGACGCTAACCTGGCGTAAGGTTTCTCCGCTGTGCGTCCAGAGCCCACGGCTAAATGATGTGGAACTCTGGACGCCCGGCTGAAGTCGTGCTAAGTTAGCTATGACTTCGTTTTAAACATATCTATTGTTTGAATCTTGTTTTACCCGATACTTCCCTTTGTTGACATGAACAATGCGTGAAGTGGCTAAATTCCGGGCTTGTCACTCAATCCGTCTTGTCGTTTCAGTTCTGCGTTCTTTCCCTGTGACCAGACAGCGAACAGACATGAGGTGATGGCCGCTAAACAGGCATGGATGACCCTGCCATACCATTCACAACATTAAGTTCGAGAATCACTCCGAGTTTAAGAACCCACACCATTATGAATCTTACCGAATTAAAGAATACGCCGGTTTCTGAGCTGATCACTCTCGGCGAAAATATGGGACTGGAAAACCAGGCTCGTATGCGCAAGCAGGACATCATTTTCGCCATCCTGAAGCAGCACGCTAAGAGTGGCGAAGATATCTTTGGCGACGGTGTGCTGGAGATATTGCAAGACGGATTTGGTTTCCTCCGCTCTGCAGACAGCTCCTACCTCGCCGGCCCTGACGACATCTACGTATCCCCCAGCCAAATCCGCCGTTTCAACCTCCGCACTGGTGACACCATTTCAGGTAAGATTCGTCCTCCTAAAGAGGGTGAACGCTACTTTGCGCTGTTGAAAGTCAATGAAGTTAACTTCGATAAACCAGAAAACTCGCGTAACAAGATCCTCTTTGAGAACTTAACGCCTCTGCACGCGAACTCTCGCCTGCGCATGGAGCGTGGTAACGGTTCTACCGAAGACTTAACCGCGCGCGTCCTGGATCTGGCATCGCCAATCGGTCGCGGCCAGCGTGGTCTGATTGTGGCCCCGCCAAAAGCGGGTAAAACCATGCTGCTGCAGAACATCGCGCAGAGCATTGCCTACAACCACCCAGACTGCGTGCTGATGGTGCTGCTGATTGACGAACGTCCGGAAGAAGTGACCGAGATGCAGCGTCTGGTTAAAGGTGAAGTGGTTGCTTCTACCTTCGACGAGCCAGCATCTCGCCACGTTCAGGTTGCGGAAATGGTTATCGAGAAGGCGAAACGCCTGGTTGAGCACAAGAAAGATGTGATCATCCTGCTTGACTCCATCACCCGTCTGGCGCGTGCCTACAACACCGTGGTGCCAGCTTCCGGTAAAGTGTTGACCGGTGGTGTGGACGCTAACGCCCTGCACCGTCCAAAACGCTTCTTCGGTGCGGCACGTAACGTGGAAGAGGGCGGTAGCCTGACCATCATCGCAACGGCGCTGATCGATACCGGCTCCAAAATGGACGAGGTTATCTACGAAGAGTTTAAAGGTACAGGTAACATGGAGCTGCACCTCTCTCGTAAAATCGCAGAAAAACGCGTCTTCCCGGCTATCGACTACAACCGTTCCGGTACCCGTAAAGAAGAGCTGCTCACCACCCAGGAAGAGCTGCAGAAAATGTGGATCCTGCGCAAAATCATCCATCCAATGGGTGAAATTGACGCGATGGAGTTCCTCATTAACAAACTGGCGATGACCAAAACCAACGACGATTTCTTCGACATGATGAAGCGCTCGTAACGTAAATAAAGCCAGCGAACGCCACGTTTTTACGTGGCGTTTTTCTTTTATGGACTATACGCTAGTATCGCCTACTCCCAATTTTGACCGGTCAGTGCGACAATAAGACCGTTTGTACAGTCAAAGTAATAATTGTTTGAAAAATATACAAAGGGAGTTGTAGGAAGCCATCTTTATTACTTCTGAGGTAATGGCTTCATGGTTATACTTCCGGGACTAACATTTGTTGAGAGCAATCCATTGTGAATCTATTCACCGCCGTTACTGAACTGATCAGCATTTTTTTATTCACAACCTGTTTTTTGTTCATCGCGCGCAAGGTGGCAAAAAGAATAGGGTTAGTGGATAAACCCAATTTTCGTAAACGCCATCAGGGGCTTATTCCTTTAGTTGGCGGGATTTCTGTATATGCAGGGATTTGTTTCACGTTTGGTATTGCTGATTATTATATTCCGCACGCCGCCCTCTACATTGCCTGTGCCGGCGTCCTGGTATTAATCGGGGCCCTGGATGACCGCTTCGATATCGCGGTAAAGATACGTGCCACCGTTCAGGCGGCCATTGGTGTGATTATGATGGTAGTCGGCGGGCTGTATCTGAGAAGCCTTGGCTATGTGTTTGGCCCCTGGGAATTAGTTCTGGGTCCCTTTGGCTTCTTCCTGACGCTTTTTGCCGTCTGGGCGGCGATTAATGCTTTCAATATGGTTGATGGTATCGACGGTCTGCTCGGTGGCTTGTCATCCGTATCGTTCGCCGCCATCGGCATTATTTTGTGGTTTGATGGTCAGTACAGCCTGGCAATGTGGTGTTTTGCCATGATTGCCGCCATCTTGCCTTATATCCTCTTAAACCTTGGCGCGCTGGGTCGTCGCTATAAAGTGTTTATGGGGGATGCGGGCAGTACGCTAATCGGTTTTACCGTTATCTGGATTTTGCTGGAAACCACACAAGGTCAAACTCACCCAATCAGCCCGGTAACCGCCCTGTGGATTATCGCCATTCCGTTAATGGATATGGTGGCGATTATGTACCGCCGTCTGCGTAAAGGGATGAGTCCTTTCTCTCCCGATCGTCAGCATATTCATCACCTCATCATGCGTGCCGGTTTTACTTCACGTCAGGCGTTTGTCCTAATTACTCTGGCCGCCGCGATTTTGGCCGCAATTGGTGTAGCTGCAGAATATTCTCATGTTATTCCTGAATGGGTAATGTTGGTATTATTCTTGCTAGCATTTTTCCTGTACGGCTACTGCATTAAGCGCGCATGGAAGGTGGCACGGTTCATTAAACGTCTTAAGCGCAGGATGCGTCGTAACAGTGCCAAAAACACAACATTAACTAAGTAAAACCGGGACTATGATGACTCAACCGTTGGCGGGAGCGAAATCAGTGGTAACAGAGAATGAACTGGACATTCGGGGTTTGTTTCGCGTGTTATGGGCAGGCAAACTTTGGATTGTGGGGATCGCGCTGGGGTTTGCACTGTTAGCGCTAGCCTACACGTTCTTTGCAAAACAGGAGTGGAGCGCCACGGCAATCACGGACAGACCCACGGTTAACATGCTCGGGGGGTACTACTCCCAGCAGCAGTTCCTGCGAAACCTGGATATTAAAGCCAGCCTTGCCACCCCGGACCAGGCTTCCGTAATGGATGAGGCCTACAAAGAGTTTGTGATGCAACTGGCCTCGTGGGATACGCGCCGCGATTTCTGGTCCCAGACGGATTACTACAAGCAGCGTCGGGTTGATAACACCAAAGCCGATGCCGCGCTGCTGGACGATCTGATTAACAATATTCAGTTTATGCCGGGCGACGTGCTGCGTAACGTCAACGACAGCGTCAAGCTGATTGCCGAAACCGCGCCGGATGCAAACAACCTGTTGCGCCAGTACGTCGCGTTTGCCAGCCAGCGTGCCGCAAGCCATCTGAATGAAGAGCTTAAAGGCGCCTGGGCAGCCCGCACTATCCAGATGAAGGCGCAGGTCAAACGTCAGGAAGAGGTGGCAAACGCCATTTTTGCGCGCCGCGTGCATAATATTCAGCAGGCGCTGAAAATTGCGGAGCAGCACAACATTTCCCGCACTGAGACGGATGTTCCGGCTGATGAATTGCCTGATTCTGAAATGTTCCTTCTTGGTCGCCCAATGCTGCAGGCGCGTCTGGAAAACCTGCAGGCCGTTGGGCCTGATTTTGATCTCGACTACGATCAAAACCGCGCGATGCTTAACACGCTTAATGTCGGTCCCTCCCTGGACCCGCGTTTTCAGACCTATCGTTATTTGAGAACGCCTGAAGAACCTGTAAAACGCGATAGTCCGCGTCGTGCATTCCTGATGATCATGTGGGGGATTGTGGGCGCACTGACGGGCGCTGGCGTGGCGTTAACGCGTCGTCGCACAAACTAAGATCGCCGTCTACGATGAAGGCTGCGGCCTTCATCGCCTAATCGAAGAGAATCGATGTGAAAGTACTTACCGTATTTGGCACCAGGCCGGAGGCCATTAAGATGGCGCCTCTGGTTCATGCGCTGGCCAGCGATCCTGATATTGAAGCGAAGGTTTGCGTCACGGCCCAGCACCGTGAGATGCTCGATCAGGTCCTAACCCTCTTTTCCATCGTCCCGGATTACGACCTCAATATTATGAAGCCAGGACAAGGGTTGACAGAAATAACCTACCGCATTCTGCAAGAGCTCAAGCCGATCCTGGAGTCATTCAAGCCCGACGTTGTGCTGGTGCACGGGGATACCACGACGACGATGGCAACAAGCCTGGCCGCGTTTTACCAGCGTATTCCCGTCGGCCATGTTGAAGCGGGTCTGCGCACCGGCAATCTTTATTCTCCGTGGCCGGAAGAGGCCAACCGTACGCTTACCGGGCATCTGGCGATGTACCATTTTGCGCCAACCGAGAACTCTCGCCAGAACCTGCTGCGTGAAAATATCGCCGATAACAACATCTTTGTTACCGGCAATACGGTCATTGACGCGTTGATTTGGGTACGCGATCGCGTGCTGGCAAACAGCGATCTGCAGAAAGAACTCGCTGCCCGCTATCCTTTCCTGAATAACGGCAAAAAAACCATTCTGGTCACTGGCCACCGTCGCGAAAGCTTTGGTCGGGGCTTTGAGCAAATCTGTCACGCGCTGGCTGAAATCGCCGCGCAGAACGACGATGTGCAAATTGTCTATCCGGTACACCTTAACCCTAACGTCAGCGAGCCGGTCAACCGCATCCTGGGCCACGTCAAAAACGTCCTGCTGATTGAACCGCAGGACTACATGCCGTTTGTCTGGCTGATGAACCACGCCTGGCTGATCCTCACCGATTCCGGTGGGATTCAGGAAGAAGCGCCCTCTCTTGGCAAGCCGGTGCTGGTGATGCGTGAAACCACTGAACGTCCGGAAGCGGTTAAAGCCGGGACAGTGCGTCTTGTCGGCACCAACGCACAGCTCATCGTCGAAGAGGTCACGCGCCTTCTGCACGACGATGAAGCGTATCAGGCGATGAGCCGGGCCCACAATCCCTACGGAGACGGGCAGGCTTGTGGCCGTATTTTGCAAGCGCTTAAACACAATCGGGTATCGCTATGAGTTTTACTACCATCTCTGTCATTGGTCTTGGCTACATTGGCTTGCCTACTGCGGCGGCATTCGCCTCCCGTCAAAAGCAGGTTGTTGGTGTGGATATCAACGCACGTGCGGTAGAAACCATTAATCGTGGCGAAATTCATATTGTGGAGCCCGATCTTGACCGCGTGGTGAAAGAGGCGGTTGATGGCGGCTTCCTGCGCGCCAGCACGACGCCAGTGGAAGCGGATGCCTACCTAATTGCCGTTCCAACGCCCTTCAAAGGCGACCACGAGCCCGATATGGTCTACGTCGAGGCGGCGGCAAAATCTATTGCCCCCGTGCTGAAGAAAGGGGCGCTGGTAATTCTGGAGTCGACTTCTCCCGTCGGCGCTACCGAGCAGATGGCGCAGTGGCTGGCCGATGCGCGTCCTGATTTACGCTTCCCGCAGCAGGCCGGTGAGCAGGCGGATATCAACATCGCCTACTGCCCGGAGCGCGTGCTGCCGGGGCAGGTGATGGTCGAACTGATTAAAAACGACCGGGTGATAGGCGGCATGACGCCGGTCTGTTCTGAACGCGCCAGCGCGCTGTACAAGATTTTCCTGGAAGGCGAATGCGTGGTAACCAACTCCCGCACCGCCGAGATGTGCAAGCTGACGGAAAACAGCTTCCGTGACGTTAACATCGCCTTCGCAAACGAACTGTCGCTGATCTGTGCCGATCAGGGGATTAACGTCTGGGAGTTAATCCGCCTGGCGAATCGCCATCCGCGCGTCAACATTCTCCAGCCTGGCCCAGGGGTGGGCGGTCACTGTATCGCCGTCGACCCGTGGTTTATCGTGGCGCAGAACCCGGCGCAGGCGCGCCTGATTCGCACCGCGCGTGAAGTGAACGATAGCAAACCTCACTGGGTACTGAATCAGGTTAAAGCGACGGTAGCGGATTGTCTGGCAGAGAGCGGCAAGCGCGCCAGCGAGCTGAAAATTGCCTGCTTTGGTCTGGCATTTAAACCCAATATTGACGATCTGCGTGAAAGCCCGGCGATGGAAATTGCTGAGATGATTGCTGAATGGCATAAGGGCGAAACTCTGGTGGTCGAGCCGAATATTCATGAACTGCCGGCAAAACTGGCGGGGCACTGCATGCTGACGGCGCTGGATGACGCGCTGGCGACAGCGGACGTGCTGGTGCTGCTGGTGGATCATAAAGAGTTTAAAGCGACGTCCGGTGACGCGGTGCGTCAGCAGTATGTGGTTGATACCAAAGGCGTCTGGCGTTGAGTGCACTCCACGGCGTGCTGGAATCCCTTGAGTGGGAAAGCGCATTTTTTGCCCGTCCCTCGGCGATAGTCCGCTGGCGCGAGAATGCGCCCGCCCTGCAGGAAGTGGACTTCAGCGCCTGGCAGCGCGTGCAGGCTAAGATCCCGGCGGACCGTGCCGACCTGCTTGATGCGCTCCAGCAACACGGTTTTCAGCTGGTTGAAGGCGAGGTAGACCTTTCCATCACCCTCACCCGGCACGATGCGTCCGGCGCGGAAATTGCAACGGAACAGGACATTCCTGTGCTGCGCCAGATGGCGGCCCGGGCGTTTGCGCAAAGCCGCTTTCGCACGCCCTGGTATGCGCCTGACGATAGCGGACGTTTCTATGCCCAGTGGGTAGAGAATGCGGTCAAAGGTACCTTTGACCACGTCTGCCTGATTTTCCGTGCAGCGAACGGTCAGATTCAGGGATTTGTCTCGCTGCGCAAGCTTAACAAGCGCGAGGCGCGTATTGGCTTATTAGCCGGGCGCGGCATGGGGGAGAAACTCATGCAGGCGGCGCTGCACTGGGCGCAGCTGCAGCAGGTTGAGACGCTGCGGGTGGCGACCCAGGTGGGCAACACCGCCGCGCTTAAACGTTATATTGCGAGTGGTGCCAACATCGACGCCACCGCCTACTGGTTATACAGGTGACAAGATGATTCCATTTAACGCACCACCCGTCGTGGGAACCGAGCTCGACTATATGCAGTCTGCCATGGGCAGCGGCAAACTCTGCGGTGACGGCGGTTTTACCCGTCGCTGTCAGCAGTGGATGGAACAGCGTTTTCGCAGTGCTAAAGTGCTGTTGACCCCGTCCTGCACGGCATCGCTGGAAATGGCGGCCCTGCTGCTGGATATCCAGCCCGGCGATGAAGTGATCATGCCGAGCTATACCTTCGTTTCCACGGCGAACGCGTTTGTCCTGCGCGGAGCGAAAATCGTCTTTGTGGATATCCGCCCGGACACCATGAACATTGATGAGACGCTGATTGAAGCGGCGATCACCGACAAAACACGTGCGATTGTGCCGGTTCACTACGCGGGCGTGGCCTGTGAAATGGACACCATCATGGCAATCGCCAAAAAGCACAACCTGTTTGTGGTAGAAGATGCCGCGCAGGGCGTGATGTCCACCTACAAGGGGCGCGCGCTGGGCACTATCGGCCACATCGGCTGCTTCAGCTTCCACGAAACGAAAAACTACACTGCCGGCGGTGAGGGCGGTGCGACGCTGATTAACGATCGTGCCCTGGTTGAGCGTGCGGAAGTGATTCGTGAAAAAGGCACCAACCGCAGCCAATTCTTCCGCGGTCAGGTTGATAAGTACACCTGGCGCGATATCGGCTCAAGCTATCTGATGGCTGACCTGCAGGCAGCGTACCTGTGGGCACAGCTGGAAGCGGCAGAGCGAATTAATCTCCAGCGCCTGTCCCTGTGGCAAACCTATTACGATGCGCTTGAGCCGCTGGCAAAAGCCGGTCGCATTGAGCTGCCAACCATTCCGGCCGATTGTGTCCACAACGCCCACATGTTTTACATCAAGCTGCGCGATAACGACGATCGCAGCCAGCTCATCGCCTGGCTGAAAGAAGCCGAAATTATGGCGGTCTTCCACTATATTCCGCTGCACTCCAGTCCGGCGGGCGAAGCGTTTGGGATGTTCGCAGGGGAAGACCGTTACACCACGAAAGAAAGTGAGCGTTTGCTTCGCCTGCCACTGTTCTTCAACCTCGCGCCAGTTAACCAGCGTACGGTGATCAATACCCTTCTGAGCTATTTCGGCTGATATGTCTCTGGCAAAAGCATCGGTGTGGACCGCCGCGTCCACGCTTGTAAAAATTGGTGCCGGACTGCTGGTCGTCAAGCTGCTGGCCGTCTCATTCGGCCCCTCAGGCGTCGGGCTGGCGGGCAACTTCCGCCAGCTTGTTACCGTCCTTGGGGTGCTGGCCGGTGCCGGAATCTTCAACGGCGTAACCAAATACGTTGCTCAGTATCATGATGATGCGGCCCAGCTTCGCAGGGTAGTGGGCACCGCGTCGGCAATGGTCACGGGCTTTTCGACCCTGCTGGCGATTGTGTTTCTGCTGGCCGCGGCGCCCATTAGCCAGGGATTGTTCGGGCACACCCATTATCAGGGGCTGGTGCGTCTGGTCGCGCTGGTCCAGATGGGCATTGCCTGGGCTAACCTGCTGCTGGCGCTGATGAAAGGTTTTCGCGATGCTGCCGGGAACGCGCTTGCGCTCATCCTGGGTAGCGTCATCGGCGTGATTGCCTATTATTTCTGCTACCGCCTGGGTGGCTATGAAGGCGCACTGCTTGGGCTGGCGCTGGTTCCGGCACTGGTTGTTGTGCCTGCGGCGTTCATGCTGATGCGCCAGGGCGTTATCCCTCTGAGCTACCTGAAACCGCAATGGGACAAGGTGCTTGCCAGCCAGCTGGGTAAGTTTACCCTGATGGCGCTCATTACTTCCGTCACGCTGCCGGTGGCTTACGTGATGATGCGAAACCTGCTGGCGGCGCATTACAGCTGGGATGAGGTGGGGATCTGGCAGGGCGTAAGCAGTATTTCCGATGCTTACCTCCAGTTTATAACGGCTTCCTTTAGCGTTTATTTGCTGCCAACCTTATCGCGTCTGACGTCCAGGCAGGATATTACCCGCGAAATTTTCCGCTCCCTGCGTTTTGTATTACCCGCAGTGGCGGCGGCCAGTTTGACCGTCTGGTTATTGCGTGATGTCGCCATCTGGCTGCTGTTCTCGGCGAAGTTTACCGCCATGCGCGATCTTTTTGCCTGGCAACTGGTGGGTGATGTGCTGAAAGTGGGTGCTTACGTTTTCGGCTATCTGGTGATTGCGAAAGCCTCGCTGCGGCTGTATATCCTCGCGGAGGTTAGCCAGTTTGCATTGCTGACAGCATTTTCGCACTGGCTGATACCCGCGCACGGTGCGCTGGGGGCGGCTCAGGCCTACATGGCAACCTATATCGTTTATTTCGCTGCCTGCTGCGGCGTATTTTTATTGTGGCGTAAACGCGCATGACTGCACTGATTCACATCCTGGGATCGGATATCCCACACCATAACCAGACCGTTTTGCGGTTCTTCAACGACGAGCTGGCATCGGGCAATCCTGATGCGCGCGAGTTTATGGTTGCAGGTCAGGATAATGGCCTGAGCGCAGCGTTTCCGGCGCTGATAATCACCTTCTGGCCGGATAAAGCTACCCTGGCGAAGGCGGTTATTGCCAAAGCCAAAGCGGATCGTGAGCAACGTTTCTTTTTCCACGGGCAGTTCAATACCGGCCTGTGGCTGGCTCTGCTCAGCGGGGGAATTAAACCCTCCCAGTGCAGCTGGCATATCTGGGGAGCCGATCTCTACGAAGTCTCGCGCGGCTGGAAATTCCGTCTTTTCTATCCGCTGCGTCGCATGGCGCAGGGAAGGGTGGGCCGCGTTTTTGCCACCCGTGGCGATCTGAATTATTTTGCGAAGCAGCACCCTAACGTGCGCGGTGAGCTACTCTATTTCCCAACCCGTATGGATCCGGCGCTGAACACCATGGCGAATGACGCGGTTCGCGAAGGCAAGCTGACGGTGCTGGTGGGGAATTCCGGCGACCGCAGTAACGAACATGTCGCCGCGCTCCGGGCGGTACACCAGCAGTTTGGCGACACGGTGAACGTGGTGGTGCCGATGGGCTATCCCGCCAACAACGACGCCTACATTGATGAGGTTCGCCAGCAGGGGCTTGCGTTATTCAGCGAAGAAAATCTGCACATTCTCAGCGAAAAGCTGGAGTTTGATGACTATATTGCGCTGCTGCGAAAATGCGATCTGGGCTATTTCATCTTTGCTCGCCAGCAGGGGATTGGTACGCTGTGCCTACTGATTCAGGCGGGTGTACCGTGCGTGCTTAATCGTGAAAACCCGTTCTGGCAGGACATGGCCGAGCAGCATATTCCGGTGTTGTTCACCTCAGACGCGCTGAATGTCGAAGTGGTACGTGAAGCACAACGCCAGCTCACGCTGGTGGATAAAAATAGCATCGACTTTTTCAGCCCGAATTACCTCACGCCGTGGCACCGCGCGCTGCGTATCGCTTCAGGAGACAACGCATGAGTCAGTTGCAGTTTAGCGGCTTACTGGTTGTCTGGCTTCTGAGCACGCTATTTATCGCCACGCTCACCTGGTTTGAGTTCCGCCGGGTGCGCTTCAACTTTAACGTGTTCTTCTCGTTGCTGTTTCTGCTGACCTTCTTTTTCGGCTTCCCGCTGACCAGCATTCTGGTCTTCCGTTTTGACGTGAGCGTCGCGCCGCCGGAAATTCTTCTCCAGGCCCTGCTGGCGGCGACCTGCTTCTATGGTGTTTACTACGTCACCTATAAAACGCGTCTGCGACCAGCGCAGGCCGCTGCCCCGCGTCGGGCGCTCTTTACCATGAACCGGGTGGAGACCCATCTGACGTGGGTGATGCTCATGACCATCGCCCTGGTCAGCGTCGGCATCTTCTTCATGCATAACGGCTTCCTGCTGTTTAAGCTCCACTCCTACAGCCAGATTTTTTCGGCTGAAGTCTCAGGCGTGGCGCTTAAGCGATTCTTCTATTTCTTCATCCCGGCGATGCTGGTGATCTTCTTCCTTCGCCAGGACAGCAAGGCATGGCTGTTCTTCCTGGTCAGTACGGTTGCGTTCGGTATCCTGACCTACATGATCGTGGGCGGTACGCGTGCCAACATTATCATCGCTTTCGCTATCTTCCTGTTCATCGGCATCATCCGCGGCTGGATCTCGCTGTGGATGCTGGTTGCGGCAGGGGTATTTGGCATTGTGGGGATGTTCTGGCTGGCGCTGAAGCGCTACGGGATGAACGTGGCGGGCGACGAGGCGTTTTACACGTTCCTCTACCTGACGCGCGACACCTTCTCGCCGTGGGAAAACCTGGCATTGTTGCTGCAAAACTACGACAAAATTGATTTCCAGGGGCTGGCGCCGATTGTGCGCGATTTCTACGTCTTTATCCCGAGCTGGCTGTGGCCGGACCGCCCTGGCGTAGTACTCAATACCGCGAACTATTTTACCTGGGAAGTGCTGAACAACCATTCGGGCCTGGCGATCTCGCCAACCTTGATTGGTTCCCTGGTGGTGATGGGGGGAGGCTGGTTTATCCTGCCGGGCGCGTTTGTCGTAGGGTTGATTATTAAGTGGTTTGACTGGCTTTACGTGCGCGGTAACGAAGAGACCAACCGCTATAAAGCGGCCATTTTGCACAGTTTCTGCTTTGGTGCCATTTTCAATATGATCGTTCTGGCGCGCGAGGGGCTGGACTCGTTCGTTTCGCGCGTGGTGTTCTTCATGGTCGTTTTTGGCATCTGCCTGTTACTGGCCAAACTGTTGTACTGGCTGTTCGACAGCGCAGGGCTTGTGCACAAGCGCGAGCCGCAGGGCAGCACAACGCTGTCGCAAGTCTGAGTAGGGAAAGTAATGACTGATAAAACTTCTGCACCGCGCTATGCGCTTCGTGGTTTGCAGCTGATTGGCTGGCGCGACATGCAGCACGCGCTGGATTTTCTGTTCGCCGACGGGCAGATGAAATCCGGTACGCTGGTCGCTATCAATGCGGAAAAGATGCTGGCGGTGGAAGATAACGCCGAAGTCAAAAGCCTGATAGAAGCGGCTGAATTTAAATACGCGGACGGAATCAGCGTGGTCCGCTCTATCCGTAAAAAATATCCTGACGCTAATGTATCTCGCGTGGCGGGTGCCGATCTCTGGGAGCAGCTTATGGCTCGCGCTGGCGCGGAGGGCACGCCGGTGTTCCTGATTGGCGGTAAGCCTGAGGTGCTGGCCGAGACTGAAGAGAAACTGCGTCGTCAATGGAATGTTAATATTGTTGGTAGCCAGAATGGTTACTTCAAGCCTGAAGACCACCAGGCTTTGTTTGCCCGCGTGCGCGACAGTGGGGCAAAAATCGTCACCGTGGCGATGGGGTCCCCGCGCCAGGAGATCCTGATGCGCGACTGCCGCATGGTCAGCCCGGATGCGCTTTATATGGGCGTCGGCGGCACCTACGATGTCTTTACCGGCCACGTGAAGCGCGCGCCGAAGATTTGGCAAAATATGGGGCTGGAGTGGCTCTACCGCCTGCTCTCCCAACCCACCCGCATTAAACGACAGATTCGACTGCTTCGCTACCTCACCTGGCACTATACCGGTAAAATGTAATCAAAATGTAGCGCGATATGCTGTTCGCGCTGCAACTCACCTGCAAAACTGCCGATAATTTGTGCAATGCATTCATTTTTTTAATGCATCGTTTGCCATTTGGTCGATTTTAAGAAACCATTCGCACCGTATTTTAGTACCCCTAAAAAACAATAACCGGTATTAAGCCGGGAAACAGCAAACACAATCGAGGATCTATGGCAGAGAAAAAACCGGAGCTACAGCGTGGGCTGGAAGCTCGTCATATCGAACTGATAGCGCTGGGCGGCACTATCGGCGTGGGCCTGTTTATGGGCTCCGCAAGTACGCTCAAATGGGCAGGCCCTTCCGTATTACTGGCGTATATTATCGCCGGGCTGTTTGTTTTCTTCATCATGCGCTCAATGGGCGAAATGCTCTTCCTGGAGCCGGTAACCGGTTCCTTCGCCGTTTACGCGCATCGTTATATGAGCCCGTTCTTTGGCTACCTGACGGCCTGGTCATACTGGTTTATGTGGATGGCGGTGGGCATCTCTGAAATCACCGCGATAGGGGTCTACGTCCAGTTCTGGTTCCCGGACATGGTCCAGTGGATACCGGCACTCATTGCCGTGGGGCTGGTGGCGCTGGCAAACCTGGCCGCCGTGCGCCTTTACGGTGAAATTGAGTTCTGGTTCGCAATGATCAAAGTCACCACGATTATCGTGATGATTGTCGTCGGCCTGGGCGTGATTTTCTTCGGCTTTGGCAACGGTGGACACGCTATCGGCTTTGGCAACCTGACCGAAAACGGCGGCTTTTTCGCCGGCGGCTGGAAGGGCTTCCTGACGGCGCTATGTATCGTTGTGGCCTCGTATCAGGGCGTGGAGCTGATCGGTATTACTGCCGGTGAAGCGAAAAACCCGCAGGTCACGCTGCGTAGCGCGGTAGGCAAAGTGCTGTGGCGTATCCTGATTTTCTATGTGGGTGCAATCTTCGTTATCGTAACCATCTTCCCGTGGAACGAAATTGGCACCACCGGCAGCCCGTTTGTTTTAACCTTCGCCAAAATTGGTATCACGGCGGCGGCAGGTATCATCAACTTTGTGGTCCTGACGGCAGCGCTTTCAGGCTGTAACAGCGGGATGTACAGCTGTGGCCGTATGCTCTACGCGCTCTCGAAAAATAACCAGCTGCCTGCGGCAATGAGTAAAGTCTCACGTGCTGGCGTGCCGGTAGCGGGCGTGGCGGTCTCGATCGTCATACTGCTGATTGGCTCCTGCCTGAACTACATCATCCCTAATCCGCAGCGCGTGTTTGTTTATGTCTACAGCGCCAGCGTGCTGCCGGGCATGGTGCCGTGGTTTGTTATTCTCATCAGCCAGCTGCGTTTTCGCCATGCGCATAAAAAAGCGATCGCCAGCCATCCGTTCCGCTCGATCCTTTTCCCGTATGCGAACTATTTGACGATGGCGTTCCTGATTTGCGTATTAATTGGAATGTACTTTAATGAAGATACCCGCATGTCGCTGTTTGTCGGGCTGATCTTCCTGGCGGCAGTGACGGCCGCGTATAAGCTTTTTGGCCTGGGTCGCCGTGCCACCACGCAGAAAGTGGAGGAATAAGCGGCAAAATGTGCAAACCATAACCAAACGCGCATTTTTTTCAAAAAAGCACTAGACAGCGGGGACGGAGGTACGTAATATCCAGCCCCGCAACGGCGCTAAGCGCCCGTAGCTCAGCTGGATAGAGCGCTGCCCTCCGGAGGCAGAGGTCTCAGGTTCGAATCCTGTCGGGCGCGCCATTTTAGTTCCCGGCGCTAGAGCTGCGGTGGTCTGAGAAGTAGTCAGTACCGCGTGAAAGAATACAGTGGTGGCTATAGCTCAGTTGGTAGAGCCCTGGATTGTGATTCCAGTTGTCGTGGGTTCGAATCCCATTAGCCACCCCATTATTGAAAGAGTTGTGAATTGCGAAGGTGGCGGAATTGGTAGACGCGCTAGCTTCAGGTGTTAGTGTCCTTAGGATGTGGGGGTTCGAGTCCCCCCCCTCGCACCACGACTTTTTAAATGAATTGAACTAAAAATTCAAAAAAGCAGTACATCGGCGAGTAGCGCAGCTTGGTAGCGCAACTGGTTTGGGACCAGTGGGTCGGAGGTTCGAATCCTCTCTCGCCGACCAATTTTGAACCCCGCTTCGGCGGGGTTTTTTGTTTTCTGTAAGTTTTCTCCCCTGTCGTTATCTCCAGAAAGTACCCTTTATCATTGTCGCGATTCAGTGACATGCAAGCCATTGAAAATAAGATAAATAATTATTTATGGGATTTACTGTCTCTTCCTGGCGACATATTTCTGCTTTTGCCGATACGCTATGAAGCTTCAGAGGCTACTTAACAGCATAATTTCCTTTTATCTTAAAATGTTGCGCCATGTAAAAGTTCTGCGTGTAAATCTGGCACGTTACGTGCAATAATATACGCGTAGATGCTCATTCCATCTCTTATGTTCGCCTTAGTGCCTCATAAACTCAGGAATGACGCAGAGCCATTTACGGTGCTTATCGTCCACTGACAGATGTCGCTTCGGCCTCATCAGACACCATGGACATAACGTTGAGTGAAGCACCAAATATGTTGTCTTACAGACCTGTTTTAACGCCTGCTTTTATAGCAGGCGTTTTTTTTATGTCTTATTCCCGATACCCACGTATGATCAGGGCGACCAACAGCAGGGCGGCTGACGAGACCGTATAGAGCGCCAGCACTGAGCCAAGCCCAACAGCCACCATCGCTGTAATGCCGGTGAAAAGCGAGGCGCTGAGCATTTGCCAGCGCCAGGCTTTACCGCTGGCTGACGCGGTTTGCGTGATATGAAAACTGCTGAGTACGCCAAACGTACCGGCTGCGAAGAGAACGTTTGAGGCCAGATGCGCGATAAAGATCATCCCCAGCGCACATGCCATCCACCCGGACAACAACGGCAGCATTCCATAAGCGGCAAGAAAAATACCGAGACAAACGATGATTCGCGGCGTGTGGACGGCAAAGCGCGTCAGGCTCTCTTTTTTTAGCAGCATGGGGCCGCAAAGTTGCCCCATGCTCCTTGCGAAAAGCAGAGGCAGAGCAAGGCCCGCCGCATCCTGAGGATGGAGCTGCTGCGCCAGGGCCGGAAGTAGCGCCATAGCCGGTGAGCCGACGGCCGCCAGCGCCGGCAAAATGAGCAGGCTGCGCTTTTGCCGAACGGTCAACGTCCGCCAGCGCAGTGGCGCGGGGGCTGCCTCTTCACCGGGGAGAGGTAGCAATGGCGCAGAAAACCGCCGCCCAGCCAGCCACAGCAGCAGCAGCGACCCGAGAAAACTGGCGGCATCAATGGCCAGCAGGGTAAACACGGATGTCTTCTGAAACAGCAGCACGCCCAGTCCAGTACCTAATAACACCTGAGAAGCAAAAATCACATTTTCCAGACAGGTCGCAGCAGGCAGCTCTGTTTCGCTAAGTCCGCGTTTAAAGAGCAATGTCAGCGCGGGCCAGCTCATCCCGCTGAGCAGCGCTTCGGTGGATTGCACGGCGAGTAGCGAGGCAATACTGTGATAACCCGCACCGAGCAGGGGGAAGAGCAGGGCGAGCAATCCCAGCCCCTCGGTCAGTATCAGCAGGAATACTGGAGAATAGCGCGAGCACAGCTTTTCGCCGATCGCGCTGCCGATGAATCCCGGAACCGTTGCGAAAAGAAAAGCGAGGGTGAGCAGGGCGGGCGGGGCCGACCACGCTAACAGTAAACCAAAGACCACGACCTGGGTTAGACCATTTCCCAGCGAAGAAAAGATAAAAGCACAGGCAAGCAGGCGCAGCCAGCGGTGGCAGCGCAGCGCTTCAATAAGCGCATACAAAAGCGAGTTCATGAAGATTTCCTTTCAAAAACGATTTAATCCACGCAGCAGAAAGTGCGCGTGTGTGAAAAAAGGTTAATGAAAAGACTTCGTTACATTGGCGGGTTCGTTTGCAGATGTGGGTGTAAAGAATGTAGCAGGAGAAAGGCGATAAAAAAAGGAGGCCGTCTGGCCTCCTTTTTTATTTATTGCGGGTTACCGTTATTTTGCAGCGTCAGCAATAGCCCATCGCGCCGCATGGCGGCCGCCTCTTCTGGCTTATGCTGTTTGTCCAGCGTATCGGCAAGCCACGCGTAGTCAAACGCGTCCGGACGCTGTTTCAGTGCCGCACGGAAGGCCAGGCTCGCCTCTTGCCATTCGCCGTGCTTCATCAGCGACTGGCCCAGGGTACTCCACAGCAGCGGACGATCACCGACGGTTTTGATCTGCTGGCGCAGCACTTTTTCGACCTGCTCAGGGTTATTGGTTTTCAGGCGCGGGATCACCATGACCAGGCGATCGTCGTACTGGCGCTTCAGGCCGTCAAGAAGGATCTCCTGGGCAGTGTCATGATCGTCACATTCAATAAGATGTTCCGCCATGGCCACCTGCAGGGGGACCTGCTGGCGCGTTTTCCGGCTCTGATTCTTCCACCAGGTTTTCAGGCCTTCGCTGCCCAGGTCGGCGCGCGCCTGATCCATCAGGCCAATCCATGCCAGACGCTGAAGTTCATCACGATGTTCATCATCACCCACCTCGGCCTTCGCCATCGACGGAATGATGTCCAGCAACGAGCCCCACGCTCCGGTACGAATATAGGCCTGCTCCGCAAGGCGCAGGACTTCCGGATGACGCGGTGCGATTTCCAGCAGACGGTCAATGCCGTGGCGCGCCGCGTGGTTCTCATTGCGCGCGAGCTGCAGGCGGACGCGGGTAATTTCCACTGGGATCGGGTCGCCAGACGCCAGTTCTGACGCGCGTTCCAGATGCTGGTTAGCGCGGGCTTCATCACCGCGCTGCTGCGCCGCTTCGGCGGCCAGAAGATAGTTCACCACCGGCTGTTCAGCGTGGTCGGCGTTTTTCGACATCAGCTTTTCAACCTGCTGGTAATCGCCTTCGGCCAGCTTTAGCAGTGCCTGTTCCGTTTGCTTACGGGCGCGGCGACGCTTACGGCCAACGAACCAGCCGCGGGTATGGGCACCGGTGCGGAAAATACGGCGCAGGATCCATTCAACGGCAAGCAGGACCACGACGCCGAGGATCAGAACGATCGCCAGACCCGTTACGCTGGTTTCAATGTTGTAGTTATCGGTCTGGATCAGGACGTATCCCTGATGACCCGCAAGCATCGGGCCCAGGACGATCCCGGCGATCAGCAGGATGAAGAGTAAAAGGACTTTTAGCATCATTACTCTCCCTGTGGCGCGCTTTCAGGCGCTGGTGCCGCCGCTGTGCCGGTCTGCCCGGCCGGAACGCCCGGCTGCGCCAGCAGGTTACGCACGCGCGTCTGCATCAGCTTCTCCAGAATCGGCTGGCTGGCCAGTTTATCCGGCACGTTCATGGTGATGTTCTGCTGGCTCAGCTTGTCGATATCTTCGAGGAAGGCGGTGGTCGTTGCATCATCGGTGTTGTAGTAGGCGCGTACCCACGTCGAGACGTTATCCAGCGCCTGTTTGTACGTTTCTTCCTGATGGCGCGGCACGGCCTGCGCCGCGACCAGCAGGCGGGAACGGATGTTTTCGCGCAGATAGATATCCTGATTCGGCGCTAACAGCGGTACGGCGGTTTCATCGCGACGGCGGATGGTGATGAAGCTGTCCATAAAGTTCTGCCAGCTTTTCTGCAGGTTTATGCGCCATTCGCTCAGGGAGCTGGACAGCTCGGTACCGTCAGAGTCCATCGGGGAGTCGTCGTCATTGTTATCCGCCAGCTGCAGGTTATCTATTTGATTCGAAAGCTGGTTCACCTTGAGGATAATGCCGTCGTAATCCACCTGTGAAACGGCGGAGAGGCTGGCGATATCTTCGGTAATCGCACGGCGCGCGGTAATGAGGCTCGGATCGTTCATGTCGGCCAGGCTCGCATCGGCGCTTTTCAGCAGCGCGGCGGCGGTGGTCACGTCCTGATCGCTCCACAGCTTACGCCCGGCGAGTTTGACGAGGAAATCGGCCTGCGAGAGCAGCCAGGTTTTGGCATCGGTGCCGGAGATCGTGGCGACTTTCTGTTGTACTTCGCCCAGCTGTTTGGTCAGCTCTTCCTGTTTGCTGTTCGCCTCGGCAAGCGCGGCGGCCTGCTGCTTAATCACCGCTTCCAGCTCGGTTTTCTGCGTTTCCTGCGCTTTTTGCAGGGAGGTAAGCTGATTGACCAGCGTATCGCTGGTGGCCGTCTGGTTAGCACTCTGTTGCTTTACCAGACCATACAGGCCGACGCCTGCTGCCAGCGCAATGGCGATGGCAATCGCGCTCAGCGCGAGGCTGGTTTTATTGCTGCCGTTTTTCTTCTCAGCGGTTTTCTCAGTCGTCTCTGGCTGTGGCGTTGTCTCCACAGTCTCCCTGGTCTCTTCAACCACGGCGGAGGATTTTTCGTGTTCCGTCATTATGGCTTCCCATTTGAGAGTTATTGTAATGCGCGCAGCAGCGCATCGTTGTCGGCGTTATCAGCGATCCGAATATCCTGCCAGCCCAGTTCCCGGGCGAGGTTCGCCAGACGCTCACTGACGACCAGAAGCCGACAGCGGAGTAACCAGTTTTCGCGATACCAACGCGGTATCAGCGACCAAAGCTGTTGTAACATTTCACCGCTGGTGACCACCAGCGTATTAATACCGCGCGCGTGCCAGCGCATCGCCTCTTCAGCACCGTCGTAGTGTTTCGCACAGCGCTGGTAGCACTCAACAAACGTGACGTCAGCCCCGCGTTCCCGCAGCGTTTCACCCAGCAGTTCGCGGCCACCGTTGCCGCGCAAAATGAGCGCGCGCTTTCCGGCAATAGTTTGTAATTCAGGTAATTGTAGCAAGACTTCACTGATTTCCCGATCCAACGGGTAGCGAACGTCTGTTCCACTCACGGTATGTAAGGCCAGCGCGGTGGTTCTGCCGATAGCGAAATAGCGCGGAGCGGTCGGCCAGCGTGTCCCCGCCTGTAGCAGCTGCGCATGGGCAAATTCCACGGCATGCTGCGATAGCGCAAACAGCAGGTCGCCTTCCTGCAGGGTATTCATCTGGTCGGCGAGCGCAGAGAGCTCCCGACCGGGGGAGAATTCAATGAGCGGAAAACTCCAGGCCACCTGCCCCAGTGCGCGCAGACGGCTCACTAACTGCTCTCCTGCGGGAGAAGGGCGGGTGACAAGAATACTCATGCAGGGGGTTCTCCGTTATAGACCTCGGCCAGAATTTCACGCGCGCCGTTATTCAGCAGCTCTTCCGCCAGCGACACGCCAAGCGCTTCGGCATCCTGCGGCTTGCCGCGACGTTCGCCGCGCACCATCTGTGAACCGTCCGGCGCGCCCACCAGCGCGCGCAGCCACAGTTCACCGTCTGTTAATTCAGCATAGCTGCCAATCGGCACCTGACACCCGCCTTCGAGGCGAGTATTCATCGCCCGCTCGGCTTTTACGCGGGTTGCGGTCTCGTCATGGTTCAGCGGAGCGAGCAGCTCGCGGGTGCGCGCATCGTCCAGACGGCACTCAATGCCGACGGCGCCCTGTCCGACGGCCGGCAGCGACAGCTCTGGTGGCAACGCCACGCGAATGCGTTCCTCCAGCCCCAGGCGCTTCAGGCCTGCAACCGCAAGAATAATGGCATCGTAATCGCCGTTATCCAGCTTGCCCAGACGCGTGCCAACGTTACCGCGCAGCGAGCGGATGATAAGGTCAGGACGACGCTCCGCCAGCTGACACTGACGGCGTAAACTGGACGTGCCAACCACGCTACCCGCCGGCAGCGCGTCGAGCGAGTCATAGTGGTTCGAGACAAACGCGTCACGCGGATCTTCGCGCTCGCAGATGGTCACCAGCCCCAGCCCTTCCGGGAACTCGACGGGCACGTCTTTCATCGAATGTACGGCGATATCGGCGCGGTTCTCAAGCAATGCCAGTTCCAGCTCTTTGACAAACAGGCCCTTGCCGCCCACTTTCGCCAGCGGCGTATCCAGAATCACGTCACCGCGCGTGACCATCGGCACCAGCTCGACGCGCAATCCACTGTGGCAGGCTTCAAGGCGCTGCTTAACATAATGTGCCTGCCAGAGCGCGAGAGGGCTTTGGCGTGTGGCAATTCTCAAAACATTGTCTAACATGCTTGTTACCGTCATTATCAATCGCTAACCATCCTAACATTGTTGACTCTGGGATGGCAGTTTTACGGTTGATGAAGCGTGAGAGGGACAAGGCGGCGTATTCGTCAGCCATAGCCGTATTCAGGAATTTACACGTACAGAACGGTGCTACACTTGTATGTAGCGCATCTTTCTTTACGGTCAACCGGCAAGGTGTTAAATTGATCACGTTTTAGACCATTTTTTCGTCGGTACCACCATAATGACAAGGGCGAAAAAAGGGTAACGGTTATCTTTTTGAAATACTGCGGGCTCGCTGTTATTCGTGTTTTGAATAGCTTACGACACCCGGAAACATCAGGCGATACGTCTTGTACCTCTATATTGAGACTCTGAAACAGAGACTGGATGCCATAAATCAACTGCGTGTGGATCGCGCGCTTGCTGCCATGGGCCCTGCTTTCCAGCAGGTATACAGTCTGCTGCCGACATTATTGCACTATCACCACCCGCTGATGCCTGGCTACCTTGATGGTAACGTTCCCCAGGGCATTTGCCTCTTCACGCCTGATGAAACCCAACAGCATTATTTGAACGAGCTGGAACTCTACCGCGGCATGCCGCCTCAGGTTTCTCCGAAAGGTGAACTGCCGATTACCGGCGTTTACTCGATGGGGAGCACCTCATCGGTAGGGCAGAGCTGTTCTTCGGACCTGGATATCTGGGTCTGCCATCAATCCTGGCTCGATAACGAAGAGCGCCAGCTGCTGCAGCGTAAATGCAGCCTGCTGGAAAGCTGGGCGGCCTCGCTTGGCGTGGAAGTGAGCTTCTTCCTGATTGATGAAAACCGTTTCCGCCATAATGAAAGCGGCAGTCTGGGTGGTGAGGACTGCGGCTCGACTCAGCACATCCTGTTGCTGGATGAATTTTACCGTACTGCCGTTCGTCTGGCCGGGAAGCGTATTCTGTGGAATATGGTCCCGTGCGAAGAAGAAGAGCATTACGACGACTACGTCATGTCGCTTTACGCGCAGGGCGTACTGACGCCAAACGAATGGCTGGACCTGGGCGGCCTCAGCTCCCTGTCCGCCGAAGAGTACTTTGGCGCAAGCCTCTGGCAGCTCTACAAGAGCATTGATTCACCGTACAAAGCGGTGCTGAAAACCCTGCTGCTGGAAGCCTACTCGTGGGAATACCCTACGCCCCGCCTGCTGGCGAAAGATATCAAGCAGCGCCTGCACGATGGCGAAATTGTCTCCTACGGGCTCGACGCCTACTGCATGATGCTGGAGCGCGTTACCGAATACCTGAAAGCCATTGATGACGACACGCGTCTTGACCTGGTGCGTCGATGTTTCTATCTCAAGGTCTGTGAAAAGCTGAGCCGTGAGCGCGCCTGCGTGGGCTGGCGTCGTGAAGTGGTCAGTCAGCTTGTGAAAGAGTGGGGATGGGACGAAGCGCGTCTGTCCATGCTTGATAACCGCGCCAACTGGAAGATCGATCAGGTGCGTGAAGCGCACAACGAACTGCTCGACGCGATGATGCAAAGCTACCGTAACCTGATCCGCTTTGCGCGCCGTAATAACCTTAGCGTCTCCGCCAGCCCGCAGGATATCGGGGTGTTAACCCGTAAGCTGTACGCCGCGTTTGAAGCGCTGCCGGGCAAAGTGACCCTGGTTAACCCGCAGATTTCGCCTGACCTGTCTGAACCAAACCTGACCTTTATCTATGTGCCGCCGGGCCGCGCAAACCGCACCGGGTGGTATCTGTACAACCGTGCGCCAAGCATGGATTCGATTATCAGCCATCAGCCGCTGGAATATAACCGCTATCTGAACAAGCTGGTGGCGTGGGCCTGGTTTAACGGCCTGCTGACCTCGCGCACGCGCCTGTTTATCAAAGGCAATGAGGTTGTCGATTTAGCCAAGCTGCAGGAGATGGTGGCGGATGTCTCGCACCACTTCCCGCTGCGTCTGCCTGCCCCAACACCAAAAGCGCTCTACAGCCCGTGCGAGATCCGTCACCTGGCAATCATCGTTAACCTGGAGTACGACCCGACGGCGGCCTTCCGCAATCAGGTGGTCCATTTTGACTTCCGCAAGCTGGACGTCTTCAGCTTTGGCGAGCAGCAAAACTGCCTGGTGGGCAGCGTAGACCTGCTGTACCGCAACTCGTGGAACGAAGTGCGTACCCTGCACTTCAACGGCGAGCAGGCGATGATTGAAGCGCTGAAAACCATTCTCGGCAAGATGCACCAGGACGCCGCGCCGCCGGACAGCGTCGAAGTGTTCTGCTACAGCCAGCACCTTCGCGGTTTAATTCGTACCCGCGTGCAGCAGCTGGTGTCTGAATGCATCGAACTGCGTCTCTCCAGCACCCGCCAGGAAACCGGGCGCTTTAAAGCGCTGCGCGTCTCCGGGCAGACGTGGGGCCTGTTCTTCGAGCGTCTGAACGTGTCGGTGCAGAAGCTGGAAAACGCTATCGAGTTCTACGGCGCGATTTCACACAACAAGCTGCACGGCCTCTCAGTTCAGGTGGAAACCAACCACGTCAAGCTGCCGCAGGTGGTGGATGGCTTTGCCAGTGAAGGGATTATTCAGTTCTTCTTTGAAGAGTCGGGCGACGATGCCGGGTTCAACATCTACATTCTGGATGAGACCAACCGCGCCGAGGTGTATCACCACTGTGAAGGCAGCAAAGAGGAGCTGGTGCGCGACGTCAGCCGCTTCTACTCTTCCTCGCATGACCGTTTCACCTACGGTTCCAGCTTTATCAACTTCAATCTGCCGCAGTTCTACCAGATTGTGAATGTGGATGGCCGAGCGCAGGTGATCCCGTTCCGTACGCAGGCGATTACCCCTGCGGCGCCTGCTAATCAGGATACTGCACCGCTGTTGCAGCAGTATTTTTCCTGAGGCTTTTCGCCCGGTAAGGCGCAGCCGCCACCGGGCAACAAAACTACCTGAAACGCACGTCCTCGCCCGCCTGCGCGGTCGCCGCCTGTTCCAGCAGATCCCAGAACGTTTCGCCGCTGCGATCGCAAACCCACTCGTCACCCTTCAAATCAAAGTGATAGCCGCCCTGTTTGGCCGCCAGCCACACCTGGTGAAGCGGCTCCTGACGGTTAATAATAATTTTGCTGCCGTTTTCGAAGCTCAGGGTCAGAATGCCACCGTTGATTTCACAATCGATATCGCTGTCGCCGTCCCAGTCGTCGATACGTTCTTCGATGGTCATCCACAGGGTGTCGGCAAGGCGATGGAATTCACTGTCGTTCATGGTTTTGTTCCTGTTTTTCGTGATGGCGGCAGTATAACGCTAAATAATTCCCGTTGCAGGAAAGCGGCAAACTCTTGCTTTTGTGTCTTCTCCTGCGATGATAGAAACAGATTTGAACTTACGGGCAACTTTATAATGAAAAACGCTTTCCGAACGCTTGCCGTTCTCATCACGCTGTTTAGCCTGACCGGCTGCGGACTGAAGGGACCACTGTACTTCCCGCCTGCGGATAAAACCGCGCCGCCGCCGACAAAACCGGTTAACAGCGGCATCGAGTCTTCCACGCCAAAGACTAACGATCGTGGCGATAACGGCGGTCCGACTCAGGTTAACCTCTGACGACAACGTTCTGTACCCGCGCAATGGAGCAAATGATGCAGTTCTCTAAAATGCATGGCCTTGGCAACGATTTTATGGTCGTCGACGCGGTAACGCAGAATGTGTTTTTCTCCCCGGAACTGATCCGCCGCCTGGCGGATCGGCATGTGGGCGTGGGGTTCGATCAGCTGCTGGTGGTTGAGCCGCCCTACGATCCTGACCTCGATTTCCACTACCGTATTTTCAATGCTGATGGAAGTGAGGTTAACCAGTGCGGCAATGGCGCGCGCTGTTTTGCCCGCTTTGTCCGCCTGAAAGGGCTCACCAACAAGCGCGATATCCGCGTCAGTACCGCCAACGGTCGTATGGTGCTCAGCGTTACCGACGATGAGCTGGTGCGCGTCAATATGGGCGAGCCTAACTTCGAGCCTTCCGCCGTGCCGTTTCGCGCAAACAAAGTGGAAAAGACCTATATTATGCGTGCGGCCGAGCAGACAGTATTGTGCGGCGTCGTCTCAATGGGTAACCCGCACTGCGTGATTCAGGTGGATGACGTGGAAACCGCGGCGGTCGAAACGCTCGGTCCGGTGCTGGAGAGCCACGAGCGGTTCCCGGAGCGGGCGAACATCGGCTTTATGCAGGTGGTGAAGCGTGAACACATCCGTCTGCGGGTTTACGAGCGCGGCGCGGGCGAAACCCAGGCCTGCGGAAGCGGCGCCTGTGCGGCGGTGGCCGTCGGTATCTCCCAGGGGTTACTGGCTGAAGAGGTTCGCGTGGAATTACCGGGCGGGCGTCTTGATATCGCCTGGAAAGGAGCGGGTCATCCACTGTACATGACTGGCCCGGCGACACATGTTTATGACGGGTTTATCCATCTATGAAACAACCAGGGGAAGAACTGCAGGAAACAGTGACGGAACTGGACGACAGCGCTGTTGTTGATTATCTGCTGAACAATCCTGAGTTTTTTATTCGCAATGCACGCGTCGTCGAACGAATGCGCGTGCCGCATCCGGTTCGCGGGACCGTGTCGCTGGTCGAGTGGCACATGGCGCGCGCGCGTAACCACATCAACCAACTCGAAGAGAACATGACGCTGCTGATGGAGCAGGCCAGCACCAACGAAAGCCTGTTCTATCGCCTTCTGCACCTGCAGGCGCGTCTGGCCTCGGCGCACAGCCTTGAAGAGTTTCTCAGCCGCTTCCACCGCTGGGCGCGCGAGCTGGGGCTAGCGGGCGCAACGATTCGTCTGTTCCCTGACCGCTGGCGCATCGGCGCGCCGTCGGGATTTACCCATCTGGCACTGAGCCGTCAGGCGTTTGAACCGCTGCGCATTCAGCGCCTGGGTCATGAGCATCACTATCTGGGGCCGCTGAACGGACCTGAGCTGCTGGTAGTGCTGCCGGAAGCCAAAGCGATTGGCTCGGTGGCGATGTCGCTGATGGGACGCGATGGCGACCTGGGGGTCATATTATTTACCAGCCGCGACGCGCACCACTATGAGCAGGGGCAAGCCACGCACCTGCTGCAGGAGATCGCCCTGATGCTGCCCGAGCTGCTGGAGCGCTGGATTGAACGCGTATGACGGACGGACTGCTCGCCACTGACGTCTCGCGGTTTCTGCGCTATCTGGGCGTTGAGCGTCAGCTCAGCCCCATCACGCTGCTCAACTATCAGCGTCAGCTTGATGCCATCATGCAGATTGCCGAAGAAATCGGCCTGAAAAGCTGGCAACAATGTGACGCCGCCACGGTACGCGGGTTCGTCGTGCGTAGCCGTAAAAAAAATCTTAGCCCGGCGAGCCTTGCGCTCCGGCTCTCTGCGCTGCGCAGCTTCTTCGACTGGCTGGTCAGCCAGGGCAAGCTGAAAGCTAACCCGGCAAAAGGGATCGCCACGCCAAAAGCCCCGCGCCATCTGCCGAAAAATATCGACGTCGACGACGTAAACCGCCTGCTGGATATCGATCTAAACGATCCGCTCGCCGTGCGCGACCGCGCGATGCTGGAGGTGATGTACGGCGCGGGCCTGCGTCTCTCCGAACTGGTGAACCTCGACTTAAAGCATCTCGATCTGGAATCCGGCGAAGTGTGGGTGATGGGCAAGGGCAGCAAAGAGCGCCGCCTGCCGATTGGCCGCAACGCCGTCTCCTGGATTGAGCACTGGCTGGATCTGCGCGGCCTGTTTGGCGCGGAAGAGGATGCGCTGTTTTTATCAAAGCTCGGCAAGCGGATCTCCGCGCGTAACGTGCAGAAGCGCTTTGCGGAGTGGGGCATCAAGCAGGGGCTGAACAGCCACGTGCATCCCCACAAGCTGCGCCACTCCTTTGCGACACACATGCTGGAATCGAGCGGCGATCTGCGCGGCGTACAGGAACTGCTTGGCCACGCGAATCTGTCGACCACTCAAATCTATACCCACTTAGACTTCCAACACCTTGCCTCGGTGTATGACGCGGCGCATCCACGCGCCAAACGGGGGAAATAATGCGTTTTTACCGCCCACTCGGTCAGATCTCAGCCCTGACGTTTGACCTTGATGACACCCTTTATGACAACCGCGAGGTGATCCTGCGTACCGAGCAGGAGTCGCTGGCGTTTGTGCAGAACTACCATCCCGCGCTGAAGGCGATGCAGAACAAGGACTTCCAGAAGCTGCGTCAGTCCCTGCGGGAGACCGAGCCAGACATTTACCACGACGTGACCGAATGGCGTCGTCGCGCGGTTGAGCAGGCGATGCTGAACGCGGGTCTGAGCGCACAGGATGCCGCCGTCGGTGCCGAAGCGGCAATGGAAAACTTCGCCAAATGGCGCAGCCGTATCGACGTGCCGCAGGAAACCCACGACACGCTGGCGAAGCTTGCCGAAAAGTGGCCGCTGGTGGCCATCACCAACGGCAACGCCCAGCCCGAACTGTTTGGCCTCGGGGATTACTTTGAGTTTGTGCTGCGCGCGGGCCCGCACGGGCGCTCGAAGCCGTTCAGCGACATGTACCATCTGGCAGCGGAGAAGCTTAACCTGCCGCTGGGTGAGATCCTGCACGTGGGCGATGACCTGACCACCGACGTGGCCGGTGCCATCCGCTGCGGCATGCAGGCCTGCTGGATCAAGCCAGAAAATGCGGAGCTGATGACCGCAACAGACAGCCGTCTTCTGCCGCACGTGGAAATTTCGCGGTTGGCATCCCTCACGACGCTGATATAATCATCAATTGTTCTGTATAAATTAACAGGGTTTTGGCGAGTGGAAACATTTGCCTGCCCGACATGACGTGACGGTGCCAATGGACGTTTCTTACCTGCTCGACAGCCTTAATGACAAACAGCGTGACGCGGTTGCCGCCTCGCGCACCAACCTGCTGGTTCTGGCTGGGGCGGGGAGTGGTAAGACACGCGTGCTGGTTCACCGTATCGCCTGGCTGCAGAGCGTGGAAAACTGCTCACCGTACTCGATTATGGCCGTGACGTTTACCAACAAGGCGGCGGCGGAGATGCGTCACCGTATCGCCCAGCTGATGGGCACCAGCCAGGGCGGCATGTGGGTTGGCACCTTCCACGGCCTGGCGCACCGTCTGCTGCGCGCGCACCATATGGACGCTAACCTGCCGCAGGATTTCCAGATCCTCGACAGCGAAGATCAGCTCCGTCTGCTGAAGCGCCTGATCAAGGCGATGAACCTCGACGAGAAGCAGTGGCCGCCGCGTCAGGCGATGTGGTACATCAACGGTCAGAAAGACGAAGGTCTGCGCCCGCACCACATTCAGAGCTTCGGTAACCCGGTCGAGCAGACCTGGCAGAACGTCTATAAGGCCTATCAGGAAGCGTGCGACCGCGCCGGCCTGGTGGATTTCGCCGAGCTGCTGCTGCGCGCCCACGAGCTGTGGCTCAACAAACCGCATATCCTGCAACACTACCGCGAACGCTTCACCAACATCCTGGTGGACGAATTCCAGGATACCAACAACATCCAGTACGCGTGGATCCGCCTGCTGGCCGGAGATACCGGCAAGGTGATGATCGTGGGCGATGACGACCAGTCGATCTACGGCTGGCGCGGCGCGCAGGTGGAGAACATCCAGCGCTTCCTCAACGATTTTCCCGGCGCGCAAACCATCCGTCTGGAGCAGAACTATCGCTCAACCAGCAACATCCTGAGCGCGGCCAACGCCCTGATTGAGAACAACAACGGGCGTCTGGGCAAAAAGCTGTGGACCGACGGCGTCGACGGCGAACCGATTTCGATTTACTGCGCCTTCAACGAGCTCGACGAAGCCCGCTTCGTGGTGAACCGCATCAAAACCTGGCAGGACAACGGCGGCGCGCTGGAGCAGTGCGCCATTCTCTACCGCAGTAACGCCCAGTCGCGCGTGCTGGAAGAGGCGCTGCTGCAGGTGAGCATGCCGTACCGCATTTACGGCGGCATGCGATTCTTCGAACGTCAGGAGATCAAAGATGCGCTTTCGTATCTGCGCCTGATCGCCAACCGCAACGACGACGCGGCGTTTGAGCGCGTGGTGAACACGCCGACCCGCGGGATTGGCGACCGTACGCTGGACGTGGTGCGTCAGGCCTCGCGCGATCGCCAGTTGACGCTGTGGCAGGCGTGCCGCGAGCTGCTGCAGGAAAAAGCCCTCGCCGGACGTGCGGCCAGCGCGCTCCAGCGCTTCCTGGAATTAATTGATGCCCTGGCGCAGGAAACCGCCGACATGCCGCTGCACGTGCAGACAGACCGGGTGATTAAAGACTCCGGGCTGCGTACCATGTACGAGCAGGAAAAAGGCGAAAAGGGGCAGACCCGTATAGAGAACTTAGAGGAACTGGTCACGGCAACGCGCCAGTTCAGCTACAACGAAGAAGACGAAGACCTGATGCCGCTGCAGGCATTCCTCTCTCACGCCGCGCTGGAAGCGGGTGAAGGGCAGGCGGACACCTGGCAGGACGCGGTTCAACTGATGACCCTGCACTCCGCCAAAGGTCTGGAGTTCCCGCAGGTGTTTATCGTCGGCATGGAAGAGGGCATGTTCCCAAGCCAGATGTCGCTCGATGAAGGCGGGCGTCTGGAAGAAGAACGTCGTCTGGCTTACGTGGGCGTGACGCGAGCGATGCAGAAGCTGACGCTAACCTACGCTGAAACCCGCCGCCTGTACGGCAAAGAGGTCTATCACCGACCGTCGCGCTTCATCGGCGAACTGCCGGAAGAGTGCGTGGAAGAGGTGCGTCTGCGCGCCAGCATCAGCCGTCCGGTTAGCCATCCGCGCATGGGCTCGCCGATCTCTGAAACCGACACCGGCTACAAGCTGGGCCAGCGTGTGCGCCATTCTAAGTTTGGCGAAGGCACCATTGTGAATCTGGAAGGCAGCGGCGAGCACAGCCGCCTGCAGGTGGCGTTCCAGGGGCAGGGGATCAAATGGCTGGTGGCGGCCTACGCGAAGCTGGAAACAGTCTAACATTCAGAAAAATATCATTATTTTGTAATAATCTGCTAGCCTTATACAGTGAAGGTCAATTAATGCCCTTCAGCGTTCCGTTGCGTGTTGACGCCACAGTTACTGCTGGCGTAACATGCGCGCACGATTACGCTAAGAGGACATTCGCCTTGGACACACCCAGTAGATACTGGCTCAATTCCCTGTCATCCAGGAACAACTCCTAAGGCTATCTCCTCAATGCTGATGGCCTTAGTGGTTGTCAGCGACTACATTATTCCCGTCGCGCTGAGTCAGGCTGTTTAATGGTCTGAAACCCAATTTGTTTCTGTGTGCCCACCGAACTGTCCGATATTTTTTGCATTGGGAGTCCCGGTCATGTTGAGCGCATTTCAACTCGAAAATAACCGACTGACTCGGCTTGAAGCCGAAGAGTCACAGCCCCTCATTGATGCCGTATGGGTGGATCTGGTCGAGCCGGACGACGATGAACGCCTTCGCGTACAATCTGAGCTGGGGCAAAGCCTGGCAACCCGCCCGGAACTGGAAGACATCGAAGCCTCCGCGCGTTTCTTTGAAGATGAAGACGGCCTGCACATTCACTCCTTCTTCTTCTTTGAAGATGCGGAAGATCACGCGGGCAACTCCACCGTGGCGTTTACCATTCGCGACGGTCGTCTGTTTACTCTGCGTGAACGCGAACTGCCGGCATTCCGTCTCTACCGCATGCGCGCCCGCAGCCAGGCGATGGTGGACGGCAACGCTTACGAGCTGCTGCTCGATCTGTTCGAGACTAAAATTGAACAGCTGGCGGATGAAATTGAAAACATCTACAGCGATCTGGAAAAGCTGAGCCGCGTGATCATGGAAGGCCATCAGGGGGATGAGTACGACGAAGCGCTTTCGACGCTGGCAGAGCTGGAAGATATCGGCTGGAAGGTGCGTTTGTGTCTGATGGATACCCAGCGCGCGCTGAACTTCCTGGTGCGCAAGGCGCGTCTGCCGGGCGGTCAGCTGGAGCAGGCGCGTGAGATCTTACGCGATATCGAATCTCTGCTGCCGCACAACGAATCTCTGTTCCAGAAGGTGAACTTCCTGATGCAGGCGGCGATGGGCTTTATCAACATCGAGCAGAACCGCATCATCAAGATCTTCTCGGTAGTGTCCGTGGTGTTCCTGCCGCCGACGCTGGTGGCGTCCAGCTACGGGATGAACTTCGAGTTTATGCCGGAGCTGAAGTGGAGCTTTGGCTACCCGGGGGCGATTATCTTTATGATCCTCGCCGGGCTGGCACCGTATCTGTACTTTAAGCGTCGCAACTGGCTGTAAAATCTGGCGGGTGGCGCTGCGCTTACCCGCCCTACAAAACACCTACATTCCTCTGCGGGTTCTGCGCTGGGTATAAATCGCATCGGCGACGAAAATCGCCAGCGCCACCCAGATAAAGGCGAAGGTCACCATCTTATCCGCACCCGGCACTTCGCCGTAAAACACCACCGCCAGCAGGAACATCAGCGTCGGGCCAATGTACTGGAAGAAGCCCAGCGTGGAGAGGCGCAGGCGCGTTGCCGCACCGGTGAAGCACAGCAGCGGAATGGTGGTCACTACGCCCGCCGCCATCAGCATCAGGTTCAGCGACCACGGGTTGCTGCCCATATGGCTGGTGGCGCTGTCGGCGATACCGAACAGATAGATCGCCGCCACCGGCAGCAGCCACAGGGTTTCAAACAGCATCCCGGTTTGCGCTTCCACCGCGATTTTCTTACGTACCAGGCCGTAAAAAGCAAAGCTGAACGCCAGACCGAGGGCGATAACCGGCAGCGAGCCAAACGTCCACAGCTGCACCAGTACGCCGCAGAAGGCCAGAATCACCGCCACCCACTGCATCCGGCGGAAGCGTTCGCCGAGGAAAATCATCCCCAGCACGATATTCACCAGCGGGTTAATGAAGTACCCCAGGCTCGCTTCGAGCATGTGGTGGTTATTCACCGCCCAGATAAACAGCAGCCAGTTGCCGCCGATCAGCACCGCAGAAAGCGCCAGCAGGAAGACCTTTTTAGGGGTTTGCAGCAGCGTTTTAACGCCGGACCACTGACGGCTGATGCTCATCAGCGCGATCATGAAGAAGAACGACCAGATGACGCGGTGAGTGAGGATCTCGTCGGCCGGAACATAGGCGATAAATTTGAAGTACGCCGGGGCGATACCCCAAATAAAATAAGCGGCAAGGGCGAGTAAAACGCCCTGCCGCGTCTGTTTAGCATCCATCGGGAAAATCCATGACAAAAAAGTGAATCAATTTTACCCGAATTTGCCGCCTCAACCCACCATATAAGTGGCGGTTGCGCTGGCGATATAAACCTGCTCCTCGTTATGCAGCTCAACGCGGGCAACGGCAACTTTATTCCCGGCACGAAGCAGGCTGCTGGTGCAGGTAAAGCGGTTTCCGCGCCCCGGGCGAAGATAGTCGACGCGTAAATCAATGGTGCCCATGCGCGCCAGACGCTGGCGGAGTTCATCTTCGTTGATGGTGTCATGGCGCGTCAGCGTACTGCCCACGCAGACCAGGCCTGCCGCCACGTCCAGCGCGGAGGCAATCACCCCGCCGTGCAGAATACTTTGCGCCCAGTTACCCACCATCATCGGCTGGTTGTTGAAACTCAGCTGGGCAAACTCTTTCTCGTAACGCTCCAGCTCAAGACCCAGTGCACGGTTAAACGGCATATGGTAAACAAAAATCTCGCCCACGAGTTTTAACACTTCTTCGGCGGTAAGCATGGCTGACATGAGACATTACATCCTTATTGTTAATGAAATGTTGATTTTATGCTTCAGCAATAAGGAATTCCACTTTCAGAAACGAGGATGCAGCAGTTATCGCAGAAGTCTGTAGAATGTTCGCCTCATAACTATTCAGGTAATTTTACTCTTTGCAGGAGAACACCACCGATGCGGACGTATCTGGCCTGGTTACTGGCGGCGGTTGCGCTGCCCCTCACAGCATATGCGCAGGAAGCGACGATTAAAGAAGTCCATGATAAACCTGCCGTTAAGGGCAGCATTATCGCCAATATGCTGCAGGAGCATGACAATCCGTTCACGCTCTACCCGTATGACACGAACTACGTGATTTATACCCAAACCAGCGATCTCAACAAAGAAGCGATAAGCTCCTATAACTGGTCTGATAATGCGCGTAAGGATGAGGTGAAGTTCCAGCTTAGCCTCGCGTTCCCGTTCTGGCGCGGTATTCTGGGGCCAAACTCGGTGCTCGGCGCGTCTTATACGCAGAAATCCTGGTGGCAGCTCTCCAACAGCGGCGAATCTTCACCGTTCCGTGAAACCAACTATGAGCCGCAGCTTTTCCTCGGCTTCGCAACGGACTATGAATTTGCTGGCTGGACGCTGCGCGACGTCGAAGTGGGCTTTAACCATGATTCTAACGGACGTTCCGACCCAACCTCCCGTAGCTGGAACCGCGCCTATACGCGCCTGATGGCGCAGAACGGTAACTGGATGGTGGAAGTGAAGCCGTGGTATGTGCTCGGCAGCACCGATGACAACCCGGATATCACCAAATATATGGGCTACTACCAGCTCAAGGTCGGCTACCAGCTTGGTGATGCCGTGCTGAGCGCGAAAGGCCAGTACAACTGGAACACCGGCTACGGCGGTGCGGAGCTCGGTCTGAGCTACCCGGTGACGAAGCACGTGCGTCTCTATACCCAGGTGTATAGCGGCTACGGCGAGTCGCTGATCGACTACAACTTCAATCAGACTCGCGTTGGCGTGGGCGTAATGCTGAACGATATTCTCTAGGTTGCTCGAATGTTTTTGCGTTAAACGTTGAAGTTTCTCTCTCAGGCGCTGAAAATAGCGCCTGTTTTATTTTTCGCAAATGGGGTTAACGTGGCGCAGGCGGAAGTATTGAATCAGGAGTCGCTGGCTAAACAGGTTTTGCATGAAACCTTTGGCTACCAGCAGTTCCGCCCCGGCCAGGAAACCATCATTGAAACCGTGCTGGAAGGCCGCGATTGCCTGGTGGTGATGCCGACCGGCGGCGGTAAATCCCTCTGTTATCAGGTGCCCGCGCTGGTGCTTAACGGCCTGACGGTCGTGGTATCGCCTCTCATTTCCCTGATGAAAGACCAGGTTGACCAGCTGCTCGCCAACGGCGTGGCGGCGGCCTGCCTGAACTCGACCCAAACCCGCGAGCAGCAGCAAGAGGTGATGGCCGGATGCCGCACCGGGCAGATCCGCCTGCTGTATATCGCGCCAGAGCGCCTGATGCTCGATAACTTCCTCGACCATCTCGCGCACTGGAACCCGGTCCTGCTGGCGGTGGATGAAGCGCACTGTATCTCCCAGTGGGGACACGATTTCCGTCCGGAATACGCTGCCCTCGGCCAGCTGCGTCAGCGCTTCCCCGAGCTGCCGTTTATGGCGCTTACCGCCACGGCGGACGACACCACGCGTCTGGATATCGTTCGCCTGCTGGGGCTGAACGACCCGTATATTCAGGTCAGCAGCTTCGACCGCCCGAACATCCGCTACATGCTGATGGAAAAATTCAAGCCGCTGGACCAGCTCCTGCGCTACGTTCAGGAACAGCGCGGCAAGTCCGGTATCATCTACTGCAACAGCCGTGCGAAGGTGGAAGACACCGCCGCGCGTCTGCAAAACCGTGGCTTTAGCGCCGCCGCATATCACGCCGGGCTGGAGAACCACATCCGCGCCGACGTGCAGGAGAAATTCCAGCGCGACGACCTGCAAATCGTCGTCGCGACGGTGGCGTTCGGGATGGGCATCAACAAGCCCAACGTGCGCTTTGTGGTGCATTTCGACATTCCGCGCAATATCGAATCCTACTATCAGGAGACCGGCCGCGCCGGGCGTGACGGGCTGCCTGCGGAAGCGATGCTGTTTTACGATCCGGCCGATATGGCGTGGCTGCGCCGTTGTCTGGAAGAGAAGCCGCAGGGACAACTCCAGGACATTGAGCGCCACAAGCTCAACGCGATGGGTGCCTTCGCTGAAGCGCAAACCTGCCGCCGTCTGGTGCTGCTCAACTACTTTGGTGAGGGGCGACAGGAGCCGTGCGGCAACTGCGATATCTGCCTGGATCCGCCAAAGCAGTACGATGGCCTGATGGACGCGCGCAAAGCGCTCTCGACCATTTACCGCGTGAATCAACGCTTCGGGATGGGCTACGTGGTGGAAGTACTGCGCGGTGCCAATAACCAGCGTATCCGCGACATGGGGCACGACAAGCTGCCGGTTTACGGCATCGGTAAAGACCAGAGCCACGAGCACTGGGTCAGCATTATTCGCCAGCTGATTCACCTCGGTTTTGCCACGCAGAACATTGCTCAACACTCCGCGCTACAGCTGACCGAAGCAGCGCGTCCGGTGCTGCGCGGTGATGTTGAGCTCAAGCTCGCCGTGCCGCGCGTGGTCGCCCTCAAGCCGCGCGTGATGCAGAAATCCTACGGCGGTAACTATGACCGCAAGCTGTTTGCCAAGCTTCGCAAGCTGCGTAAAGCTATCGCTGACGAAGAGAACATCCCGCCATACGTGGTGTTCAACGACGCGACGCTGATTGAGATGGCCGAGCAGATGCCGCTCAGCGCCAGCGAAATGCTCAGCGTTAACGGCGTGGGGACGCGCAAGCTGGAGCGCTTCGGTAAAGAGTTTATGGCGCTTATCCGCTCTCACGCCGATGGTGATGATGAGGAGTAGTCAGACGGGCGAAAAAGTGCCAGGATGATGACTCACTGAATTATTTCCCCGCGAGCTAATTATGTTAATGCTATTTCTCACCGTGGCGTTAGTGCACATCGTTGCGCTGATGAGCCCTGGCCCAGACTTTTTCTTCGTGTCGCAAACTGCCGTCAGCCGCTCCCGCAAAGAAGCGATGATGGGCGTGCTCGGTATTACCATGGGCGTTATGGTCTGGGCGGCGGTCGCGCTGCTCGGTCTGAACCTGATCCTGGCGAAGATGGCCTGGCTGCATAATATCATTATGGTTGGCGGCGGGCTGTACCTGTGCTGGATGGGCTACCAGATGCTGCGCGGGGCGCTGAAGAAAGAAGAGAAAAAACCGGAAGAGCCAAAGGTAGAGCTGGCAACGGGCGGCCGCAGCTTTGTAAAAGGGCTCCTGACTAACCTGGCAAACCCGAAAGCGATTATCTATTTCGGCTCCGTGTTCTCGCTGTTTGTGGGTGACAGCGTCGGCGCAGGCGCGCGCTGGGGGATCTTCCTGCTGATCGTTGTTGAGACGTTCGCCTGGTTCACTATTGTTGCCAGCCTGTTCGCCTTACCGGCGATGCGCCGCGGCTATCAGCGCATCGCGAAGTGGATCGACGGCTTTGCCGGCGCGCTGTTCGCCGGCTTCGGCATTCATCTCATCATCTCTCGCTAAGCATGACGCGCTGACGCAAGCAGCGCGCCAACCAGCATAAACAGCGAACCAAAGACTTTATTCAGGGCCTTCATCTGCTTAGGCCCTTTAATCCACGCCGCTATCCGCTGCGCCAGCGTCGCGTAACCAATCATCACGATGATATCGACGATGATGGTGGTCGCGCCCAGCACCACGTACTGCATCACCTGGGGCTGATGTGGCACGATAAACTGTGGGAACAGGGCGGCGAGGAACACGATGCTTTTCGGGTTCGTCAGGTTCACGAACACCGCGCGCTTAAACAGATGGCCGCGCGTTTGCGTCCTGGAGAGCGTATTCAGGTCAATCGAGCCTGCCGCGCGCCACTGCTGGATACCGAGCCAAATCAGATATGCCGCACCGGCCCACTTCAGCACTTCAAACGCCAGCACCGAACGAGAGAACAGCGTCCCCAGACCAATCCCCACCAGCACAATATGAATGCCGAGCCCGGTCTGTAAACCGGCAATGGACGCCGCCGCACCGCGATAGCCGTGGTTGATGGAGGTGGTCATAGTGTTAATGGCGCCAGAGCCGGGTGAAAGGCTAAGGATGATTGATGTCAGCAGGTAGGCGAACCACCACTCGAAGGTCATTTGAAGCTCCCGAACCGTCTATTTTTATGCCACAATACGCTATTGTTGAGTCATTTTGTGACCAGTGACGAAAAAAAACGATATTCCCTGGATTACGTGAGTGGAAACCCAATGTTTCAGCAGAAAAAGGACTGGGAAACACGAGAAAACGCGTTTGCTGCTTTCTCAATGGGGCCGCTGACCGATTTCTGGCGGCAGCGTGAGGAAGACGAGTTTACGGGCGTCGGGGGTATCCCGGTGCGCTTCGTTCGCTTCCGCAATGAAAAAAATGACCGGGTGATCGTGGTCTGCCCCGGGCGTATCGAAAGCTACGTTAAATATGCCGAGCTGGCCTACGACCTGGTCAACATGGGGTTTGACGTGCTGATCATCGACCACCGTGGACAGGGGCTGTCCGGGCGCATGCTGCCGGATACGCACCGCGGGCATGTGGATCACTTCAGCGATTATGTCGACGATTTTGCCGCGTTCTGGCAGCAGGAAGTTCAGCCCGGCCCCTGGCGCAAGCGGTACATCCTTGCGCACTCCATGGGCGGCGCCATTTCGACGCTGTTTTTGCAGCGGTATGAGCACCAGTGCGACGCCATTGCGCTCACCGCGCCGATGTACGGTATTGTCATTCGTTTTCCCGACTGGATGGTGCGCCATCTTCTCGACTGGGCTGAGGGCCATCAGCGCATTCGTGAAGGCTATGCCATCGGAACCGGACGCTGGCGTGCATTGCCGTTCGCCATCAACGTCTTAACCCACAGTCGGCAGCGCTATCGCCGCAACCTGCGCTTTTATGCCGATGAACCGCGCTTGCGCGTCGGCGGCCCGACCTGGCACTGGGTGCGTGAGGGTATTCTGGCCGGTGAGCAGGTGCTGGCAGGCGTAGGCGATGATGACACGCCGACGCTTCTGATTCAGGCGGAAGAAGAGCGTGTGGTGGATAACCGCATGCATGACCGCTATTGTGAACTGCGCGCTGCCGCCGGTCACCCTTGTGAAGGGGGTAAACCGCTGGTCATCAACGGCGCGTACCATGAGATCCTTTTTGAAAAGGACGCTATGCGCTCAGTCGCGCTTAACGCCATCGTCGAGTTTTTCGACCGGCATAACTGATTTTCTATTGAGGTTAAATTTTCCTATGTACCAGGTTGTTGCATCTGATTTAGATGGCACGCTGCTTTCCCCCGACCACACCCTGTCGCCTTATGCGAAAGAGACCTTAAAGCTTCTGACCGCCCGTGGCGTGAACTTTGTGTTCGCTACCGGCCGCCACCACGTGGACGTGGGGCAGATCCGCGATAATCTGGAGATCAAGTCGTACATGATCACCTCCAACGGTGCGCGCGTGCATGATACCGACGGCAACCTGATCTTCACCCATAACCTGGATCGCGATATTGCCGCCGATCTCTTCGGCGTGGTGCATAACAATCCGGCTATCGTCACCAACGTATACCGTGACGACGAATGGTTCATGAACCGCCACCGCCCGGATGAAATGCGTTTCTTCAAGGAAGCGGTATTCAACTACTCCCTGTATGAGCCGGGCCTGCTGGATCCAGAGGGGATCAGCAAGGTGTTCTTCACCTGCGACAGCCACGAAGAGCTGCTGCCGCTTGAGCAGGCGATCAACGCCCGCTGGGGCGATCGCGTCAACGTGAGCTTCTCCACCCTGACCTGTCTGGAAGTGATGGCGGGCGGCGTTTCTAAAGGTCACGCGCTCGAAGCGGTTGCGAAGCGTCTGGGCTTCGCGCTTAAAGACTGTATCGCCTTTGGCGACGGCATGAACGACGCCGAGATGCTCTCTATGGCGGGCAAAGGCTGCATCATGGAAAACGCGCACCAGCGCCTGAAGGATCTACATCCGGAGCTGGAAGTCATCGGCACCAACGCAGACAACGCGGTACCGAAATACCTGCGCAAACTGTTCCTTGAATAATCTTCATTTGGTTGTTTATTGTTCAGTTGTCAACTAAAGAGTTCGCTACAATGCCTGTCCTTCTTTCTGAGAGACAAGCATTGTGGCGCTACTCATTATCACCACTATCCTGTGGGCCTTCTCCTTTAGCCTGATTGGCGAATACCTTGCCGGTTCGGTCGACAGTTACTTCTCGGTGCTGATGCGCGTCGGGCTGGCGGCGCTGGTGTTCCTGCCGTTCCTGCGCACGCGCGGGCAATCGCTGAAAACCATTCTGCTGTACATGCTGGTGGGGGCGATGCAGCTTGGCATCATGTATCTGTTCAGCTTCCGGGCTTACGTCTACCTGTCCGTCTCCGAATTCCTGCTTTTTACCGTGCTGACGCCGCTCTATATCACGCTGATTTACGATCTGCTCAGCAGGCGCCGCCTGCGCTGGGGATATCTGCTAAGCGCCGCGCTGGCGGTTATTGGCGCGGCGATCATTCGCTACGACAAAGTGAGCGATCACTTCTGGACAGGGCTGATGTTCGTCCAGCTTGCCAACATCAGCTTTGCCATTGGTATGGTGGGCTATAAGCGCCTGATGGAAACCCGCCCGATGCCGCAGCACAACGCGTTTGCGTGGTTCTATATGGGCGCGGCGATCGTCGCGGTGGCGGCGTGGTTTATGCTCGGCAACCCGCAAAAGCTGCCGACCACCACCGTGCAGTGGAGCGTTCTGGTCTGGCTGGGCGTGGTGGCGTCGGGGCTGGGGTACTTTATGTGGAACTACGGCGCTACGCAGGTAGACGCCGGTACGCTGGGGATCATGAACAACGTGCACGTCCCGGCGGGGCTGCTGGTGAACCTTGCCATCTGGCAGGAACAGCCGCACTGGCCGAGCTTCCTTATTGGGGGGGCGGTGATCCTGGCTTCACTGTGGGTCCATCGCCGCTGGGTCGCTCCGCGCTCCGCACAAACGGAAGATGGTCGCACGCGTGGTTCCGCGCTGAGCGAATAAACGCCTCCGTAACCGGCTGACGCTGCTCGCCATCGCGCACGGCGGCGTACAGCCGGCTCCACAGTCCTTCTCCCAGGGTTTTGGTGACTACCAGACCCTGGCGTTCAAAGCTCTCCACCACCCAGTGCGGCAGCGCCGCGATACCCATGCTGGCCGCCACCATCTGGATCAGCAGCAGGGTGTTATCCACGCTTTTCAGCTGCGGGCTGATGCCTGCCGGCTGCAGGAAGTGACGCCAGATATCCAGGCGGCTGCGCTGAACCGGGTAAATCAGCAGCGTTTCTGTCGCCAGATCTTCCGGCGTGATGCGCGTTTTGGCTGCCAGCGGATGGTCCGGCGCCAGCACCAGACGCACCTCAAAATCAAACATCGGCGAATAGTGCAGGCCGCTGCGCGGCAGGATGTCGGACGTCATCACCAGATCCAGCTCGCCCTGCTGGAGCGAGGGCTGCGGGTCGAACGTCACGCCGGATTTAAAGTCCATCTCCACCTGCGGCCACTTCTGGCGAAAGTTCTCAAGCGCGGGGGTCAGCCACTGAATACAGCTGTGGCACTCAATGGCGATCCGCAGTTTGGTCTGCTGCGGCTCGTTACACGCCTGCAGCGCGCTGGCGATCTGCGGCAGTACCTGATTCGCCAGTTGAAGAAGAATTTCACCCTGCGGCGTAAAGCGCAAAGGCTGGCTCTTACGCACAAAAAGACGAAATCCGAGGCGTTGTTCCAGATCGCTGAACTGGTGAGAAAGGGCGGACTGGGTCTGGTGCAGCGTGGCCGCCGCCGCCGCGAGCGAACCGCAGTTCCGCAACGCTTGTAGCGTTTTCAGGTGTTTAATCTCGATCATGAAAGTCCTTCACTCCGCCATGAACATTTTGCGCTTGAGGAATATACAGTACCTGCCAATTATAGATGTGTAAACATCTGGACGTCTAAATAACAAATTTGACAAGGGGCATACCATGACAATCCGCACTCACACTCTCGGTTTTCCTCGCGTTGGCCTGCGTCGCGAGCTGAAAAAAGCGCAAGAAAGCTACTGGGCGGGCAACGCCTCCCGTGAAGAACTCCTGGCGGTGGGGCGGGAGCTGCGCGCCCGTCACTGGGATCAGCAAAAACAGGCGGGCATTGACCTGCTGCCGGTGGGCGATTTCGCCTGGTACGACCATGTTCTGACGACCAGCCTGCTGCTGGGCAACGTGCCGGCTCGTCATCAGAACAAAGATGGATCGGTGGATATCGACACCCTGTTCCGCATCGGCCGTGGCCGCGCGCCAACGGGTGAGCCAGCGGCAGCGGCGGAAATGACCAAGTGGTTTAACACCAACTATCACTATATGGTGCCGGAATTCGTCAAAGGTCAGCAGTTTACGCTGACCTGGACGCAGCTTCTGGACGAAGTGGATGAAGCGCTGGCGCTGGGCCACCAGGTGAAGCCCGTATTGCTGGGGCCGGTAACCTACCTGTGGCTGGGTAAAGTGAAGGGCGAACAATTTGACCGCCTCAGCCTGCTGAACGATATTCTGCCGGTCTATAAGCAGGTGCTGATTGAGCTGGGCAAGCGCGGCATTCAGTGGGTGCAAATCGACGAACCCGCGCTGGTGCTGGAGCTGCCGCAGGAGTGGCTCGATGCCTTCAAACCGGCGTATGACGCGCTCGCCGGACAGGTGAAGCTGCTGCTGACCACCTATTTCGAGGGCGTGACGCCGAACCTCGGCACTATCACCGCGCTGCCGGTTCAGGGCCTGCACGTTGACCTGGTTCACGGTAAGGACGATGTCGCAGAGCTGCACAAGCGCCTGCCTGAGGAGTGGTTGCTCTCCGCCGGTCTGGTCAACGGCCGTAACGTCTGGCGCGCCGATCTGACCGAGAAATACGCCCAAATTAAAGACATCGTCGGCAAACGCGAGCTATGGGTGGCTTCATCTTGCTCGCTGCTGCACAGTCCGATCGATCTGAGTGTGGAGACCCGTCTCGACCCTGAAGTGAAGAGCTGGTTTGCCTTCGCCCTGCAAAAATGTGAAGAGCTGGCACTGCTGCGCGACGCGCTCAACAGCGGCGATACGGCGGCGATTACCGACTGGAGCGCACCGATTCAGGCGCGTCGTCACTCGGCTCGCGTGCACAACCCGGCGGTGGAAAAACGTCTGGCGGCCATCACCGCCCGGGACAGCCAGCGTCAGAGCCCGTACGAGGTACGTGCCGAAGCCCAGCGCGCCCGCTTCAATCTTCCCGCGTGGCCGACCACGACCATCGGTTCATTCCCGCAAACTACCGAGATCCGCGGCCTGCGTCTGGACTTCAAAAAGGGCAATCTGGACGCGAATCATTACCGCACCGGCATTGCGGAACACATTAAGCAGGCGATTATCGAGCAGGAACGCCTCGGGCTGGACGTGCTGGTGCACGGTGAAGCCGAGCGTAACGACATGGTGGAATATTTCGGTGAGCACCTGGACGGCTTCGTCTTTACCCAGAACGGCTGGGTGCAGAGCTACGGCTCCCGCTGCGTGAAGCCGCCGGTGGTCATTGGCGACGTCAGCCGCCCGGAACCGATCACGGTGGAGTGGGCGAAGTACGCCCAGTCCCTGACCGACAAGCCGGTAAAAGGCATGCTGACCGGCCCGGTGACCATTCTCTGCTGGTCGTTCCCGCGCGAAGACGTGACCCGTGAAACCATCGCCAAACAGATCGCGCTGGCGCTGCGTGATGAAGTGGCGGATCTGGAGGCGGCGGGGATTGGCATCATCCAGATTGACGAACCGGCGCTGCGCGAAGGTTTGCCGCTGCGCCGCAGCGACTGGGATGCTTACCTGCAGTGGGGCGTGGAAGCATTCCGCATCAACGCCGCAGTGGCGAAGGACGACACCCAGATCCACACCCATATGTGTTACTGCGAATTTAACGACATCATGGATTCGATTGCCGCGCTGGATGCAGACGTGATCACCATCGAGACCTCGCGTTCAGACATGGAGCTGCTGGAGTCGTTTGAAGAGTTCGACTACCCGAACGAAATTGGGCCGGGCGTGTATGACATTCACTCCCCGAACGTGCCGAGCGTGGAGTGGATTGAAGCGCTGCTGAGGAAAGCTGCTCAGCGTATCCCGGCAGAACGCCTGTGGGTAAACCCGGACTGCGGCCTGAAAACCCGCGGCTGGCCGGAGACGCGTGCGGCGCTCGCCAACATGGTGAAGGCGGCGCAGAACTTACGTCAGGCTTGATGACGCGCAGGCCCGGTAAGGCGCAGTCGCCCCCCGGGCTTTTTTTATGCTTTCTTCCCGCCGTACTGGCTAAACCATGCCAGCATTCTCTGCCAGCCATCTTTCGCGGATTCCGCGTGATAGCTCGGACGATAATCGGCATTAAACGCGTGTCCGGCATCGGGATACACCACGATTTCGGCCTTCGCGTTCGCCGCCCGCAGCGCGTGGCGCATCGTCTCGACGGTATCAAGCGGAATGCCGGTATCCTGGCCGCCATACAGCCCTAACACCGGGGCATTGAGATCGGTAGCGATATCAACCGGATGCTTCGGTGAGTTCAGCGTCTTTTCGCCCACCAGTTTGCCGTACCAGGCAACGGCGGCTTTCAGCTGCGGGTTATGCGCGGCATACAGCCAGCTAATGCGTCCACCCCAGCAGAAACCGGTGACCATTAAGCGGTGCGGGTCGCCGCCGTTGCGCGCCGCCCAGCTGGCGACGTGGTCGAGGTCTGCCAGCACCTGCGCGTCCGGCACTTTGCTGACCAGGTTGCTGAACAGCGTCGGGATATCACTGTAGTCATTCGGATCGCCCTGACGAAAGTAGAGCTCTGGCGCAACGGCCAGATAACCCTCCAGCGCCAGGCGGCGGCAGAGGTCGCGAATATGTTCATGAACGCCGAAAATCTCCTGAACCACAATCACGATGGGCAGCGGGCCGTCCGCCGATTTTGGTCGTGCGTGATAAGCAGGCATGTTCTCTCCCTGCGAGGGAATAGAGGTCTCACCTGCCGTGATGGCGTCTTCAGACGTTGAGACGATGGTTGAAGCATGCGGAGCCGCAGCAGGTGCAAATCCGGTTTTTTCAGTCATGGCATTCTCCGTACCAATGAGTTAGCGCAAAGGTAAATATAGACACCAGGTTAACAACTCACAGTGCCTTAAACGGTCTATCTTTTGTGCAGCACCCGACGATATAACTTGTTAATGTGATGTGAGTCACCTTTTGATGGAAATTCAATGCAATCATTTTCATTCATGGTGAGATGTGTCACGAAATTATGCTTAGCGCTTCTGTAAAGTACCGTTTTACTTCTTCTGACTAACCGACCCACAGAGGAGTCACCTATGTCTAAGTCTGATGTTTTTCATCTCGGCCTCACTAAAAATGATTTACAAGGGGCTACGCTCGCTATCGTCCCTGGCGACCCAGAGCGTGTGGAAAAGATCGCCGCGCTGATGGATAAGCCGGTCAAGCTGGCTGCCCATCGTGAATTCACCACCTGGCGCGCAGAGCTGGATGGCAAAGCGGTGATTGTGTGCTCTACCGGTATCGGTGGCCCGTCTACCTCTATCGCCGTGGAAGAGCTGGCGCAGCTGGGCATTCGTACTTTCCTGCGTATCGGCACCACCGGCGCGATTCAGCCGCACATTAACGTCGGCGACGTGCTGGTGACGACCGCATCCGTGCGTCTGGACGGCGCAAGCCTGCACTTTGCACCGATGGAATTCCCGGCAGTGGCTGACTTCGAGTGCACCACCGCGCTGGTTGAAGCGGCGAAATCCGTGGGCGCAACCACTCACGTGGGCGTAACTGCCTCTTCTGATACCTTCTATCCGGGCCAGGAGCGTTACGACACCTTCTCAGGCCGCGTAGTGAGCCGCTTCAAAGGCTCAATGGAAGAGTGGCAATCCATGGGCGTGATGAACTACGAGATGGAATCCGCAACGCTGCTGACCATGTGCGCAAGCCAGGGTCTGCGTGCCGGTATGGTGGCGGGCGTTATCGTCAACCGCACCCAGCAGGAGATCCCGAACGCCGAAACCATGAAGCAGACAGAAAGTCACGCGGTAAAAATCGTGGTTGAAGCGGCTCGCCGCCTGATCTAGTCTTCCTCTCTGAGATAAAAGGCCGACGCGTTCGGCCTTTATTTTTTGCGTAGCGCCTCGCAGGAAAACCCTTTCAAACTGGACGTTTATACAGCACAATCTTATTTTGTGCGGGTAATACGTTGATGCAGGGGGCATTGTGGATATCTCAATCCTTATTTATGCGGTAATTGCGCTGGCTGGCGTGGCGATAGGCTGGCTGATATCCAGCTATCAGCATGCACAGCAGAAGGCCGAGCAGTTGGCTGAACGCGAAGAGATCGTCGCCGATTTAAGCGCCGCAAAACAGCAGCTTGCCCTAAGCGACCACTGGCGCGACGAGTGTGAACTGCTCAATAACGAACTGCGTAACCTGCGCGACATCAACACCTCGCTGGAGGCCGATCTCCGCGAAGTGACTACCCGCCTTGAATCCACCCAACTGCATGCCGAAGACAAAATCCGCCAGATGATCAACAGCGAGCAGCGCCTCAGCGAGCAGTTCGAGAACCTCGCCAACCGCATTTTCGAGCACAGCAACCGCCGCGTTGATGAGCAAAATCGCCAGAGCCTGAATAGCCTGCTGACGCCGCTGCGCGAACAGCTGGACGGCTTTCGCCGTCAGGTACAGGACAGCTTTGGTCAGGAAGCCCGCGAACGCCACACGCTGGCGCATGAGATCCGCAATCTTCAACAGCTGAATGCCCAGATGGCGCAGGAGGCGGTCAACCTGACGCGGGCGCTGAAAGGCGATAACAAAACCCAGGGTAACTGGGGGGAAGTGGTGCTCACCCGCGTGCTGGAGGCCTCTGGCCTGCGGGAAGGGTATGAATACGAAACGCAGGTGAGTATCGAAAACGATGCCCGCTCGCGAATGCAGCCGGATGTGATTGTGCGTCTGCCGCAGGGCAAAGATGTGGTCATTGACGCCAAAATGACGCTGGTGGCCTATGAGCGCTACTTCAACGCTGAAGATGACTATACGCGCGAATCGGCGCTGCAGGAGCACATTGCCTCCGTGCGTAACCATATTCGCCTGCTGGGCAGAAAAGATTATCAGCAGCTGCCGGGGCTGCGCTCGCTGGACTACGTGCTGATGTTTATCCCGGTCGAACCCGCGTTTTTGCTGGCGCTCGACAGACAGCCCGAGCTGATCACCGAAGCGCTGAAAAATAACATTATGCTGGTCAGCCCCACCACGCTGCTGGTGGCCTTACGCACCATTGCGAACCTGTGGCGCTATGAGCACCAGAGCCGTAACGCGCAGCAGATTGCCGACCGCGCCAGCAAGCTGTACGACAAAATGCGCCTCTTCGTGGACGATATGTCCTCCGTCGGGCAAAGCCTGGATCGTGCGCAGGATAACTACCGCCAGGCGATGAAAAAGCTCTCCTCCGGGCGTGGCAACCTGCTTGCGCAGGCTGAAGCATTCCGCAGCCTGGGAGTGGAGGTTAAACGCGAGATTAATCCGGAATTGGTCGAACAGGCGACAGCCCAGGACGAAGAGTTCCGACTGCGTGAGGGCGGGGATGAACAAAATACCCCCAACCAGGACAACGATTTAGCGGCGGATTTATCGCCAGACGAGCAGCCAGCGCGTTTCTTTCGCGGTGGTTGAATCGTAGGGCAATTGCGCCCAATCTGTTACACTTCACGAACATTTGACTGATTAGCAGGCTCTGAGATGGTTGACGATTCACAAGACACGACGCACTTTGGCTTTCAGACTGTAGCCAAAGCGCAGAAAGCTGACATGGTGGCCCACGTATTTCATTCCGTGGCGGCGAAGTACGATGTGATGAATGACTTGATGTCGTTCGGCATTCATCGCTTGTGGAAGCGCTTCACCATCGACTGCAGCGGTGTGCGTCGTGGACAAACGGTTCTCGATCTGGCTGGCGGTACGGGCGATCTGACGGCGAAATTCTCCCGTCTGGTGGGCGAAACCGGTCGCGTTGTACTGGCTGATATTAATGACTCCATGCTTAAAATGGGACGCGAAAAGCTGCGTAACATCGGCGTGGTGGGTAATGTGGAATACGTGCAGGCCAACGCCGAAGCGCTGCCGTTCCCGGACAATACTTTTGACTGCATCACAATTTCCTTCGGTCTGCGTAACGTCACCGATAAAGAAAAAGCACTGCGTTCCATGTACCGCGTGCTGAAGCCGGGTGGACGCCTGCTGGTGCTCGAGTTCTCTAAACCGATTATCGACCCGCTGAGCAAAGCCTACGACGCATATTCCTTCCACGTGCTGCCGCGTATTGGTGAACTGGTGGCAAACGACGCGGAAAGCTATCGCTATCTTGCGGAATCAATTCGCATGCATCCGGATCAGGACACCTTAAAAGCCATGATGCAGGATGCGGAATTTGAGAACGTTGAGTACTTCAACATGACGGCGGGTGTCGTCGCGCTGCATCGCGGTTACAAATTCTGAGTGGAGGTGTCCCGTGCCCTTTAAACCCTTAGTCACCGCAGGCATCGAGAATGTGCTGAATGCCTTCCTGTATCGCGCTCCGGCGCTGAAAGCCGCACGTCAGCGGCTAAACGGGAAGGTACTGCGCATTGTGTTAAAAGAGTTCTCGACGCCGCTCGTGCTGGTTTTCAGCGAACGTCAGCTTGACGTTCTGGGTGAGTGGGAAGGTGAAGCTGATTGCTCGGTCATTACCCATATGAGCGTGCTGCCAAAACTGCGCGATCGCCAGCAATTAACGGCGCTTATCCGCAGCGGTGAGCTGGAAGTGGAAGGCGACATCCAGGTCGTGCAGAACTTCGTTGCGCTCAGCGATCTGGCTGAGTTTGACCCGGCAGAGCTGCTGGCGCCTTTTATTGGCGACATCGCCGCTGAAGGGATCGGGAAAGTTATTCATGGCGGCACGGCGTTCCTGCGCAAAAATCTGCAACGCCAACAGCGTTATGCCGCAGAAGTGCTGACCGAAGAGTGGCGCATGGCGCCTGGGCCGCTGGAAGTTGCGTGGTTCGCAGAAGAGACGGCCGCGGTTGAACGTGCGGTTGATGCCCTAAGCAAACGGCTGGAAAAACTGGAGGGCAAATGACGCCTGGTGAAATTCGGCGCCTCTATTTTATCATCCACACCTTTTTGAGTTACGGGCTCGACGAGCTCATCCCCAAAATGCGTATCACGCTGCCGCTCAGGATCTGGCGGCGGACGCTGTTCTGGATGCCAAATCGCCATAAAGGTCAGCCGCTGGGTGAACGCCTGCGTCTGGCGCTGCAGGAGCTCGGCCCGGTATGGATTAAGTTCGGACAGATGCTCTCAACTCGCCGCGATCTCTTCCCGCCGCACATTGCCGATGAACTGGCGATGCTGCAGGACCGTGTCGCCCCGTTTGACGGGGTGAGAGCGAAGAAACAGATCGAGGAGGCGATGGGTAACCTTCCCGTTGAAACCTGGTTTGACGATTTCGAAATAGAACCGCTGGCGTCGGCTTCTATCGCTCAGGTGCACACTGCGCGTCTGAAAGAGAACGGCAAAGAGGTGGTGATCAAGGTGATCCGCCCGGATATCCTGCCGATCATCAAAGCCGACATGAAGCTAATTTATCGTCTGGCGCGCTGGGTTCCGCGTCTGCTGCCGGACGGCCGTCGACTGCGCCCGATGGAAGTGGTGCGGGAATATGAAAAAACGCTGATTGATGAGCTTAATCTGCTGCGAGAATCGGCAAACGCCATTCAGCTGCGCCGCAATTTTGAAAACAGCCCGATGCTCTACGTGCCTGAAGTCTATTCAGACTATTGCAGCCAGAACATGATGGTCATGGAGCGCATCTACGGTATTCCGGTTTCGGATGTGGTGGCCCTGGAGAAGCAGGGAACGAACATGAAGCTGCTGGCCGAACGTGGCGTGCAGGTCTTCTTTACCCAGGTATTCCGCGACAGTTTTTTCCATGCGGACATGCATCCGGGCAATATCTTCGTGAGCTATGAGCATCCTGAGGATCCGAAATACATCGGTATCGACTGCGGAATTGTGGGCTCGCTGAATAAAGAAGATAAACGTTATCTGGCTGAGAACTTCATCGCCTTCTTCAACCGCGACTACCGTAAGGTGGCCGAGCTGCATGTGGATTCCGGCTGGGTTCCGCCAGACACCAACGTCGAAGAGTTCGAGTTTGCTATCCGTACCGTTTGCGAACCGATTTTTGAAAAACCGCTAGCAGAGATCTCTTTTGGACACGTGCTGTTAAACCTGTTCAATACGGCCCGCCGCTTTAATATGGAAGTTCAGCCACAGTTAGTTTTACTTCAGAAAACATTACTTTACGTTGAGGGTGTAGGTCGACAACTCTATCCTCAGTTAGACTTGTGGAAGACGGCTAAACCTTTCCTGGAATCCTGGATTAAGGATCAGGTTGGCCTTCCAGCGCTGGTGCGTTCGCTGAAAGAGAAAGGACCGTTCTGGATCGAAAAAATGCCTGAAATTCCTGAACTGGTTTACGACAGTTTGCGTCAGAGCAAGAATCTTCGGCACAGCATGGATAAAATCGCCCGCGAGCTTCAGTCCAGCCGTGTGCGCCAGGGACAGTCACGCTACCTCTTTGGCATTGGCGCAACGCTGCTGCTGAGCGGTACGTTGCTGCTGATCAACCGTCCTGACTGGCAGATGATGCCCGCCTGGCTGATGGCTGGCGGGGTTGTTGTCTGGCTTGCAGGATGGAGAAAAACGCGCTGAGTTTGCATCGCCATCGACAGGTCGCATACGTATAATGCGACCTGACCAATTAATCATCTATCCCTGAGGAATATGTATGGGTGGTATCAGTATCTGGCAATTAGTCATTATTGCCGTCATCGTTGTGCTGCTGTTTGGCACCAAAAAGCTCGGTTCTATTGGTTCCGATCTGGGCGCGTCTATCAAAGGCTTCAAGAAAGCAATGAGCGATGATGAGAGCAAGCAGGATAAAACCAGCCAGGACGCTGACTTTACTGCTAAATCCATCTCCGATAAGCAGGAAGATGCCAAAAAGGAAGACGCTAAACGCCACGATAAAGAGCAGGTGTAAGTCGTGTTCGACATTGGTTTTAGTGAGCTGCTGCTGGTCTTTGTGATTGGTCTGATCGTGCTGGGGCCGCAGCGTCTGCCGGTAGCGGTGAAAACCGTCGTGGGCTGGGTTCGAGCGCTAAGATCGCTGGCTTCGACCGTTCAGAACGAGCTGGCGCAGGAACTTAAGCTGCAGGAGTTTCAGGAAAGCCTGAAAAAGGTTGAGAAGGCGAGCATGGATAACCTGACGCCTGAACTGAAAGCCTCAATGGATGAGCTGCGCGAAGCGGCGGAATCCATGAAGCGCTCTTACAGCGTTAACGATCCTGAAAAAGCGAGCGATGAAGCGAACACTATTCATAACCCGGTGGTGAAGGACAGCGAAGCGCAGCGTGAGGGCGTGACGCCAGCGAGTGCGGAGCACCAGGCCGCAGCGCCTGAACAAACGCCGCAGGAAACTGAACTGAAAAAACAGGCGCAGCCGGAAGAGCCGGTGGTAAAAGCGGCTGAAGCGAAACCCGCCGCGCCCGTTTCCGAATCATCCCCCTCGTCGAGTGATAAAGCGTAACTATGGCAGTAGATGATACTCAACCGCTTATTACGCACCTGATTGAGCTGCGTAAGCGCCTGTTAAACTGCATTATTGCGGTATTCCTCATATTCCTGTGCCTGGTCTATTTCGCCAACGATATTTATCAGGTGGTTTCTGCGCCGCTGATCAAGCAGATGCCGCTGGGGGCAACGATGATTGCAACAGACGTTGCATCACCGTTTTTCACTCCGATTAAGCTCACCTTCTGGGTGTCGTTGATTGCGTCTGCACCCGTCATCCTTTATCAGGTATGGGCATTTGTGGCGCCAGCACTGTACAGGCACGAACGTAAACTGGTGATCCCGCTGCTGGTCTCCAGTTCGCTGCTGTTCTATATCGGCATGGCGTTTGCCTACTTCGTTGTCTTCCCGCTGGCCTTTGGCTTCCTGACGCATACCGCGCCGGAAGGGGTTCAGGTATCGACGGATATCGCCAGCTACCTCAGCTTTGTGATGGCGCTGTTTATGGCGTTCGGTGTGGCGTTTGAAGTGCCGGTGGCCATTGTGCTGCTCTGCTGGGTTGGGGTAACCACCCCTGATGACCTGCGTAAGAAACGTCCCTATATTCTGGTGGGCGCCTTCGTAGTCGGCATGCTGCTGACGCCGCCGGACGTCTTCTCACAAACGCTGCTGGCAATACCGATGTACTGCCTGTTTGAGGTTGGCGTATTCTTCTCGCGTTTCTACGTGGGAAAAGGACGCCGGTTGGACGATGAAGACGATGCGTCCGAAAAGACCACTGAAGAGTAAAACCAGCCGCCCGTCAGGGCGGTTGTTCTATGGGGAATCGCATGTTTGATATCGGACTCAACCTGACCAGCTCGCAGTTTGCGAAAGATCGTGACGAGGTGGTTGCGCGTGCTTTTGAGGCTGGCGTAAAAGGGCTGCTCCTGACCGGGACCAACCTGCATGAGAGCGAGCAGGCGCTGCTGCTGGCGCAACGCTATCAACACTGCTGGTCAACCGCCGGCGTCCACCCTCATGACAGCAGCCAGTGGACGGCGGAGAGCGCAGAAACCCTGCGCACGCTGGCAAAAAAGGCAGAGGTGGTGGCTATTGGCGAGTGCGGGCTCGATTTTAACCGCAACTTCTCCACGCCTGAAGAACAGGAAAAGGCGTTCACTGCCCAGCTTGCGCTGGCGGCAGAGCTTGAAATGCCCGTCTTTATGCACTGTCGCGACGCGCATGAACGTTTTCTCGCACTGCTGGACCCGTGGCTGGATAAACTGCCCGGCGCAGTGCTCCACTGCTTCACCGGGTCTCGCCAGGAAGCGCTGGATTGCCTGAACCGCGGTTTGTATCTGGGGATCACCGGTTGGGTGTGTGATGAGCGCCGCGGGCTTGAGCTTCGCGAGCTGCTGCCGATAATCCCGGCAGACCGTTTGCTTCTTGAAACCGATGCGCCATACCTGCTGCCGCGAGATATGAAGCCCAAACCGGCATCGCGGCGAAACGAGCCCGCCTTGCTGGGGCACATTGTTGAGCGCGTAGCGCACTGGCGCGGAGAGGATCCGCACTGGCTTTCCGCGCAGACGGATGACAACGTGCGTCGCCTGTTCGGGATAAACGTTTAAACTTTGCGGAAGTCGGTGTTTTTCACGCTCTGCAGCACCTGCTTGTTCAGCAGATTGAGCAACAGCATGGAGCGCGCTTCACCGTCCGGCTCGGCGAAAATCGCCTGCAGGCCTTCGAATGCGCCTTCGGTAATGACGACGCTATCGCCCGCGTAAGGGGTTTCCGGGTCGGTGATCCCTTCAGGCTGTTGATAAACAGACAGCTGATGAATGACGGTCGACGGAACGGTTGCCGGGTGGGCACCAAAACGAACGAAGTGGCTGACGCCGCGCGTTGCGCTGATGGTAGTGGTGTGGATCACCTCAGGGTCGAACTCCACGAACAGATAGTTCGGGAATAAAGGCTCACTGACGGTTGTGCGCTTCCCGCGCTGCATTTTTTCAAGCGTGATCACGGGTGTCAGACAATTTACAGACTGACGTTCAAGATGTTCCTGCGCGCGCTGAAGTTGCCCGCGTTTGCAATACAGTAAATACCAGGCCTGCATAATCACTCTTTCCCTTAGTTCGGGGCGCAAGCATATCAAAACCCTGGAGGGATCGCTAAGTTGATTATAATGGGGGAAATTCGAACACAGCGGATAAGTTCACGCTAATTTAACAAAATTACAGCATCAAGCAGGCTTACGCCGTATAATGAAGCGCTTACAGAGAGGCCATGACTAACTGCATGAAATACCACGATCTCCGCGACTTCCTGACGCTGCTGGAAAAGCAGGGTGAACTGAAACGCATTACACTTCCTGTTGATCCTTATCTGGAAATGACAGAAATTGCTGACCGCACCCTGCGTGCCGGTGGCCCTGCATTACTGTTTGAAAATCCAAAAGGTTACTCAATGCCGGTGCTGTGCAACCTGTTTGGCACCCCGCGTCGTGTCGCGCTGGGAATGGGGCAGGAAGACGTTACCGCGCTGCGTGAAGTGGGGAAACTACTGGCATTTCTGAAAGAGCCTGAGCCACCGAAAGGTTTCCGCGATCTGTTCGATAAGCTGCCGCAGTTTAAGCAGGTGCTGAACATGCCCACCAAACGCCTGCGCGGCGCGCCGTGTCAGCAGAAAGTGCTGGAAGGCGATGCGGTGGATCTCACCAAAATCCCTATCATGCAGTGCTGGCCTGAAGATGCTGCGCCGCTGATCACCTGGGGCCTCACCGTGACGCGCGGACCGCATAAAGAGCGGCAAAACCTCGGTATTTATCGCCAGCAGCTGATTGGCAAGAATAAGCTCATCATGCGCTGGCTGTCGCACCGCGGCGGCGCGCTGGATTTCCAGGAGTGGTGTGCTGCACATCCGGGTGAACGGTTCCCGGTGTCTGTCGCGTTAGGTGCCGATCCGGCCACCATTCTGGGGGCGGTCACGCCCGTACCGGATACGCTCTCTGAATATGCGTTTGCTGGCCTGCTGCGCGGGACTAAAACCGAGGTCGTGAAGTGTATCTCCAACGATCTCGAAGTGCCGGCCAGCGCCGAAATTGTGCTGGAAGGTTACATTGAGCAGGGTGAAATGGCGCCAGAAGGCCCATACGGCGACCACACCGGCTATTACAACGAAGTGGATAACTTCCCGGTGTTTACCGTCACGCATGTTACTCAGCGTGAAGATGCGATTTATCACTCCACCTATACTGGCCGCCCACCGGATGAACCGGCGGTGCTCGGTGTGGCGCTGAACGAAGTATTTGTGCCGATCCTGCAAAAGCAGTTCCCGGAAATCGTTGATTTTTATCTGCCGCCTGAAGGATGCTCGTATCGCATGGCGGTGGTCACGATGAAGAAGCAGTATCCCGGACATGCTAAACGCGTGATGATGGGCGTATGGTCTTTCCTGCGCCAGTTTATGTATACCAAATTTGTTATTGTCTGCGATGATGACGTTAACGCCCGTGACTGGAACGATGTTATCTGGGCGATAACCACGCGAATGGATCCTGCGCGTGATACGGTGTTAGTCGAAAATACGCCGATAGATTATCTGGATTTTGCCTCGCCGGTTTCCGGTCTTGGCTCAAAGATGGGACTGGATGCCACAAATAAATGGCCTGGCGAAACCGACCGTGAATGGGGTCGCCCGATCAAAAAAGATCCTGCTGTGACCGCGCGAATTGACGCGATCTGGGACGAACTGGCCATAATGAATAACGGTAAACCCTGAGCTGACCGTTAAGCCCTATAGACTTCCCGACAGAGAGAGCGAATGACAACCTTAAGCTGTAAAGTGACGTCGGTAGATGCTATTACCGACACCGTATATCGCGTCCGTTTGGTTCCTGAAGCGGCATTCTCATTCCGTGCCGGCCAGTACCTGATGGTGGTGATGGATGAGCGTGATAAGCGTCCTTTCTCTATGGCCTCTACGCCAGCAGAGCAGGAATTTATTGAGCTGCATATTGGTGCGTCTGAGCTTAACCTGTACGCGATGGCCGTGATGGACCGCATCCTGAAAGAGCGTGAGATTGTGGTCGACATTCCTCACGGCGACGCGTGGTTGCGTGATGACGAAGACCGTCCGCTGATTCTGATCGCGGGCGGTACGGGCTTCTCCTATGTGCGCTCTATTCTGTTGACCGCGCTGGCGCGTAATCCAGACCGTGACATCACCATCTACTGGGGCGGCCGTGAAGAGAAGCACCTGTACGACCTGTCTGAACTGGAAGCGCTGAGCGTTAACCATCGTAACCTGCGCATTGAGCCAGTGGTCGAGCAGCCGGAAGAGGGCTGGCGTGGACGTAGCGGGACGGTGCTGACGGCGGTACTGCAGGATCACGGCACGCTGGCAGGACATGATATCTACATTGCAGGCCGTTTCGAGATGGCGAAAATTGCCCGCGACCTGTTCTGTAACGAACGCGATGCGCGTGAAGATCGCCTGTTTGGCGATGCGTTTGCCTTCATTTAAATAAAAAACCCGCCCCTGACAGGCGGGAAGAACGGCAACTAAACTGTCTCTCTTCGCCAATGACGCCATAACTGCGTTGGCTGCGCTCGGTCACCCGAATCACTTACTAATGTAAGCTCATCGGGATTCGCTCGCTTGCCGCCTTGTTCTGACGTCATTGGCTTTGAGATACTTTTCCTTACTTACACTCTCTCAAACACCGTCGCGATACCCTGACCCAGGCCGATACACATCGTTGCCAGACCAAACTGGGCATCTTTGCGTTCCATCAGGTTAATCAGCGTCGTGCTGATACGCGCCCCGGAACAGCCCAGCGGGTGACCGAGGGCGATCGCGCCGCCGTTGAGGTTAATCTTCTCGTCGATCTGCTCCATCAGCCCCAGATCTTTAATGCACGGCAGGATCTGCGCGGCAAACGCTTCGTTCATCTCGAACAGATCGATATCGCTGGCAGTTAAGCCCGCTTTTTTCAGCGCCAGCTTCGAGGCCGGAACCGGGCCGTAACCCATGATTGAAGGATCGCAGCCCACCACCGCCATCGAACGCACGCGAGCGCGTGGCGTCAGGCCCAATTCACTGGCGCGGCTTTCGCTCATCACCAGCATCGCGGCGGCACCGTCGGATAGCGCCGACGACGTCCCTGCTGTTACCGTACCGGTGACCGGATCAAATGCCGGACGTAGGGTAGAAAGCGCTTCGACCGTCGTTTCCGGGCGAATGACTTCGTCGTAGCTGAACTGCTTCAGTACGCCGTCTGCATCGTGGCCCCCGGTCGGGATGATCTCATTCTTGAAGGCACCGGACTGCGTGGCGGCCCAGGCGCGGGCGTGAGAGCGCGCGGCAAAAGCATCCTGCATTTCACGACTGATGCCGTGCAGGCGGGAGAGCATCTCGGCGGTCAGACCCATCATTCCCGCAGCTTTCGCCACGTTACGGCTCATGCCGGGATGGAAGTCGACCCCGTGGCTCATCGGCACGTGACCCATGTGTTCAACGCCGCCGACCAGACAGGCCTGCGCATCGCCGGTCATGATCATGCGCGCCGCGTCGTGCAGGGCCTGCATCGACGAACCGCACAGGCGGTTGACGGTAACGGCCGGAACCGAATGCGGGATCTCCGCCAGCAGCGACGCGTTGCGGGCGATGTTGAAGCCCTGCTCCAGCGTTTGCTGCACGCAGCCCCAGTAGATATCGTCGAGCGCTGCTGGGTCCAGCGCCGGGTTACGCGCCAGCAGGCTACGCATCAGGTGCGCGGAGAGATCTTCCGCTCGCACGTTACGGAACGCACCGCCTTTTGAACGGCCCATCGGGGTGCGAATCGCATCAACAATGACAACCTTTTCCATTGTGACTCCTTAAGCCGTTTTCAGCGCGCCAACCGGACGGGCTGGCTCAACTGCTGGATAGTAGGGTTCGTTATGGCGCGCTTTGTTACGCAGCCCTTCCGGCACTTCATAAAGCGGGCCGAGGTGCTGATATTGCTGCGCCATATCGAGATAGCGGGCGCTGCCGAGCGTATCCAGCCAGCGGAACGCGCCGCCGTGGAACGGAGGAAAGCCCAGGCCGTATACCAACGCCATATCCGCTTCTGCCGGGCTGGCGATAATGCCTTCTTCCAGGCAACGGACCACTTCGTTGATCATCGGAATCATCATGCGGGCAATAATTTCGTCGTCGGTGAAGTCGCGTTTCGGCTGGCATACGTCGGCCAGCAGGCCATCCACCGCCGCATCTTCTTCTTTCTTCGGTTTGCCTTTGCTGTCTTCTTTATAACGCCAGAAGCCCAGGCCGTTTTTCTGTCCGAAGCGGTTGGCGTCAAAGAGGGCGTCAATGGCATCGCGATAATCTTTCTGCATGCGCTGCGGGAAGCCCGCCGCCATGACGGCCTGCGCGTGGTGGGCGGTATCAATGCCGACGACGTCCAGCAGATACGCCGGGCCCATCGGCCAGCCGAACTGTTTTTCCATTACTTTGTCGATTTTGCGGAAGTCCGCGCCGTCGCGCAGCAGCTGGCTGAAGCCGGCGAAGTACGGGAACAGCACGCGGTTCACAAAGAAACCTGGGCAGTCATTAACGACGATCGGCGTTTTACCCATCTTGCTTGCCCACGCCACGACTTTAGCGATGGTTTCGTCAGAGGTTTTTTCTCCACGGATCACTTCGACCAGTGGCATACGGTGTACCGGGTTGAAGAAGTGCATTCCGCAGAAGTTTTCCGGACGCTTCAGCACGCTCGCCAGTTCGCTGATGGGGATGGTGGAGGTGTTTGAGGCCAGGACGGCGTCCGGGCGAACCTTGTCTTCCGTTTCCGCCAGCACCGCTTTTTTGACTTTCGGGTTCTCAACGACCGCTTCAACCACCACGTCCACACGGTCAAAACCGCTGTATTCCAGCACAGGCTGGATGGTTGAGATCACGCCTGCGAGCTTCAGCCCGTCAATTTTTCCGCGCTCAAGCTGTTTATTCAGCAGCTTGGCGGCTTCGGTCATGCCCAGCGTCAGAGATTTCTCGTTGATGTCTTTCATCACTACCGGCACGCCTTTCCAGGCCGACTGGTAAGCGATGCCGCCGCCCATAATACCGGCGCCGAGTACCGCCGCGTGTTTTGGCGTCTCAACGTTTTTGGTCAGCTGTTTGGCTTTGCCTTTCACGAACTGATCGTTGAGGAAGATGCCAACCAGCGCGCGGGCTTCATTGGTGTGCGCCAGCGGAACAAAGCTCTGGTTTTCCAGCTTCAGGGCTTCGTCGCGGCCAAAGCGGGCTGCCGCTTCAATGGTTTTCACCGCCGTGATTGGCGCCGGGTAGTGTTTACCCGCCGTCTGCATCACCATGCCTTTGGCGATGGTGAAGCTCATGGTGGCTTCAATCTTGCTGAGCTTTAACGGCTCCAGCTTCGGCTGACGTTTGGCCTTCCAGTCGAGGTCGCCGTTAATCGCCTGACGCAGAATAGCGAGTGCACCTTCAACCAGCTTCTCTGGTTTCACGACGCCGTCGACCAGACCGATTTTCTGCGCCTGTTCTGCACCCACGTCTTTACCAGCGGCAATGATTTCCAGGGCGCTGTCGGCGCCCAGCATGCGGGGCATACGCACGGAACCGCCAAAGCCCGGCATGATGCCCAGCTTGGTTTCCGGCAGGCCGATACGCAGGTCCGGCGTCGCCAGACGGTAGTCGGTCGCCAGCACGCACTCGCAGCCGCCGCCCAGCGCGTAGCCGTTCACGGCAGAGATCGTTGGAACAGGCAGATCTTCCAGACGATTAAAGACGCTGTTGGCAAAGTGCAGCCACTGGTTCAGCTGTTCTTCCGGAACCTGGAACAGCGAAAGAAATTCGGTGATATCGGCACCGACAATAAAGGCCGCTTTGTTCGAACGCAGCAGCAGCCCTTTTAATTCAGATTGCTTTTCAAGTACTTCCAGCGCCTGGCCAAGACTGGCCACCGTCGCGGTATCAAGCTTATTCACTGAGCCGGGGGCATCGAACACCAGTTCGGCAATGCCATCTTCCAGCCAGTTGAGGTACAGGGTGTCGCCTTTGTAAAGCATGTCAGTCTCCTGAATCCAGCAAGTGGATCTGGTCATACCAGATGAGACGGAGTGTGGAATTTATGTTAATAAAATGCAAATTACTCATTAAGAAATTGCTGCGTTGATCACGGTCGGTGGAAATCACGCAGCCGGAGTGAGGTGTGCTAAGATGCGATGACTTGAGGTCAAAAAAACGAAAGGAAGAATGATGGACTCACTGGCTTCGCTTTATAAAAATCATATCGTTACCCTACAGGAACGTACCCGCGATGTACTGGCCCGCTTCAAGCTGGATGCTCTTCTGATCCACTCCGGCGAGCTGATGAATACTTTTCTTGATGACCACGCCTATCCGTTTAAGGTTAACCCGCAGTTTAAAGCCTGGGTGCCGGTGACACAGGTTCCGAATTGCTGGCTTCTGGTGGACGGCGTGAACAAGCCGAAACTGTGGTTCTACCTGCCGGTTGATTACTGGCACAACGTCGAACCGCTGCCGACCTCTTTCTGGACCGAAGAAATTGAGGTGATCGCCCTGCCGAAAGCGGACGGCATTGGCAGCCAGCTGCCAGCGGCGCGCGGCAACATCGGCTACATTGGCCCTGTACCTGAACGTGCGCTCGGTCTGGATATTCCGGCAGACAAACTCAATCCGAAAGGCGTGCTGGATTACCTGCACTATTACCGCGCGTATAAAACCGACTATGAACTCTACTGCATGCGTGAAGCGCAAAAAACGGCGGTGAATGGTCACCGCGCCGCGCACGAAGCGTTCCAGTCAGGCATGAGCGAGTTCGATATCAACCTGGCCTACCTGACCGCAACCGGTCATCGTGACACCGACGTACCGTACAGCAACATCGTCGCGCTGAATGAGCATGCGTCTGTTCTCCACTACACCAAACTGGATCATCAGGTTCCGTCTGAGATGCGCAGCTTCCTGCTGGACGCAGGCGCAGAGTACAACGGCTATGCGGCCGATCTGACCCGCACCTGGGCGGCGAATGCGGATACCGATTTTGCGCAGCTTATTAAGGACGTAAACGACGAACAGTTGGCGCTGATTGGCACCATGAAGGCCGGAACCAGCTACGTGGATTACCACATCCAGTTCCATCAGCGCATTGCCAAACTGCTGCGTAAGCATCAGATTGTGAAAGACATGAGCGAAGAGGCGATGGTCGAAAACGACCTGACTGGACCATTCATGCCGCACGGTATCGGCCACCCGCTGGGCCTGCAGGTTCACGACGTTGCGGGCTTCATGCAGGATGATACCGGCACGCACCTGGCGGCACCGTCTAAATATCCTTACCTGCGCTGCACCCGTATTCTTGAGCCGCGCATGGTATTGACCATCGAGCCGGGGATCTACTTTATTGAATCCCTGCTGGCGCCGTGGCGTGAAGGGCAGTTCAGCAAGCACTTCAACTGGGAAAAAATCGACGCGCTGAAACCGTTTGGCGGCATTCGTATCGAAGATAACGTGGTGGTTCACGAGAACGGTATCGAGAATATGACGCGAGACCTGAAGCTGGCCTGATGGAAAGCTGGCTGATACCGGCTGAACCGGTCACCTTTGTTGAGGAAATCAAGAAAAGCCGCTTTATTACGCTGCTGGCGCACACCGACGGCGTAGAGGCGGCGAAAGCGTTTGTCGAGTCCGTTCGCGCGGAGCACCCTGACGCACGTCACCACTGCGTGGCGTGGGTGGCAGGGCCGCCGGACGATTCGCAACAGCTCGGTTTTTCAGACGACGGTGAACCGGCGGGCACAGCCGGTAAACCCATGCTCTCCCAGCTAATGGGCAGCGGCGTGGGTGAAATTACCGCCGTGGTGGTGCGCTACTACGGCGGCATCCTGTTGGGCACGGGCGGGCTGGTTAAAGCGTATGGCGGTGGCGTTCAGCAGGCACTGAATATCCTGACGACCACCCGCAAAACGCCGCTCACCGAATATACTTTATTGTGCGATTACGCTCAGCTATCGGGCATTGAAACACTGCTCAAACAATTTAGCGGCGTGATTGCGCACAGTGATTACCAGGCAATGGTGCAATTACGCGTGGCGCTTCCTCAGGCAGAACTGGCTGCTTTTTCAGCAAAACTGGCTGATTTCAGTCGCGGTTCGTTGCAATTGCTGCCGATTGAAGAATAATCCCCACCTCACTTTTTGAATACCAAAGGAAGCGGCAGAGATGCATTTTCGTGCCATAACCCGAATCGTTGGACTGCTGGTCATACTCTTTTCGGGGACGATGATTCTCCCTGGACTGGTGGCGCTTATCTACCGGGACGGCGCGGGGCGGGCTTTTACCCAGACCTTCTTTGTCGCGCTGGCGATCGGCTCACTGCTGTGGTGGCCGAACCGTCGTCAGAAAGGTGAGCTGAAATCTCGCGAAGGCTTTCTGATTGTGGTCCTGTTCTGGACGGTGCTGGGAAGCGTCGGTTCGCTGCCCTTTATCTTCTCTGAGCAGCCTAACCTCAGCATCACGGATGCCTTTTTTGAATCGTTTTCTGGTTTAACGACCACCGGTGCGACGACGCTGGTGGGGCTGGATTCGTTACCCCACGCTATTCTCTTTTATCGCCAGATGCTGCAGTGGTTCGGGGGGATGGGGATCATCGTCCTGGCGGTGGCCATCCTGCCGATTCTGGGCGTCGGGGGGATGCAGCTGTACAGGGCTGAAATGCCGGGGCCGCTGAAAGACAACAAGATGCGTCCACGTATTGCCGAGACGGCGAAAACTCTGTGGCTGATTTATGTTTTGCTGACGGTAGCCTGCGCACTTGCGCTGTGGTTTGCCGGGATGCCTGCGTTTGATGCTATCGGGCACAGCTTCGCGACGATTGCCATTGGCGGGTTCTCCACTCACGATGCCAGCGTGGGCTACTTCGACAGCCCAACGATTAACACCATCATTGCGATTTTCCTGCTGATCTCCGGCTGTAACTACGGCCTGCACTTCTCTTTACTGAGCGGACGTAGCCTGAAGGTGTACTGGCGCGATCCTGAGTTCCGCATGTTCATTGGCGTCCAGCTTACCCTGGTCGTCATCTGCACCCTGGTGCTGTGGTTCCATGATGTTTACAACTCGGCGCTGACCACGCTCAATCAGGCGTTTTTCCAGGTGGTGTCGATGGCGACGACCGCCGGGTTTACCACGGACAGCATCGCGCGCTGGCCGCTGTTCCTGCCGGTACTTCTGCTGTGCTCCGCGTTTATCGGCGGCTGCGCCGGGTCGACGGGCGGTGGCCTGAAGGTAATTCGTATTCTGCTGCTGTTCAAGCAGGGGAACCGTGAGCTGAAGCGTCTGGTCCACCCGAATGCGGTTTACAGCATTAAGCTGGGGAACCGCGCGCTGCCGGAACGTATCCTCGAAGCGGTGTGGGGGTTCTTCTCGGCGTATGCGCTGGTCTTTATCGTCAGCATGCTGGCGATCATCGCGACGGGAGTGGATGATTTCTCCGCCTTTGCGTCCGTCGTCGCAACACTGAACAACCTCGGGCCTGGGCTGGGGGTTGTGGCGGATAACTTTGCCAGCATGAACCCGGTTGCGAAATGGATCCTTATTGCCAATATGCTGTTTGGTCGTCTTGAGGTCTTTACGCTGCTGGTGCTGTTCACCCCAACATTCTGGCGCGAATAAGGAGCCGTTGATGAAAACACTGATTCTTTTCTCTACGCGAGACGGACAAACGCGTGAGATTGCCGCTTATCTGGCATCGGAATTAAAAGAGCTGGGCATTTACTCAGATGTGGTGAACCTGAATCGCGCGGAGGAGATTGCCTGGCAGGAGTATGATCGCGTGGTGATTGGGGCCTCCATTCGTTACGGACACTTCCATCCGGCGCTGGATCGCTTTGTGAAAAAGCATACGGCGGTACTCAACACATTGCCGGGCGCGTTTTACTCGGTCAATCTGGTTGCCCGTAAAGCTGAGAAGCGTACGCCGCAGACCAACAGCTACACGCGCAAGTTTTTGCTCGGCTCGCCGTGGCAGCCAGACCTGTGCGCCGTCTTTGCCGGTGCGCTGCGCTATCCTCGCTACCGCTGGTATGACCGCTTCATGATTCGCCTGATAATGAAGATGACGGGTGGCGAAACCGATACGCGTAAAGAAGTGGTTTATACCGACTGGTCGCAGGTGGCCAGTTTTGCGCGGGAAATTGCCCATTTAGCGGGCGATTCGCGACTTAAATAAGCGTTAAGTTTGAAAAGTGAGCGAACGAAAAGTTTTTTGTATTTTGTGCTTGTCACTTCAGAATAACTCCCTATAATGCGCCTCCACTGACACGGAACAACGGCACACACGCCGCCGGGTCAGCAGAGAAAAGCAAAATAAACGCTTGACTCTGAAGCGGGAAAGCGTAATATACGCCACCTCGCAACGGTGAGCGAAAGCCGCGTTGCACTGCTCTTTAACAATTTATCAGAC
>NZ_JADBQZ010000024.1:0-65994 GCF_014896175.1 Enterobacter cloacae complex sp. I3
AATAAGAATATCGAAGCAATTAACTGGAATAGAACTCGCCAGGATTATTATCAGGAGTTGCTTCAAAAAGGAAGGGCCTATCTTGATGTCATTGAGTTGCAGGTCAGATTGCCCGATTTAAATGGTAATGTGACTAATAGAATAGAGGGGAAGTTATTGCCTGTGCGCTATGCACCAAAGTTAACGCATATGTCCAGATATCTTACTTTTAATTCTCCAATACCTGAATTAATTAGCATTTATCAAATGCAGGAGAGAAATGCTATTTTATTTAGTAAAATAATCGGGGGTATTATTAACGATATCCATATGCATATAAGTCTTTTGCCTAAGTATGCCAGGGTAAAAGTGGTGTGTGTTCTTAATGATAATTTAAAACCTCTCATAAAAAAGATTTGGCAGGAACGGCTTGATAGTATATATCTGGGGGCGAATATTGAGTTTAGTAAAAACTTATCAGAATCCATTGATAACTGGTTGGATAGATCTTCTGATGAATATATAGTTCTTATTGCTGCCAATTTTCATGGCGCAGAATTACTTGACGATGAAATCGACAATAAATCTGAATCTGTGGTTTTTTTGTTTGGAAGATTGAGAAATGATGGTGAGACTGGTGACCACTCATCTTTAGGGGCTTTTTTTCGTCCTGAATGTGATTGGGCAGGAATAGATAAATCCCTCCTCTGGGGAAGGGTTAATGAAGGGCGAGGGCTATCTGGTGTTATATATTCTGGGTTGAATGAAGAAGAGTTAAAAAAACTGGTGTTAAAAACAACAGATGTAATGTCGGAAAGTGCACTTTCGTCGTATATGTACGTTGATTCAGACAACTATTTATGTAAGTGCCCGCCTCTTACCGAGTTTTTGCAATTGAGTTATGTAAATGAGCATCTCCCCCCAGGGCAGTATTTATTGATAAGTAAAAATAATGATATTTTGAATTCCCATTTATTTAACTCGGCTGCCAGTGTTTAGAGGTTTATTATAATATGAAAAAAATCTTTATTAAATTTTCTGGCGTTTTTTTTGTTATAATCATTGCTGTTATTTTGCTTCTAATTTATTACCTGTGGGGATCATCCCTGGGATGGATGGAACCAGCAGAAAAATTTCGCGTACTCTGTACCATTCTCGCAGTTCCTGTTTTCCTCTCTTTGTTGCTAGTCAGTCGCTACTCACTTGTTGCGTTTGGGTCAAGATTGCGTTTTTTCCGTAAGTTAAATGATAAACAGAGTACCCAGTCAAACAATAATAGTGCTCATTTGAAACAAGTAGACATAAGTAAAAAAATAATAACCGAAGTACAACAAGCTCTGCGCCATACTTACGGTCATTTCTGGCATAGCAAAATTCGTATCTTGCTTGTAACTGGCAACGCTGCCGATGTCGAACATCTCACCCCCAAGCTCCCCCGTGAACTCTGGCAGGAAGATCGCGGCACGTTGCTGCTGTGGGGCGGTGACCTCAACACCCCAGCCGACAGCGTCTGGCTGACCGCACTGCGCAAACTGCGCCGCCGTCCGGTAGATGGTCTGGTGTGGGTCACCTCAGCCTTTGACCAGCTTTCAGCGCCAGGGCTGGAGCAGCCGCTGCCGGTACCGTCTGAAAGCACCATGGATTCTCTGTCTCATGCCATCTGCGCACGTATGGAAGCGCTTGGCTGGAAACTCCCCCTGTATGTCTGGTCCCTACACACGCGCGGCGGTAAACCAGAAGGTCGCATTACCCAGGCGACTGGTTGTTTGTTACCTGCAGGCTGTCGTGCCGAGGGGCTGGCTGAACAACTCTCCACCCTGACGGCAGATTTGACTTCACAGGGTCTGCAGCAGACCTGTAGTGAAGTGAAACATAACTTCCTACTGTCCCTTGCCGACCAACTCATTCGTGAGCCGGAAAGCATGACCGCACCGCTGTCGGTGATGCTCAATCCGTACCGCCCGCTGCCGCTGGCCGGTGTGGTGTTCAGTCAGCCTTCAGCCGGTGCAGAACGCGCCGTGCCGCACCACTGGGGCATGGATAAGCGCTGGGATGTTCTGCCTGAATCAGTCCGGACGCTTCCTGCCGGGCTGCGTCCTCGCAAGCCCGGTATTCCATGGCGCAAGGTAATGGCATCTGCAGCTGCGCTCACGATGGTGAGCTGGGCTATGTGGATGAGCATCGCGTATGTCACCAACCGCAGCCAGATTGACGGTGCGAATGCTCAGGCCGAACTTGCCGCTCGACAGAATCAGCCCCTGGAGCAGCGTCTGCAAGCGCTGTCTGAACTTCAGAAAACGCTGGCCCGTCTGCAGTACCGTTCTGAGCATGGTGTGCCGTGGTACGAAAAGGCCGGGCTGAGCCAGAACAATGCGCTGCTGGCGGCACTCTGGCCACACTATCAGGACAGCGCGTTGCCGCTGTTGCGCGATGCGGCTGCAGACCATCTGCAGAAGCAGGTCAGTGCCTTTAACGCGCTGCCTCCGGATAGCCCGCTGCGCGAGCAGAGGGCAAAAGCGACCTATGACCAGCTGAAACTTTACCTGATGCTGGCGCGTCCTGAGCATATGGATGGTGCCTGGTTTAGCACGGTGCTGCTTCAGGACTGGCCGAAGCGTGACGGCGTGAAAGACGGTATCTGGCTAGGCGTGGCTCCGTCGCTGCTGTCGTTTTATGGTGCACAACTGGTCACACATCCTGAGTGGAAACTGCGAGCTGATGAAAACATGGTCAGCCAGGCGCGTTCCCTGCTGGTTCGCCTGATGGGCGTGCGTAATAGCGAATCGACCCTGTACCAGAAAATGCTTTCACAGGTGGCACATCTGTATGTCGATATGCGTCTCGAGGACATGACCGGCGATACTGATGCTGCCCGCCTGTTCAGCACCACCGAGATCGTGCCAGGTATGTTTACCCGCCAGGCCTGGGAGCAGGCCGTCCAGCCTGCCATCGAAAAGGTGGTAAAGGCGCGCCGGGACGAGCTCGACTGGGTGTTGACGGACAGCAAACGTCCGGTCAGTAAGCAGGATGAAATCTCCCCGGAAGCACTTAAAAATCGCCTGACGGAGCGTTATTTTGCCGATTTTGGCGGCGCCTGGCTGGAATTCCTCAACAGCCTGCGCTGGAACCAGGCCACCACGCTGTCGGATTCCATTGACCAGCTGACTCTGATGGCCGACGTGCGCCAGTCACCTCTGGTGGCGCTGATGAATACCCTTAATGTGCAGGGGCGTACCGGACAGACCGGGGAGGCGATTTCGGATTCACTGGTGAAATCAGCGAAAAATCTGCTGGGCGGTGACAATACGGATGTCATTGACCAGAGTGCCGGCGTTCACGGCCCGCTGGATGCAACCTTTGGTCCGGTGCTGGCGCTGATGGATAAAAGCAACACCGTTGCGCAGTCGCTGAGCTTGCAGTCGTACCTGACCCGCGTGACGCAGGTTCGGCTGCGCTTGCAGCAGGTGACTAATGCTGCCGACCCTCAGGCCATGACCCAGACCCTTGCTCAGACCGTATTCCAGGGCAAGGCCGTGGATCTGACTGAAACCCGCGACTACGGCAGCCTGATTGCTGCCGGTCTGGGGCAGGAGTGGAGCGGTTTTGGTCGTTCGGTCTTTGTGATTCCGATGGAACAGGCCTGGCAGCAGGTGCTGGCTCCGGCGGCCGCTAGCCTCAATGCCCAGTGGCAACAGGCGGTAGTGGCTGAGTGGAACAGTGCCTTCGGTGGGCGCTATCCATTTAACAATTCCAGCAGTGATGTATCCCTGCCGCTGCTGGCTAAATACCTTAATGTCGATTCCGGGCGTATTGCGCAGTTCCTGCAAAACCGCCTCAAAGGCGTGTTGCACAAAGAAGGAAACCACTGGGTGCCGGACAGCATCAACTCGCAGGGGCTGGCCTTTAACCCAGAGTTTCTCAATGCCATCAACACCCTGAGTCATATCTCGGATGTCGCCTTCACCGAAGGCAATGCCGGGATGAACTTCGAACTGCGTCCGGGTACTGCCGATGGCGTGATGCAAACCACCATGATTATCGACAACCAGAAGCTGATATACGTTAACCAGATGCCAGTCTGGAAGCGCTTCGCCTGGCCTGCGGATACTGAGGCCCCTGGTGCGAACCTGAGCTGGATAAGCACCCAGGCAGGCACCCGTCAGTATGCGGATATTCCAGGCGCCTGGGGATGGATCCGACTGCTCGACAAAGCTGCCGTCAGTGCTTATCCGGGCGTGGGTAGCAGCTACAGCCTGAGCTGGCTGGCTCAGGACGGTCGTACACTCAATTACACCCTGCGTACCGAAGCGGGAGAGGGCCCGCTGGCGCTGCTGAAGCTGCGTAATTTCCGCCTGCCAGAGACCATCTTCAGCACGACAGGCCTGGAAGCATCAGACCAGGCCGAAAGCGCAAGCAATGATACAGAGGACGTATATTGATGAGCACGCTCAATGCTTTACTCAGCGCCTGCCAGACTGAGCAGGAGCCACTCCTTGCGGCCACCCGTGAGCGGGTTAGGCTCTGGGATAGCTGGCTGCAGCCGCTGTCCGGTCCATCACCTCAGGGTGACGACCCGGGTTATGACGATGACTTTCAGCAGATGCGCGAGGAGGTAAACAAACTCTCAGGTGCGGATACCGAACTTATTTGCCAGCTTGCAGAGAAGCTTCTGACCACGACCGCCAAAGATATCCGTGTGGCCACCTACTACTGCTGGGCAAAGCTGCACCGCGAAGGTGAGCAGGGGCTCGCTGAAGGACTTGAACTGCTGTGCGGCCTGCTGGAGCGCTTTGGTACACAACTGCATCCACAGCGTGATCGCAGCCGTAAGGCGGCACTGGAATGGCTGGCGGGATCGCGAATGACTGATTCTCTTTCCCTGTACCCCGAAGTGGTCAGGATCGATGCGATACGTACCACCGGGGCACTGCTGCTGATAGAGCAACTGACGGAAAATGAGCCGGATGAAATTCGACCGGAACTCAATACGCTGTATGGTGCTCTTGAAAGCCGCTTGCAGAAAGCGGGTGGTGTGGATGCGGTTGTGCCGCAGAACGCCAGTGCCTGCGAACCCCCTGCGAGTGCCAGCCACTACGATGCCCCGGTCATCGGACGTATCACCTCCGGTCAGGATTTGCTGGCGCAGGCCCGCGTGCTCGCTGAATATCTGCGTGAACAGCCGGACGGCTGGCTGTCAGCGCACCATCTGATGAAAAGCCTGCGTCATGACACACTGCGGGCCATCCCGGCCCCGGATGCGCAGGGCCGTACCCGCATTGAGCCGCCAAGGGCGGATCAGCGTGCGCTACTCAAACGCCTCTACCTACAGCAGAACTGGGCTGAAATGCTGGAAACGGCGGACAGCGCGTTTTCCCGTGGTGCCAATCACCTGTGGCTGGATTTGCAGTGGTATATCCATCAGGCGCTGACGAAATCCGGTCAGGACACGCTGGCCGGTATTATCGCGGCTGACCTGAAAGGGCTGCTCACCCGTCTGTCCGGGCTCGAAACACTGGCCTTCAGTGACGGCACGCCATTTGCGGATGACGTGACGCTGAACTGGATCCAGCAGAGCGTGCTGGATTCGACAGGCGGGTGGGGCAATGACACTCCTTCCGCACAGATTTCCCCAGGCAACGATGACATTCTGGCGCTGGAGCCGGAAGCGGTGGCACTGGCCGACAGTGAAGGCCCGGATGCGGCACTGGGCTGGTTGCAGGCCCGTCCCGGCATCACCACCGTACGCCAGCAGTGGCTGCTGCGCCTGCTGATGGGGCGTATCGCGGAGCAGTACGGCAAAAATGAGCTGGCGGTGCATCTGTTTGCGGAGCTGGGCGAGCGGGCCGGTGAAGTCACCCTTACGAACTGGGAGCCTGAGCTATTGTTTGAGGTACAGACCCGTCATCTGAAACTCCTGCGGCTGAAAGCCAGTCGCAGTGAGGCTGATAAGACTCGCCTTACACCGGTAATGGACCAGTTACTTGCCGGGCTGATCGCAGTTGATCCTGCCCGTGCCGCCGTGCTTTGCGGATGATGATTAGTCATACCTTCAGGAAAAAAATCAGAATAAAGGGAAATTAAAAAATGAAACGTCTTAGAGTATTTACTTGTTTAGGTGTGATGTTCTTGCTTTCAGGTTGTACAGCACTGCTGTGGGGAGGAAATAAGGTCGCCGAGCCAAAAACAGAGAGACATATTCAAATTCAGGACAGTGTAACCGGTGTATTTCAGTATAAAAACCTTGCTGTTTCTGTTGTTCAGGGAAGCAAAAAAACTACTGTTAACGTTCCCTCTGAAGGTGTTGCCTTTGTAGGTGAAAAATATATATACATTCTGACCCGGGGGGCTGATGAACTTCTGTCCCTTAATAAACTTGCAACTCAAATTCCCCTGATATCAGGTCGGGAAGAGAATACCCTTAAGTTTCGGATCAACAAACCATCAGGCAGCGACAGCGTGCTTCAGTTCAGCGATGCTCTTCCTGTCGAAGTCAATGAATCCTCCAGAATGCTTTCAACAGAAGAGTTAAAGACTATTCAGCATGCAGGCTTCCGGAGCAACGGTGTCCGGTATGTCAGGGACGTATATATCACGGGAGTGATTATTCCCAAAGTGAGCCTTAATTATACTTTTGATAAGACTGAATCTTTGGGGAGAACGTACAGCGTTCAGTTTTATTCGCTGGAGTCTGGAACCGATTTTCACCCCGTAAATCTGGCGACCAATATTGTCGTTACCCCGTTAGCACTCACTGCTGATATTGTTTTTTTCCCGATATCATTAAGTCTGCTTCAGCTCATTAATGGCCCTTCACCATTCGGACATTAATCAAACAGGTGTTTTATGGAAGATTTAACCCTGCGCTATTTTGATGCAGAAATGCGCTACCTGCGTGAAGCCGCAAAAGAGTTCGCGCAGACCCATCCCGATCGTGCAGCGATGCTCGACCTGGATAAAGCCGGGACTCCCGATCCGTATGTTGAACGCCTGTTCGAAGGATTTGCCTTCTCAATGGGGCGGCTTCGCGAAAAGATTGACGACGATCTGCCGGAGCTTACTGAAGGACTGGTCAGTATGCTCTGGCCACATTACCTTCGGACCATTCCGTCACTCTCGGTGGTCGCGTTCACGCCTGCGCTTCAGACCGTTAAGATGGCAGAAGTGATGCCCGCGGGGCTGGAAGTGTACTCCCGCCCGGTGGGGCCGAAAAACACGGTCTGCCGTTACCGCACAACCCGCGATGTGATGCTCAACCCGCTGAATATCTCTCGGGTGACCATGACCACTGAGCCGGACGGGCGCTCGTTACTGAGAATGCGCTTTGCCTGCAGCACACAGGCGGACTGGTCCCATGCGGACCTCAGTGACCTGAGCCTCTATCTCGGGGCGGATGCACCGGTCAGCAGCCAGCTGCACCTTATGCTGACCAAACGGCAGGCCGCACTCTATATGCGCCTGCCTGGTCAGACTGACCGTATCCGGCTTGACGGATATTTCTCACCGGGCGGCTTTCGTGACGAAGACTGCCTGTGGCCGAAAGGCGATACCGCGTTCAGCGGCTACCAGCTTCTGTTGGAGTATTTCACCTTCCGCGACAAGTTTATGTTTGTCCACCTTAACGGCCTTGAGGGCATCACGCCGCCAGCGGGGGCCGAGTATTTTGATATTGAAGTGGTGTTCACTACGCCATGGCCATCTGACCTGCCGGTCACTGATGATGCGGTTCGCCTTCACTGCGTGCCGGTGATTAACCTGTTTACGCTGGAGGCTGACCCGCTGACCATTACCGGGCTTGAAAGCGAATACCTGCTGCGTCCAAAACGTCTGCAGGACGGACATACCGAGATTTATTCGGTGGATTCAGTCACTGGCTCAAACCGCACCAATGACGCGGAGTATGTGCCGTTTAGCAGCTTCAGGCACAAGGGCGGGATGATGCGCCGTCATGCCCCCCCCCGTTACTACCATACCCGCGTGAAGCGCAGCGTGACCGGGCTGTATGACACCTGGCTTATCCTTGGGGGGCACCAGTGGGAAGATGACCGCCTGTTTGAACGTGAAGCCGTGTCGCTGCAAATCACCGGCACCAACGGCCAGCTGCCGCGCCGTGCGCTACAGAGCTCGCTGCTTGACCGCTGTGAGCAGGTGGTGAGTACGCAACTTTCAGTACGTAACCTCTGCAAACCAACGCTGCCAGTCTATCCACCTTCTGAAGACCGCTTCCACTGGCGGGTTCTGAGTCACCTGGGATCCGGTTTCCTGAACATGATGAGTACCGCCGAAGTGCTGCGCGGCACGCTTGCCCTGTATAACTGGCAGGAAGATGAAATGAACACCCGGCGTCTGGAGGCGATTCAGCATGTAAAACATCATCGTCTTCAACGTTTTGAACAGGGCTATCTGCTGCGGGGGCTGGATATCGAAGTCACCCTTGACAGCAACGGTTTTACCGGTGAGGGTGATATTCACCTGTTCGGTGAAATGCTCAACCGATTCTTTGCGTTGTATGCCGATATGAACCAGTTCAACCAGCTCACCCTCATTGTTCAGCCAGAAGGAAAATGTATCCGGTGGAAAGAGAATCACAGTCCGCGTCTGCCAGGCTGATAGCGCAACTGGGCGACCGGCTGCCGTACATGAACTTTTATCGTTTTTGCCAGCTGCTGGAGCAGAGCCAGCCGGATAAACCGGTCACCGGTAGCACCTGGCAGGTGCGACATGAGCCGGTACGCTTCCGTCCCCATTCGGGGATGGGGTTCCCGGCCTCTGAAATCAAAAGGGCAGAGCTACCGGAACATCCGCACCTTCCACCCACAATCCGTACCACCTTTATGGGGCTCTACGGCGTGGAGTCCCCGCTGCCAACGCACTATATCGATGACATCGCTCAGCGACGGGAAGGGTACGAAGCTAACGCGGACTTCCTCGATATCTTCAACCACCGGCTGATTGCTCAGTACTACCGTATCTGGCGTAAATATTCATACCCGGCGACTTTCGAAGAAGGCGGTAAGGACAAAACCTCGCGGTACCTGCTGGGACTGGCCGGGCTCGGGATTAACGGCTGCACGGACAGTATCGCGACCCCGGCTTCGCGCTTTCTGGCACTGCTGCCGGTCATGTTACTGCCCGGGCGTACCGCAGAAGGCATGGCCTCGCTGGTGCGCCTGCTGGCACCCAACACGCAGGCGAAAATCTGGCACCATGACAAACGCCGTGTGCCGCTGAAGAAGCCACTGACCATGAGCGTCAGCCAGCCCGTGACCCTGACAAATCGACCGGTGATGGGCAACTATGCCACCGACGTGAACAGCCAGGTGCTGATGCGTCTGACCACCACTGACCCGGCAGAAGTGCAGGGCTGGTTACCGGGCGGTGAGCTTCACGCGGACCTGATGGCGCTCCTGCACGTCTATCTTGGCTCTCGCCTGGAAGTCCGCCTGCAGCTGTGTGTCGATCGTAGCCTGCTGCCTGACGCGACAATGAGCACTCAACCCAAAGCGGGTGCAGTGCAACTGGGCCGCACCGCCGTGATGCGACCGCTGAATGCGGCTAAGACCGCATCACACCCAAAAACAATAACCATCAATCTTGGCCGCTACGAGCGCGTACAGGAAAATATTCACCACAGGGAGACTGATGAAGATGGCGATTACCGCTGGTAAATTTCCTCTGGTTACGCTGGCTACAGGCATTACGCTGATGCTGGCAGGCTGTGGACTTACTCAGAGTGTTACGGACGGCACTGTCGCCGTGACTAAATCGATTTTTTATAAGCAGGTGAAGATCCTGCATCTGGATATACGTGCCCGTGAAGCCGTGAACAGCAATGCTGGTGGTGTAGCTCTGTCGACGATTGTGCGTATTTATCAGCTTAAAGATCGCAAAACTTTTGACAGCACGGACTACCCGTCATTGTTTAAAGACGACAGCCAGGCTGTCAAGGCAGACCTGGTGGCGGAGAAAGATATACGGCTGCAACCGGGTGGTGCTGTCATGGTCGATATGCCAATGGAAAAGGATGCGCAGTATGTGGCAGTGGCCGGGATGTTTATGTCACCGGACCAGGAGAACAACACCTGGCGTGTGGTAATGAGCCGCGATGAGCTTGATCCTGAGAAGGCCCGGGTGATTGAAGCGGGCAACAATCGACTGACTCTGCAGGCGCTGAAAGATGAGTGAATCATCTCGTCCTTCTCTGTATGAAGTACTTTATGGCAATTTCACCGGCGGTCTCGACCTGCATCAGGTCAGCGAGCAGAACCAGGTCATTTTGTCCGTACTCGATAACATGCAGCGCGTTCTCAACTGTCGCGCCGGCACGCTGGCGCATCTGCCTGACTACGGCCTGCCGGATATGACCAAAATCCTGCAGGGCATGCCGGGAACGGCCCATGAGCTTATGGGCACATTATCTGCTGTCCTGCTCAAATACGAACCGCGCTTGAAAAAAATAACCGTTGTTCTGCTGGAACAAAATATCCCCGGCGAACTGCGCTATGCCATTGACGCTGAACTTAAAGGGATTGGTCTGGTGCGCTACGGGACTGAATTTATGCCCGAAGGGCGGGTCCTGTTAAGGCATCTCAGACAACAACAGTATCTCGACACAACTCTCCATTTGTAAGGTCCGATAACATCATGTCCGTAAAATTACAGTTCCTGAAGAAGTTGCAGGCGCGACAAGCTGCACCTGTTCCTGCAATCAGCAAGAGTCAGGCTGATATTGCAGAGTTTCGCCAGCGAATGGCTCAGTTGCAGGATGAAATGGACGCGTGGCTGACGGATACGGGACTGAATGTGGATCCACTAACGGTGTCCGTTCCGGATCTGCTGGTGGAGGGCGGAGCTTTTGAGATTTCCGGTATTGTTCTGCGTTATGACAGCCGGGCGGTAAAATTTATGCCGATCTTTCTGTATGGACAGGGCGTCGCCGGTTGTGTCGAGGTGACTTTCTGTTCCGGGGATAAGGTGATTTCTCAAGGACGCCTGTTCATGCGGGTGGGGAGCGCAAATGGCTGGATCTTTACTCCCCCAGATACCTCATCCCGATCCGGACAACTATTGGACGAAGGTGTGTTTTTCGGTCTGATTTTAGCGCTGCTGCCATAGCGATAACATTCATTCCTTTTATGCGTCATTGCATTTTTAATCGCCAAATAGCCTTACAGATCAATTGACAAAATTAACCACACGGATATGCAGGCCCATCCAGGATGACCACACACACCACGCTAAAAACCGGCGGCGACCCGCGCACGCTGCCAGATTACGCTAACCTCCGCGATGAACTCAGCAAGCTGACGCATCCTGCTCGCCCGGATGTGAACTGGCAGTATGTCGAAAGACGCTGTCTCTCTCTGTTTGAACAGAACGGCGTGGAGTTGCAGACCGCGGCCTGGTACACCCTTGCCCGGACTCACCTGTCGGGGTTAGCTGGCCTGAACGAAGGGCTGGCGATTCTGGAGGCCCTGATTAGCCATCAGTGGGACGTTTTCTGGCCGAAGACGCTACACGCTCGTATGGAAATTCTTAGCGGCCTGAGCCAGCGACTGCAGCAGCGTATGCGTATGCTTCCACTCAACAACAGCCATCTTAGTGAGCTTTATCGTGCTGAAGCGTTGCTTACCCGCCTGAGTGCGGTCCTTCAGCGCCTTGAGCTGAAACACCTAAGCCAGTTCGATACGTTACAAACGATGATACGTTCGAATGCTGAACGGCTGGAAAGCAGTAATGACGCATCAGATCTGAATGCACTCATGCTGCCCGATCGCGAATTACCTCAGGAGAGGGCAGACCCGATTGACGAAGTGAAATGGGTCTATGTTGTGCAACCGGAAAACCAGCCTAATGCAGAGGGGCTTACGACAGCGCATGGATCGGCCAGACCATGGAAGCCCTTTGTCGCCGGGATGTGTTCTATGCTGGTGGCCTGCGTCGCCATAGCGTGGGGTGGGGGCTTTCTGTCCAGACCCGATCCCTTAACGACTCAGGCCATTGCCTCGCTGGCGCCGTTACCTGAAGTGCTTACACCTGTTCAGCAAGACGCGTTAACGCAGCGAGGAACGTTACCGTCTACGTTTATCTCAGATACGCAGCAGCAGCTTGCACGGCTGGATAAACTTTCTCCTGACTGGAATATTTCCTACAGCCTACAGCTGTTAAAGCAGCTCCAGACATTACGGCCCGAAGAGGCTAAAGCGCTGATAATACAGTGGCAAAAAAAGTTTAACGCGACGGCGTTGCCTGTAGACGCAATGAACAGCTGGTATCAGGGGATGATGACGCTTCAGCAACTGAGTGATCGGCTGAGTAGTCTGGATGAGCAAAAAGGAAAATATATAACCGTGAGTGAGCTTAAATCCGTGGTTTTTTCGACTATGCAGTCATTTAACCATGCGATACCCGCTGAAGAGCAGCTCAGGCGCCTGTCGCAGTATCCTGCAGGAAGTGCGCTCCCTGAAGCAGAAAAGACCCAACTTGAGCTTCATCTAAAGCAACTGGCAACGCGTTATGCTCAAATAAAGCAGGATGCTTCTGCTCAATGAGTTTTTGCAGCGAACAGACTAATTTGGGTTAAAAACAGAGGAAGATAAAAGTGTCCCCTGCAGGAATCGAACCTGCAACTAGCCCTTAGGAGGGGCTCGTTATATCCATTTAACTAAGGGGACGAGGCGGCACGAGTATAGCGTTATTTACACTTTGCGTTAAGCGCGTTGCCGCCTGACTGCTCAAAGAGTCACCATTCAGGTTGATTTTTTTGCTGCTTTATCCTTTTCTGCCTGCGCCTTAAGCTCGGCTTTGCGTTTATTCGACATGTCGTTACGGATTTGGGCATGGCTTAACAGCGCGAAGATAAACGTTCCACCGCAGATATTCCCCGCCAGCGTCGGAATGGCGAACGGCCAGAAAAAATCGCTCCAGTGAAGCGTGCCATTAAAGACCAGGTAAAGTATCTCAACGGTACCGACCACGATATGCGTGGTATCCGCCAGCGCAATCAGCCAGGTCATGAGTATGATCACCACGATTTTAGCGCTACCGGCAGAAGGGAACATCCACACCATTGTGGCGATAATCCACCCAGAGATGATGGCATTAGAAAACATTTCGACCGGCGTGTTTTTCATCACATCCATGCCAATTTTCACAAACGCGTCCCGGGTGGGTTCATCAAATATCGGCATATATTCAAATGCCCAGGCCGCGATGCCCGTGCCGATGATATTTCCCAGCAGAACCACGCTCCAGAGCCTCATCAATAAACCAAAATTGCCGAGGGTGGGGTTTTGCATCACCGGCAGTACGGCGGTCACCGTGTTCTCCGTAAACAGCTGCTGGCGTGCCATGATGACGATAATAAAGCCGAAGGTGTAGCCGAGGTTCTCCAGTAAAAATCCGCCGGGCACGCCCTCCAGCTGCACATGAAATATCCCTTTAGCAAGCAGCGAGGCGCCCATTGACAGTCCAGCCGCGATAGCTGACCAGAAGAGGGCCATGGCATCGCGCTCCATCTCCTTTTCGCCGTCCTGGCGTATATGTTCGTGAATTGCCATCGCGCGGGAGGGGAGGCGATCCTCATCAATCTCTATCTCCTCCCCGCGCGCTTTCTCCTCGCTTTCAATTTCATGTTCCTCATTACTTTCGCCAATTTTGTCTTCACCCACTTCTTTCATATCTGCTCCCGGAGGTTGATCTTTCTTTTAAGCGTAGCGGCTTTTATCGGGATGCCTGTGGGGATGCTCTTAAATTGGCGGGAATGACAACAAAGGTGATACATCTTGTTCAAAGACATTATAAAATTGCCAGCGAAACGAATTCCAAAAGTCAGGCTATGCTGAGATCAGAGTCACGGTGATTACTGCCCGTAACTGTACTCATAGACATCGGTAAACGTGCTGTTACAATCACTTGCACGTTTTCAGACGGAGCGCCAGATGCTCCGTTACGGATGGCAATCAACGATAGCCATACTGAACAGGGAGATATTTATGAAACTTCGGCTGTCGGCGCTTGCGCTGGGCGCGACGATGCTTGTGGGCTGCGCCAGCTCCGGGGAGCAAACGGGACGCTCCGATCCTCTCGAAGGATTTAACCGCTCTATGTATAGCTTCAACTACAACGTGCTGGACCCGTATGTGGTTCGCCCGGTGGCAGTAGCATGGCGCGATTACGTTCCACAGCCCGCGCGTAACGGGTTAAGCAATTTTACCAGCAACCTCGAAGAGCCTGCGGTGATGGTCAACTATTTCCTGCAGGGCGATCCGTATCAGGGGATGGTGCACTTTACCCGCTTCTTCCTGAACTCCATTCTGGGGATGGGTGGTTTTATTGATGTTGCAGGTATGGCAAACCCGAAACTGCAGCGTGAACAGCCGCACCGTTTCGGCAGTACGCTGGGGCATTATGGTGTCGGTTACGGTCCTTACGTCCATCTGCCGTTCTATGGCAGCTTCACCGTGCGTGATGATGGCGGCGATATGGTCGATACGCTGTATCCGGTTCTGTCGTGGCTGACCTGGCCGCTGTCGGTGGGTAAATGGACGGTGGAAGGGATTGAAACCCGTGCGCAACTGCTCGATTCAGACGGCCTGCTGCGCCAGTCGTCCGATCCGTACATTATGGTGCGTGAAGCGTACTTCCAGAATCATGACTTTATCGCCAACGGTGGCAAGCTGAAGCCGGAAGATAATCCAAACGCGAAGGCAATTGAAAACGAACTCAAAGATATTGATTCGGAATAAATAAAAAAGGTGAGCAACGCTCACCTTTTTTTATCCCTGCGCGATTAGAACGCGTAGTTGAAGTTAGTACCGAACAGCCAGGCTTTACCTTCAGAGGTAAATTCGTACGGGCCTTCCTTGAAGGTCACTTTCTGGCCATGCATATAAGATACGCCCGCATCGACAGAAGCATTCTCGTTGAACGCGTAGGTTGCACCAGCACTCACCCAGAAGCGGTCCTGATCCGGAATGGAAATGGAGCGCTTATCAGCCGGTACCGGGCTGTCATCGAATGCGATACCGGTACGGAATGTCCAGTTATCATCCATATAATAGGTGGTACCCAACGCAATGCGATAGGCGTCGTGGAAGCTCTCGTCCTTATAGAACAGCGTTTGACCGTTGGTGCCGGTCGCTTTCAGCTCCTGGAACTGGCTCCAGCTGGTATAGGCCAGGCTATAGTGAATAGCCCACTGTGGCGCTACGCGGTTGTAACCTGAGACTTCCCACATTTCTGGCAGATGCAGTGACAGTGAGCCAGGGACAGTTTGACCGGAAGTCCCCCACGGGATAGTGGTACCCGCACCAGGGACCAGGCTGTTGACCGGCGTCAGGATGCCGCTCTTGTAATCGCCGTCGAAGTCAATTTTTACTTCGGAACGATAGGTCAGGCCCCAGCGGTTGTTTTTGTCCAGCTCGTACAGAATACCGGCGTTCCAGCCATAGCCCCACTCATCACCCTTCAGGCTGGCAATTTTGTTGCTGTTTTTCGGCAGGCGAGCCGTTTGTTCACCGGCGTAACGCTCAATTTTTGCATCGGCGTAGACGGCATCAAAGCCCAGACCGAAGCTCCAGCTGTCGTTCAGACGATAAGCACCGCTCAGGTTCAGGTTTAGCGTTGTCAGGTCTGTTTTACCGCCGTATTCGCCTGCCGGGTAGTTGTTATTGAACTCGGTAGCAAGGCCATAGTTAGACGTGACGGATGCGCCCCAGCCAAATTGTTCATTGATTGGTGCAACGAAGTGCAGGTTAGGTACCCACGCCGTTGGCGCAATGTTATCTGCTTTCAGGCTCGCACCAGATGGTGACGTGCCGGAAATGTTGACATCAGGATCGATATACACCGCACCAGCAGAGAAGGTCGGGCGATCGAACATCATGATTAATGCAGGGTTACGGCTTGCGTTACCCGCATCATCAGCGATTGCACCTTCCCCTGAATACGCGCGGCCAAGGCCAGAGGAAGAAAATTCGTTTAGCTGAAAGCCCGCTGACCAGGCGGAAGTAGAGACGATTGCCACTGCGACTGCCAGCGCAGTCTTGTTGAACAGGGTTTTCTGGCTCATGACCATAACCTCATTGAGTTATTTTTATTCAATAATTGTTACATACCGTAACAGGAGCGCGAAGTGTAGGGTCTGAGGTATGACAGACAAATCAGACCAGTGGCCAGAGTATAGGTCCGACCAGCCTGAATGTTGCAAGTTTGTTTATTAATATTTTCAAACATGTTTCTTGAAACGAGATCTGGTTGGCAAAATCGTGACCATCGCGGCTCACTCAAAAGAGTGATTTTTGTTTTAGATCATTTTTTAGTGTGATATCGGTCACTTATCCGATTTTGCGCCATTAACGGCTGGAGAGAGCCAGCGCTGGGGCGTAAAATATCAGCATCGTGTTTATCTCGCGCGCTGCGCGAATACAGAGGAAATTGAGCTATGAGTAAATGCAGTGCTGATGAAACCCCGGTTTGCTGCTGTATGGATGTTGGCACCATCATGGACAACACCGATTGCACCGCGTCTTACAGCCGTGTCTTCACCAACCGCGCCGAAGCCGAAGAAACGCTGGCCGCGCTGAGCAAGCGCGCGCGTGATGTGGAGTCCGATCCGTGTGAAATCAAATCTACCTTCACGGAAGTGGACGGCGGCGTGAAGCTGGATATCGACTTTGTGTTTGCCTGCGAAGCTGAAACGCTGATTTTCCAGCTAGGTCTGCGTTAATCCTTTTTGCCCGGCGGCGCTTCGCTTGCACGGGCCTGGGATCGTGTAGGCCGGGTAAGGCACCGTCGCCACCCGGCAACAAACCGCACAATTGCCTCTGCCATGCAGGGGCATTTTCTTTTTCTTCTCTGTGTTTTACCTCGCATTTTTAAGCTTCCCCGATTGGCTGAATGTAAAAAAATGGTTAAGACTGTTATCAGGTCAGACCACTTTATAGTCATGTAAATTTTTTCACAGGGGAAGGTTATGAGTCAGGCATTACCGCTAATCACCCGACAAGGTGACCGCATTGCCATTGTCAGCGGTCTGCGTACGCCGTTTGCACGTCAGGCGACGGCGTTTCACGGTATACCGGCTGTCGATCTGGGGAAAATGGTAGTGGGGGAGATGCTGGCTCGCAGCGAAATTCCGCCTGAGGTCATCGAACAGCTGGTCTTCGGCCAGGTGGTGCAGATGCCTGAAGCCCCTAACATTGCGCGGGAGATTGTTCTCGGTACCGGCATGAACGTTCATACCGATGCCTACAGCGTCAGCCGCGCGTGCGCGACCAGCTTCCAGGCGGTAGCAAACGTGGCGGAAAGTCTGATGGCGGGGACCATTCGCGCCGGGATCGCAGGTGGCGCCGATTCTTCCTCCGTACTGCCGATTGGCGTCAGTAAAAAGCTGGCCCGCATTCTGGTGGATGCCAATAAAGCCCGCACCACCGGTGCGAAGCTCAAACTCTTCTCACGTTTACGCCTGCGCGATCTCATGCCCGTGCCACCTGCCGTCGCGGAATACTCTACCGGCCTGCGAATGGGCGATACCGCCGAGCAGATGGCCAAAACCTACGGCATCACCCGCGAGCAGCAGGATGCGCTGGCGCATCGCTCGCATCAGCTGGCAGCGAAAGCCTGGTCGGAGGGCAAACTCACCGACGAGGTCATGACCGCCTACACGCCTCCCTATCGAGAGCCTCTTACTGAAGACAACAATATTCGTGGCACCTCGACGCTGGCGGATTACGCCAAACTGCGCCCGGCGTTTGACCGCAAGCACGGCACCGTGACGGCGGCCAACAGTACGCCGCTGACCGATGGTGCTGCTGCGGTGATCTTGATGACGGAGTCGCGTGCAAAAGAGCTGGGCATCACGCCGCTGGGCTATTTGCGCAGCTATGCCTTTACCGCCATTGATGTCTGGCAGGACATGCTGTTAGGTCCGGCGTGGTCCACGCCGCTGGCGCTGGATCGCGCGGGGCTAACCCTGGCGGATTTAACCCTGATTGATATGCACGAAGCCTTTGCCGCGCAAACCCTGGCAAACGTGCAGCTGCTGGCAAGCGAGCGTTTTGCACGCGACGTGCTGGGCCGCGCCCATGCCACCGGCGAAGTGGATCAGAGCAAATTCAACGTGCTGGGTGGGTCGATCGCCTACGGCCATCCGTTTGCGGCCACGGGTGCGCGAATGATCACCCAGACACTACACGAACTCCGTCGCCGCGGCGGTGGGTTTGGTCTCGTCACCGCCTGCGCGGCGGGCGGCCTTGGGGCAGCAATGGTTCTGGAGGCTGAATAATGGATATGCCATCTGCATTTAATCTGACGGTTCGCCTCGATAACGTCGCGGTTATCACTATTGATGTGCCTGATGAAAAGATGAATACCCTGAAGGCTGAATTCGGCACTCAGGTTCGCGCCATGCTCAAGCAGATCCGCGAAAATAAAGCGATTCGTGGTCTGGTCTTTATCTCGGCTAAGCCGGATAACTTTATTGCCGGGGCCGATATCAACATGATCGCCCGAGCGAAAAGCGCGCAGGAAGCTGAAGATCTGGCGCGTCAGGGACAGCAGGTGATGGCTGAAATCAACGCTCTGCCGATTCCGGTTATTGCCGCGATCCACGGTGTCTGCCTGGGCGGCGGGCTGGAGCTGGCGCTGGCCTGTCACAGCCGTATCTGCACTGACGATCCGAAAACCGTTTTAGGGTTGCCAGAAGTGCAGTTAGGCCTGCTGCCGGGATCGGGTGGAACACAGCGTCTGCCGCGTCTGGTTGGGGTTAGCACCGCCCTGGAGATGATTTTAACCGGTAAGCAGCTACGCCCCCGTCAGGCACTGAAAGTGGGGTTGGTTGACGACGTCGTTCCGCACACCATTCTACTGGACGCTGCCGTTGAGCTGGCGCTGAAGGGACGTCAGGCAAAACGTCCTCTCCCCGTACGCGAGCGCGTGCTGGCAGGGCCACTGGGGCGCGCGCTGCTGTTCAACATGGTAGGCAAAAAAACCGAGCAAAAAACCAAAGGCAACTACCCGGCGGCAAAGCGCATTCTGGAAGTGATGGAAACCGGGTTGTCGCAGGGCAGCAGCAGCGGCTATGCCGCTGAAGCCAAAGCCTTTGGCGAACTGGCGATGACGCCGCAGTCGCAGGCGCTGCGCAGCATCTTCTTCGCCAGTACTGAGGTGAAAAAAGCTCCGGGCTGCGAGGCAGAGCCTGCTCCGCTGCGCGCCGTTGGCGTGCTGGGCGGTGGGCTGATGGGCGGCGGAATCGCGTTTGTTACCGCCAGCAAAGGCAAATTGCCCGTGCGTATCAAAGACATCAGCGCAAAGGGCATCAACCACGCGCTGCAGTACAGCTGGCAGAACCTTGATCGGAAGGTCAAACGCCGCCATATCAAGGCAAGCGAACGTGATAAAACCCTGGCGACGATCTCCGGCACGACGGATTACAGCGGTTTTGCGCACCGGGACCTGGTGATTGAAGCCGTATTTGAAGACCTGGCGCTTAAGCAGCAGATGGTGGCTGACGTGGAGCAGCACTGCGCGCGGCACACTATTTTCGCCTCAAACACCTCGTCTTTACCGATTGGCGATATCGCGGCGAAAGCTGCTCGTCCGGAGCAGGTCATTGGTCTGCACTTTTTCAGTCCGGTCGAAAAAATGCCGCTGGTGGAGGTGATCCCGCACGCCACGACCAGCCCGCAGACCATCGCCACCGTGGTGAAGCTGGCGAAAAAACAGGGTAAAACCCCGATCGTGGTCGCGGACAAGGCTGGCTTCTACGTCAACCGTATTCTGGCTCCCTATATCAACGAAGCGATGCGGCTGCTGACGGAAGGGGAGAAAATCGAGCACGTTGACGAGGCGCTCGTAAAGTTTGGCTTCCCCGTCGGTCCAATCCAACTTTTGGATGAGGTGGGAATAGACACCGGCACTAAAATTATACCTGTGCTGGAAGCGGCTTATGGCGATCGTTTTACCCCGCCTGCAAACATTGTTTCTGCAATTTTGAAGGACGATCGCAAAGGCAGAAAAAATGAACGCGGTTTCTATCTTTACGGCGCGAAAGGGCGTAAAAGCAAGAAACAGGTCGACCCTTCGGTTTATGGGCTTATTTCGGCCACCGGTCAGGGAAAACTGTCTGCCGTTCAGTGCGCAGAACGTTGCGTCATGATGATGCTCAATGAAGCGGCGCGCTGCTTTGGTGAAGAGGTGATCAAGAGCGCACGCGATGGCGACATCGGCGCGGTATTTGGTATTGGTTTCCCGCCGTTCCTTGGCGGCCCGTTCCGTTACATGGATACGCTCGGTGCGGGTGAAGTGGTTGTCATTTTGCAACGTCTGGCCTCGCAATACGGTCCGCGGTTTACACCGTGTGACGAATTATTGCAGATGGCGGAGCGGGGCCAGACATTCTGGCCTGCAAGGGAAACTGATTTCGTAAACTGAAGTCAAAGAAGGGTAAATCCTGAGGTGAATGAACCTGTTCTGGCGATTTTGTAAACAGAGATTGACTATACTTACGCCATTGAGGTAAAAAACAGCGTTTCATTCACCGAATGGATCAGGCACAATGCCCGGCCATCGGGTTTTCTACCTCAGAGCATTAATCGCGGGTAGTTAACGCCGGTGATTCTGGTTAACAAAAGCGGTGCAATATGCAAGTTTTTATCATGCGTCACGGCGACGCGGCACTCGATGCCGCCAGTGACTCAGTACGTCCTTTAACCGTCTGTGGCTGTGACGAATCCCGTCAAATGGCGACGTGGCTTAAAGGTCAAAAAGTGGACATTGAACGCGTTCTGGTGAGTCCGTTCCTGCGTGCAGAACAGACGCTGGACGTGGTAGGGGAGTGTATGAACCTGCCATCCAGCGTGGACGTTCTCCCTGAGCTGACGCCATGCGGCGATGTCGGTCTTGTCAGCGCTTACCTTCAGGCGCTGTGCAATGAAGGTGTCGCTTCCGCACTGGTCATTTCCCACCTGCCGCTGGTCGGCTATCTGGTATCTGAGCTGTGCCCGGGCGAAACGCCGCCAATGTTCACCACTTCCGCCATTGCCAACGTCACTCTCGACGAAACCGGCAAAGGGGTCTTCAACTGGCAAATGAGCCCGTGCAACCTGAAGATGGCAAAAGCCATCTGACGTGACGTGTGACAGGGCGGGGTACTACGTGTTTCCCGCCCTTCTGTCAGGGCAACTCTGGCGGCTGCCACACCTCAACTTCAATTAACACCAGCAATGCGGCATCGCCGCCGTACTCTTTCGGTGCCTGATGAAACGCCATCACGTGCGGGTGCTGAGCCAGCCACAGCGGCGTCTGTTGCTTCAGAATGTGTTTACCGTGGCCGTGCATCACGCAGGCGCAAAAAACGTGTTCGCGGCGACAGGCGGCAATCAACGCCCCCAGCTCCTGTTTCGCCTGCATCTGCGTTAAGCCGTGCAGATCGAGAAACAGCTCCGGCGAATAATCTCCGCGTCGTAACTTTTTCAGCTCAAAATGGCTGACGTCTTCGCGCACGTACTTCACAGCCCCTTGCGTATTGAGCAGCGGCTGAAATTCATCTGAAAAATAGTGGCTGTTATCCGCCTGCTCCTGGAGCAGCCGTTTGACCGGAACTTCGCTGATTTTTTTACGCTGCGGACGGTGGACAATCGTGTCCTGCGCGATTTTACGCGTCCCGGTCATCAGCTGGCGGAAGAGAGCCTGATCCTCCTCGCTGAGCGATGTTTTCTTTTTCATTCGTCATTCTCATCTCGTATTTCCGATAGTGTACCCGACTAAACGCATTTTTTAACCTCAAGCGGTACGCGTCATTGCTGATTTATCGCCGTCTTCATGGCAAACTAGCCGCCGAAAATTATGCGAGCATGCCCTGGAGGAAAGAGTGGATAAAATATTTGTCGATGAAGCAGTAAACGAGCTGCATACCATACAGGACATGTTGCGCTGGTCGGTTAGCCGCTTCAGCGCCGCTAATATCTGGTACGGTCACGGTACCGATAACCCGTGGGACGAGGCCGTTCAGCTGGTGCTGCCGTCTCTTTACCTGCCGCTGGACATTCCGGAAGACATGCGCACCGCGCGCCTGACCTCCAGCGAAAAACATCGCATCGTTGAGCGCGTGATCCGTCGCGTAAACGAGCGCATTCCGGTGGCTTACCTGACCAACAAAGCCTGGTTCTGCGGCCACGAGTTTTACGTCGATGAACGCGTGCTGGTACCGCGCTCGCCGATTGGTGAGCTAATCAACAACCACTTTGAAGGCCTGATTAACCATCAGCCGCAGCACATTCTCGATATGTGCACCGGCAGCGGCTGCATCGCTATTGCCTGCGCCTACGCTTTCCCTGAAGCGGAAGTGGACGCCGTCGATATCTCCACCGACGCGCTGGCCGTGACCGAACACAACATTGAAGAGCACGGCCTGATCCATCACGTCACGCCAATCCGCTCTGACCTGTTCCGCGACCTGCCGACGCTGCAGTACGATCTGATCGTCACTAACCCGCCGTACGTCGATGCAGAAGACATGTCCGATCTGCCGAACGAATATCGTCACGAGCCGGAGCTGGGCCTGGCGTCAGGCTCGGACGGCCTGAAGCTGACCCGCCGCATTCTGGCCTGCGCGCCGGATTACCTGACCGATGACGGCGTTCTGATTTGTGAAGTGGGCAACAGCATGGTACATCTGATAGAGCAGTACCCGGATGTGCCGTTCACCTGGCTTGAGTTCGACAACGGCGGTGACGGCGTCTTTATGCTGACCAAAGCGCAGCTGCTCGACGCGCGCGAACATTTCAGCATCTATAAAGATTAATCCAGCGGGCTTCGGCCCGTTTCACAACGCTCAAATACAAACAACAACATCGGAGCCGTGATGGCAGGAAACAGTATTGGACAGTTATTCCGCGTGACCACCTTTGGCGAGTCGCACGGGCTGGCGCTGGGCTGTATCGTTGATGGCGTACCGCCAGGCATCGAACTGACCGAAGCAGATTTACAGCACGACCTTGACCGCCGTCGTCCGGGCACCTCTCGCTACACCACGCAGCGTCGCGAGCCGGACCAGGTCAAAATTCTCTCCGGCGTTTTTGAAGGCCGCACCACCGGCACCAGCATTGGTCTGCTGATTGAAAACACCGATCAGCGCTCTCAGGACTACGGTGCTATCAAGGACGTGTTCCGCCCGGGCCATGCCGACTACACCTACGAGCAAAAGTACGGCTTTCGCGACTATCGCGGCGGCGGACGCTCTTCCGCGCGTGAAACCGCGATGCGCGTGGCCGCTGGCGCGATTGCTAAAAAGTATTTGCAGCAGAAATTTGGCATCGTCATTCGCGGCTGTCTGACCCAGATGGGCGACATTCCGCTGGCGATCAAGGACTGGGATCAGGTCGAGCAAAACCCGTTCTTCTGCGCCGATGCGGATAAGCTTGACGCGCTGGACGAACTGATGCGCGGCCTGAAAAAAGAGGGCGACTCCATTGGCGCGAAAGTCACCGTGGTGGCAGATGGCGTCCCGGCTGGCTGGGGCGAGCCGGTATTTGACCGTCTCGACGCCGATATCGCCCACGCGCTGATGAGCATCAACGCGGTGAAGGGCGTCGAGATTGGCGACGGCTTCGACGTGGTGGCGCTTCGCGGCAGCCAGAACCGCGACGAAATCACGAAAGCGGGCTTCCAGAGCAACCATGCGGGCGGCATTCTCGGCGGTATCAGCAGTGGACAGCAGATTATTGCCAACATCGCGCTGAAGCCGACCTCAAGCATCACCGTGCCGGGCCACACGATTAACCGCTCAGGCGAAGAAGTTGAGATGATCACCAAAGGTCGTCACGATCCGTGCGTGGGGATCCGCGCGGTGCCGATCGCGGAAGCGATGCTGGCGATCGTGCTGATGGATCACTTCCTGCGCCAGCGCGCGCAGAACGCGGACGTGACGACCACCATTCCACGCTGGTAAACATGAAAAAAACCGCAATTGCTCTGCTGGCGCTGCTGGCCAGTGGAGCCAGTCTGGCCGCCACGCCGTGGCAAAAAATCACCCATCCGGTGGCGGGAAGCGCGCAGTCCATCGGCACCTTCTCTAACGGCTGTATCGTGGGCGCGCAGGAGCTGCCGCTGCAATCAGATACCTATCAGGTGATGCGTACCGACCAGCGTCGTTACTTCGGCCACCCTGATCTGGTGCTGTTCATTCAGCGACTGGGGAACCAGGTACATAACCTGGGGCTGGGGACGATGCTGATTGGCGATATGGGGATGCCTGCCGGTGGTCGCTTTAACGGCGGGCACGCCAGCCACCAGACCGGACTGGATGTCGACATCTTCCTGCAGCTGCCGAAAACGCGCTGGACGTCTGCGCAGCTGCTGAAGCCGCAGGCGCTGGATCTGGTGTCGCGCGACGGCAAAAGCGTAGTGCCATCACTGTGGTCACGGGATATTTCGAGCCTGATCAAGCTGGCGGCGAAAGATAACGACGTCACGCGGATTTTCGTCAACCCGGCGATCAAGCAGCAGCTTTGCCTGGATGCGGGGACGGATCGCGACTGGCTGCGCAAAGTGCGCCCGTGGTTCCAGCATCGTGCGCATATGCACGTTCGTCTGCGCTGCCCGGCGAACAGCCTGGAATGTGAAGATCAGCCGCTACCGCCGCCAGGCGATGGCTGTGGTTACGAACTGCAAAGCTGGTTTGAGCCGGCAAAACCTGGAACCTCTAAGCCTGAGAAGAAGACACCGCCTCCGTTGCCGCCTTCCTGCCAGGCGCTACTGGATGAGCATGTACTTTAATGGATAATTTCGTCGATCTGTTTATGGTGTCACCGCTGCTGCTGGTGGTGCTGTTCTTTGTGGCCATGCTGGCCGGTTTTATCGATGCGCTCGCGGGCGGCGGCGGGCTGTTAACCGTGCCCGCGCTGCTGGCGGCGGGCATGAGCCCGGCGCAGGCGCTTGCCACCAATAAGCTGCAGGCCTGCGGCGGCTCGCTCTCGGCATCGCTCTATTTTATCCGCCGCAAGGTGGTGAATCTCGCCGATCAAAAGCTCAATATCCTGATGACCTTTATCGGCTCAACGTCGGGCGCGCTGCTGGTGCAGCACGTGCAGTCGGATATTTTGCGCCAGATCCTGCCGATTCTGGTTATCTGCATCGGTCTCTATTTCCTGCTGATGCCTAAACTCGGTGAGGAAGACCGGGCGCGGCGGCTGCACGGCCTGCCGTTTGCGCTGATTGCCGGTGGCTGCGTCGGCTTTTACGACGGCTTCTTTGGCCCGGGGGCAGGCTCGTTTTACGCGCTGGCGTTCGTGACGCTGGCCGGCTTTAACCTCGCCAAATCCACCGCCCACGCTAAGGTGCTGAATGCGACCTCGAACGTCGGCGGCCTGCTGCTGTTTATCATTGGCGGCAAGGTTATCTGGGCAACCGGGTTTGTGATGATGGCAGGGCAGTTTTTGGGCGCGCGCGCAGGCTCGCGTCTGGTATTAAGCAAAGGGCAAAAGCTGATCCGCCCGATGATTGTTGTCGTCTCGGCGGTGATGAGCGCCAAACTTCTTTATGACAGCCATGGACAGGAGATCCTCACCTGGTTGGGGATGAACTAATGAACAGTACGCATAAATACGAACAGCTGATTGAGATCTTCGATAGCTGTTTTGCTGATGATTTTAATACCCGTCTGATTAAAGGCGACGACGAACCGATCTATCTTCCTGCTGATGCAGAGGTTCCGTACAACCGCATCGTCTTTGCCCACGGCTTTTACGCCAGCGGTTTGCACGAGATTTCGCACTGGTGCATCGCGGGGAAAGCGCGTCGCGAGCTGGTGGACTTCGGTTACTGGTACTGTCCGGACGGGCGCGACGCCGCCACCCAGGGCCAGTTTGAGGACGTGGAAGTGAAGCCGCAGGCGCTGGAATGGCTGTTCTGCGTGGCGGCGGGTTTCCCGTTCAACGTGAGCTGTGACAACCTTGAAGGTGACTTTGAGCCAGACCGTATCGTCTTCCAGCGCCGCGTTCATGCGCAGGTGATGGAGTATCTTGAGAAAGGCATCCCGGAACGTCCGGCGCGCCTGATCGAGGCTTTACAGAATTATTACCACACGCCGGAGATCACGGCGGAATGCTTCCCTTGGCCGGAAGATCTTTAACAGAGGAAAGAAGATGATCGCAGAATTTGAATCACGCATTCTGGCGTTAATTGATGACATGGTGGAACACGCCAGTGATGATGAGCTGTTCGCCAGCGGTTATCTGCGTGGTCACCTGACGCTGGCGGTAGCCGAGCTGGAAGCAGGTGACGATCACTCTGCCGACGCCGTTCACGCTGAAGTCACGCGCAGCCTGGAAAAAGCCATTCTGGCCGGGGAGCTCTCTCCGCGCGACCAGTCTCTGGTGCTGGGGATGTGGGACAATTTATTCCAGCAGGCTAAACGCTAAGCCGCTGCCCTCTCTTCCCTCTCCCCTTTGGGGAGAGGGGATTCGACCGCACCCTACTTAACCATTTTCCCCTTCAGCAGTTTCCGTACCCACAGTCGATTCGGGTTCAGCCCCGCAAGCGTGGTTCTGTCCAGCGGAACAGGTTCATTACTCATTTGCGCGGCTAACGTTTCAGCCAGCAGCGGCGCGGAGCACAATCCTCGCGATCCTAATCCGCCCAGCATGAACAGTTCCGGATAAACCGGGGCACTTACCGCCGTTTCCTTGTTTTCTGCCAGATCCTGATAGAGTTCAAGCGTGGCTTCATAGTCCGGCACGTTTCCCGCCATCGGCAGATGATCGCGGGTCGCGCAGCGCACGCCGCAGCGCGCTTCGCCCTCGCTCACGTCAACCTCTTTCGCCCACGCCGCGTCCGGGAAGCAGTCAATCAGGCGCTGGCGGTTTTGCTGCTGATCCGCTTCGCTGTAGCGCATATCCGCTTCGCCACGATGGTAGCTGGCGCCGATGCAGTGATGTCCGTTAGACGGATTTTGTGGCGTCAGATAGCCGTCATAGCACAGCACCTGGCGCAGCTTGCTCAGTTCGGGCGCGGTTGGGATATGGCTTACCTGGCCGCCGACCGGATAAACCGGCAACGTCTCGGTCTGGATAAACTGGCTGATGTTATGTCCGTTTGCCAGCACAACGCTGGCATGGTGTGCCGCTTTGCCATCAGCAAAATGCAGAGTCCACCGTTCTGACCGGCTAAGCGATTCAACCTTATGAGCATAATGCACCCTCAGCCCGCGTGACTGCGCCAGGCTAATCGCCGCCGCGGTCAGTTCAGCCGGGCACAGCCAGCCGCCGAGCGGATATTGAATGCCGCCACAGCCGGTTTCCACGCCCGCCATGTCTGCCACCTCTTGCGCACTGACCTCACGGGCAATTTCCTCCGGCAGACCCAGCGACAGCATCTGGGCGATTTTTTGCTGGCTCTTTTCATCCCAGCCGAGCTGCGTCACGCCGCACCAGTCATGGTCGAATGCCACTGGCAGCGCGTCGTACAGGCGACGGGCGAAGGTAAAGGCCGCGGGGAAAAACTGGAACAGGGCCGGGTCGTGCGCGCTTAAAAGCGGGTAAAGCGCGCCCTGGCGGTTGCCGGACGCGCCGCTGGCTGGTGCCTCGTCAGCGCAGTAGAGCGTCACCTGCCAGCCCCGGTGCAGCAGCGCGAGAGAGAGCAGGGCGCTGGCAATTCCTCCGCCAACGATCGCCACTTCGCGCGATGCGCTGGCGCTGCGCGCAAACCAGGGAGCCCGAGCGGGAATGTCCAGCGTCCGTTCCATCGTGCCGACCAGCATGTCGCGCTTGCGGCCAAAGCCTTTGGTCTTCTGCATGGTAAAGCCCGCGTCCTGCAGGCCGCGGCGAACAAAGCCGGCCGAGGTAAAGGTGGCGAGCGTTGCGCCGGGACGCGCCAGCCGGGCCATCGCGCTAAACAGATGCTGGCTCCACATGTCCGGGTTCTTGGCGGGCGCAAAGCCGTCAAGGAACCACGCGTCCACCGTCTGGTTCATCGCGTCGTCGAGCGTATCGGTCAGGTCGTTAATGTCGCCCAGCCATAAATCCAGCGTCACCCGTCCGCCGTCCAGAATCAGACGGTGGCAGCCGCCGATATGCGGCGGCCACTGCGCCTGAAGCTGCTCCGCCCAGGCTGCAAGCTCCGGCCAGCGCTGGTGGGCGAGCCGCAGATCGTGCGCGGTAAGCGGAAATTTTTCAAAACTGATGAAATGTAATCTTTGTAGCGTAGCCTCGGGGTGCGCAGCGTGAAACTGGTCAAACGCCTGCCAGAGGGTTAAAAAATTGAGCCCGGTGCCGAATCCGCTTTCCGCAACAACGAACAGGCTGCGCGGGTGCGCAGGGAAGCGGGCGCTGAGCTGGTTTCCCTCGAGGAAAACATAGCGGGTTTCTTCGAGTCCGTTATCATTAGAAAAGTAGACGTCATCAAAATCTCGGGAAACAGGTGTACCCTCAGCGTTGAATTCGAGGTTGGCGGGTTGTATAGCGTTTTGTTTCACGTAAGTTACTCGTCTGACAGGCAGTGGCACGATCTTAACGATGTGAGTCCATCGGTGCAAATTTCCGCAGAAAATGTCTGATCGGACTTGTTCGGCGTACAAGTGTACGCTATTGTGCGACTCGAAACTTTTTATAGTGCGACTTACAGAGGTATTGAATGAAACGTGCAGTGATTACTGGCCTGGGCATTGTTTCCAGCATCGGTAATAACCAGCAGGAAGTCCTGGCATCTCTGCGTGAAGGACGCTCCGGGATCACTTTCTCTGAAGAGTTTAAAGATTCAGGTATGCGTAGCCACGTATGGGGTAACGTCAAACTGGACACCACCGGTTTGATTGACCGCAAAGTGGTTCGTTTCATGAACGATGCCTCTATTTATGCTTATCTCTCCATGCAGGAAGCGATCAAAGATTCTGGCCTGAGCGAAGAGGTTTATCAGAACAACCCGCGCGTGGGCCTGATTGCCGGTTCCGGCGGTTCCTCTAAAGCGCAGGTATTCGGTGCTGACGCAATGCGTAGCCCGCGTGGTCTGAAAGCGGTAGGTCCGTACGTGGTCACGAAAGCTATGGGTTCTGCGGTTTCCGCGTGCCTGGCGACCCCGTTCAAAATCCACGGTGTGAACTACTCCATCAGCTCCGCGTGTGCGACTTCCGCACACTGTATCGGCAACGCGGTTGAGCAGATCCAGCTGGGCAAACAGGACATCGTATTTGCTGGCGGCGGCGAAGAGCTGGGCTGGGAAATGGCCTGTGAGTTCGACGCGATGGGCGCACTGTCCACCAAGTACAACGAAACCCCAGACAAAGCCTCCCGTACTTATGACGCGCACCGTGACGGTTTCGTCATCGCGGGCGGCGGCGGTATGGTTGTGGTTGAAGAGCTGGAGCACGCGCTGGCACGCGGCGCGCACATCTACGCTGAGATCGTGGGCTACGGCGCAACGTCCGACGGCGCCGACATGGTTGCTCCTTCCGGCGAAGGCGCGGTGCGCTGCATGAAGATGGCGATGCACGGTGTTGATACCCCAATCGACTACCTGAACTCCCACGGTACCTCTACTCCGGTAGGTGACGTGAAAGAGCTGGGTGCGATCCGTGAAGTGTTCGGCGACAACAGCCCGGCTATCTCTGCCACCAAAGCCATGACCGGTCACTCTCTGGGTGCGGCGGGCGTGCAGGAAGCGATCTACTCTCTGCTGATGCTGGAAAACGGCTTTATCGCCCCAAGCATCAACATCGACGAGATGGACGAGCAGGCGGCTGGCCTGAACATCGTGACCAAACCAACGGAAGCGACGCTGACCACCGTGATGTCCAACAGCTTCGGCTTCGGCGGCACCAACGCCACACTGGTTATGCGCAAGCTGAAAGCATAAGCGTTTGAATGTATAATAGAAGGGAGCCGGAAGGCTCCCTTTTTTTATGCCTGAACACGGAGTTATGCATGAAGGCTGTTACCCCCGAGAAGGGCACTCCTTCCGGGAACCTTTCTCTTTTCCGCATCGCCTTTGCGGTATTCCTGACCTACATGACCGTTGGCCTGCCGCTGCCGGTGATCCCACTGTTCGTTCATCAGGAACTCGGCTATGGCAACACCATGGTCGGCATTGCTGTGGGCATTCAGTTTTTAGCCACGGTATTAACCCGCGGCTACGCAGGACGGCTGGCCGATCAGCACGGTGCAAAACGCTCGGCGCTGCAGGGCATGTTTGCCTGCGGTCTGGCGGGGGGCGCGTGGCTGCTGGCCGCTCTCCTGCCGGTCGACGCCGCGTATAAATTTGCGCTGCTGGTGGTGGGCCGTTTAATCCTTGGCTTCGGTGAAAGCCAGCTGCTGACCGGCACCCTGACCTGGGGGATGGGGCTGGTGGGGCCTGCGCGCTCCGGCAAAGTGATGTCCTGGAACGGGATGGCGATTTATGGCGCACTGGCTGCAGGCGCGCCGCTGGGTTTGCTGATCCACAGCCAGTTTGGTTTTGCGGTACTGGCAGCAACCACCATGGTATTACCGCTGCTGGCGTGGGCTTTTAACGGTTCGGTACGCAAGGTACCCGCCCATAAAGGCGAACGTCCTTCGCTGTGGAGTGTGGTGGGGCAAATCTGGCAGCCAGGGCTGGGGCTGGCGCTTCAGGGAGTAGGCTTCGCGGTGATTGGCACCTTCGTCTCCCTCTATTTCATGAGCCGCGGCTGGGCAATGGCGGGCTTTACGCTGACGGCCTTTGGCGGCGCGTTTGTCCTGATGCGTGTCCTGTTCGGCTGGATGCCGGATCGCTTTGGCGGCGTGAAGGTGGCGGTGGCATCGCTGGTGATTGAAACCGTTGGGCTGGTGTTGCTCTGGCAGGCGCCGGTCGCCTCCGTTGCGCTGCTTGGTGCGGCGTTAACCGGCTGCGGCTGCTCGCTGATCTTCCCGGCGTTGGGCGTTGAGGTGGTGAAGCGCGTGGCGCCGCAGGTCCGCGGTACGGCGCTGGGCGGCTATGCGGCGTTTCAGGATATCTCATACGGCGTAACCGGGCCGCTGGCGGGTCTGTTAGCCACCTCGTTTGGCTACCCGTCCGTCTTCCTGGCCGGCGCGGTTTCTGCGGTGGTGGGGATCGTGGTGACGCTGGTGGCGTTTCGCAGAAATTAACTGTTGTCGCCGGGTGGCGGCTGCGCCTTACCCGGCCTACGGTTCGAGCCGTTGTAGGCCCGGTATGCGTAGCGCCACCGGGCAAATCCTCAGGCAACCAGCCAGAAAATCGCCAGCGCAATCAATAATGCAATCAACATTAATCCCGGGCGGGCAGAGAGCGTTCTGAACGTCTCCACAACGGGCGCAAACAGCGGGCTGTAGATCGGCTGAACGTTTCTTACCTCCGGCACGCCGCCTTCCCGCTCGGCGCGGCGAACAAAGATCTGATTCAGCACATCCTGCACCTGCGCGGTGGTCAGTACCGTTTGCGGCGTGGCCTGCCAGTTCTGCTGGGCGTAATCCCGAATCACCTCGAACTCGTGTGGTTCCAGCGGCTGTTTAAGCGCCGCCTGAACGGTATGCAGGGTAGGGGCGCTCTGGGTGCTGAGCGTCTGGCGCGCCTGGAGCCAGGTCACCAGATGGGTAAATTGTTTGGCCGGAATCAGCTCGCCCGCCTTCACGCCGGACAGTTCCAGCATGGATTGCCAGATAAGCTTCGTCGACTCACCGGTGGCGGCGGCCAGTTTGGTCACCATCTGGTTCAGCGTGTTGTGCTCGGCAGGTTGCAGCGGGCGCTCGGTTGAGGGGCGCACCTGAGGCTGCGGAATAGACAACTGATTGTTCTGCAACAGCGTCAGCACGGTTTTAAGCTGGTCTGGCGTCAGCTGGCTCAGGGCGGTCTGGCCATACTGCTGACGGATAAAGTCACTGACAGCCTGACGGTTATTTCCCTGGCCCAGCAGCTCGGTCAACTGCGTGACAATCTGACGCGTGGTGTGGTTCTGCTGCGCGGTCGTAATACGCTGGTTGAGATTTTGCTCGGCGGCAGGGAAATGGCGCGACTGCAGCGGTGCGTCGTTCCTCACGCCTAAATCATGCTTTACCCCGGCCCAGACTTCCGCGTTTTGCTGCGAAGTCAGCGCTATCAGGCGCGTGATCAGTCGCTCCAGCACGGTGCGCTGTTGCGTGGATAGTGGCTGTTCACCGGCAACGTTTGGCGTGACAGGGCCTTCACCCGGAGGGCGTGGCGGCGTACCTGAAATGGGCTGCATCGTCAAAAATCCTTAAAGTCAAAACTCAGCGTAAACCCGGCATACTTATATGCCTGGCGGCCAGATTATGGCACACTTGGCAGGTTTTCTTCCTCTCAAACAGGTACTCAGACGTGAAAATCCTCGTTGATGAAAATATGCCTTACGCCCGCGAGCTGTTTAGCCGCCTCGGCGACGTTAAGGCTGTCCCTGGTCGCCCGATCCCGGTTAACGAACTGGATGACGCAGACGCGCTGATGGTGCGCTCGGTGACCAAAGTAAATGAGGCGTTGCTTGCCGGTAAAGCGATTAAGTTTGTCGGAACCGCAACGGCAGGGACCGATCATGTGGATGATCAGTGGCTGAAGCAGGCCGGAATCGGTTTTTCCGCCGCGCCGGGCTGTAACGCCATTGCCGTCGTGGAATACGTTTTCTCCTCGCTGCTGATGCTGGCCGAGCGCGATGGTTTTGCGCTGAAAGACCGCACCGTGGGGATTGTCGGCGTGGGTAACGTCGGCGGGCGTCTGCAAAAGCGCCTTGAAGCGTTAGGTATCCGCACGCTGCTGTGCGATCCGCCGCGTAAAGACAACGGTGACGACGAGGATTTCCGCGCGCTGGATGAGCTGGTTGAACAGTGCGATGTGCTAACGTTCCACACGCCGCTGTTTAAAGAAGGGCCATATAAGTCCCTGCATCTGGCGGACGAGGCGCTGATTCGCCGTCTGAAGGCTGGCACTATTCTGATTAATGCCTGCCGTGGCCCGGTGGTGGATAATGCCGCGCTGCTGAAATGTCTGAATGAAGGACACGATCTCAGCGTGGTGCTGGACGTCTGGGAGCCGGAGCCGGATCTCAACGTTGAGCTGCTGAACAAGGTTGACGTTGCCACCGCGCATATTGCGGGCTATACGCTTGAAGGCAAAGCGCGCGGCACGACGCAGGTGTTTGAAGCCTACAGCGCCTTTATCGGCCATCCGCAGCAGGTGGCGCTTGATACTCTACTCCCCGCGCCTGAATTTGGCCGCATTACCCTGCATGGCCCGCTCGATCAGGCAACGCTGAAAAGGCTGGTGCATTTGGTGTATGATGTGCGCCGCGACGATGCGCTGCTGCGTAAGGTGGCGGGGATCCCGGGTGAATTTGATAAGCTGCGCAAGAACTACGTTGAGCGCCGCGAGTGGTCTTCCCTGTATGTGATGTGCGACGACGCAGCGGCTGCGACGTTGCTCAAGAAACTGGGTTTTAACGCCGTTCATCACCCGGCGCATTAATGTCTTCTTAATGCTCCCTGTCGGATACGCCGACAGGGACGCTTTTTTATTTCTGGAGTAAACCACCATGTCTGAAGGCTGGAACATTGCCATTTTAGGTGCCACGGGTGCCGTGGGCGAAGCCCTGCTCGAAACTCTTGCCGAGCGTCAGTTCCCGGTGGGAGATATCTATGCGCTGGCGCGCACCGACAGCGCGGGCGAACATCTGCGCTTTGGCGGTAAATCCGTGATGGTTCAGGATGCGGCCGCGTTTGACTGGACCCAGGCGCAGTTGGCGTTTTTTGCCGCAGGTGCTGAAGCCACGGCGTCTTATATTGAAGAGGCGACCAATTCGGGCTGTCTGGTGATCGACCTGAGCGGTCTGTTCTCCCTGGAGCCGGACGTGCCGCTGGTGGTCCCAGACGTCAATCCGTTTGTGCTGGCTGACTACCGCAACCGTAACGTTATCGCGGTACCGAACAGCCTGACCAGCCAGCTGCTGACTGCCCTGAAACCGCTGATTGACGACGGCGGCCTGTCGCGCATTACCGTCACCAGCCTGCTGTCCGCGTCGGCGAACGGTAAAAAGGCCGTTGACGCGCTGGCCGGGCAGAGTGCGAAGCTGCTGAATGGCATCCCGATCGACGAAGATGATTTCTTTGGCCGCCAGCTGGCGTTCAACATGCTGCCGCTGCTGCCGGATCGTGAAGGTTCCGTGCGCGAAGAGCGTCGTCTCGTCGACGAAGCGCGCAAGATTCTGCAGGACGAGGGGCTGATGATTTCCGCCAGCGTCGTACAGTCTCCGGTCTTCTACGGCCACGCGCAGATGGTCGGTTTTGAAGCCCTGCGCCCGCTGGCGGCAGAGGAAGCGCGCGACGCGTTTGGCCGCGGTGAAGATATCGTCCTTTCCGAAGAGAGCGAGTTCCCGACCCAGGTGGGCGACGCCACCGGCAGCGCGCATCTTTCCGTTGGCTGCGTGCGTAACGACTACGGTATGCCGGAGCAGGTTCAGTTCTGGTCCGTTGCCGATAACGTTCGCTTTGGCGGCGCGCTGATGGCGGTCAAGATCGCCGAGAAGCTGGTGCAGGAGTATCTGTACTGATGTCCGAAGTGGATCAAAAGCCGGTTCATAAAATTGCCCTCGGTATTGAGTACGATGGCAGTAAATATTATGGCTGGCAGCGTCAGAATGAGGTGCGCAGCGTTCAGGAAAAGCTGGAGAAAGCGCTCTCTCAGGTAGCAAACGAGCCGATTAACGTCCTGTGCGCGGGGCGTACGGACGCGGGTGTTCATGGCACGGGGCAGGTGGTTCACTTTGAAACCACCGCCGTGCGTAAGGATGCCGCCTGGACGCTGGGTGTAAATGCGAATTTACCTGGTGACATCGCGGTGCGTTGGGTGAAATCTGTGCCGGATGATTTTCACGCGCGCTTCAGCGCAACGGCGCGTCGCTATCGCTATGTCATCTACAACCAGCGTCTGCGTCCGGCTGTGTTAAGCCAGGGTGTGACGCATTTTTATGAACCGCTCGATGCAGAACGTATGCATCGCGCGGCGCAGTGTCTGATTGGTGAAAATGACTTTACGTCGTTTCGTGCGGTGCAGTGTCAGTCCCGTACGCCGTGGCGTAACGTCATGCACATTAACGTCAGTCGTTTTGGCGCGTATGTGGTGGTGGATATCAAAGCCAATGCCTTTGTACATCATATGGTGCGGAATATTGTGGGCAGCCTGATGGAAGTGGGCGCCGGACACCAGCCGGAGAGCTGGATTGCAGAACTGCTGGCAGCGAAGGACAGAACGCTTGCGGCAGCAACGGCGAAAGCGGAAGGGCTTTATCTGGTCTCGGTAGACTATCCGGATCGGTTTGACCTGCCAAAACCGCCAATGGGCCCGCTGTTTTTAGCGGACTAAACAAAGGTGCAATTAAGGCTTAGACAATATGGACGTAATACGTTTTCTGATTGATTTCATTCTGCATATTGATGTTCACCTGGCGGAGCTGGTCGCGCAGTACGGCGTCTGGGTTTACGCCATTCTGTTCCTGATTCTGTTCTGTGAAACCGGTCTGGTCGTTACCCCGTTCCTGCCGGGAGACTCGCTGCTGTTTGTGGCCGGCGCGTTGTCGGCGCTGCCCACCAATGATTTGAACGTGCATCTGATGGTGGTGTTGATGGTGATTGCCGCGATTGTCGGGGATGCGGTCAACTATACGATTGGCCGGGTATTCGGTGAGCGGTTGTTCAGTAATCCGGACTCGAAAATTTTCCGCCGCAGCTATTTAGACAAGACCCATGCCTTCTATGAACGTCATGGTGGAAAAACCATTATCCTTGCGCGTTTTGTGCCTATTGTGCGCACATTTGCACCGTTTGTGGCGGGAATGGGCCATATGTCCTATCGTCATTTTGCAATGTATAACGTGGTGGGCGCACTGCTTTGGGTGTTGCTCTTTACCTATGCAGGCTATCTGTTTGGCGACTTGCCGGTGGTTCAGGAAAACCTTAAGTTACTGATTGTAGCGATTATTGTGCTTTCCGTACTGCCTGGCGTGATTGAAATCATTCGTCACAAACGCGCGGCAGCAAAGCAAGCGAAGTAAATGCACGCTGGCGGTTCGACCACTTTTTTATCCAAAGTTTCGGGCTGTTATGTTTTAATGTGCAACATTCATGGTCTGTTGGAGGCAAAAATGGCATTATTCGCCTCTTATAGCAAAACTGGCATACGACCAGGTTCAGGCAGAAAGGTTATCAATGAGCTGGATTGAACGAATTAAAAGCAACATTACCCCGACGCGCAAAGCGAGCATTCCTGAAGGGGTATGGACGAAGTGTGATAGCTGCGGCCAGGTTCTGTATCGTGCAGAGCTGGAACGCAATCTTGAGGTGTGTCCGAAGTGTGACCACCACATGCGTATGTCGGCGCGCAACCGCCTGCATAGCCTGCTGGACGAAGGTTCTCTGGTAGAACTGGGCAGCGAGCTTGAGCCAAAAGACGTGCTGAAGTTCCGCGATTCCAAAAAATACAAAGATCGTCTGGCCTCTGCACAGAAAGAGACCGGCGAGAAAGACGCGCTGATCGTCATGAAGGGCACCCTGCACGAGATGCCGGTGGTTGCCGCTGCGTTTGAGTTCTCCTTTATGGGCGGCTCAATGGGCTCCGTGGTCGGCGCGCGTTTCGTGCGTGCCGTTGAGCAGGCGCTGGAAGACAACTGTCCGCTGATCTGCTTCTCCGCCTCCGGTGGTGCGCGTATGCAGGAAGCGCTGATGTCCCTGATGCAGATGGCGAAAACCTCTGCGGCGCTGGCGAAAATGCAGGAGCGCGGTCTGCCGTACATCTCGGTACTGACCGACCCAACCATGGGGGGCGTCTCCGCAAGCTTCGCGATGCTGGGTGACCTGAACATCGCTGAGCCAAAAGCGCTGATCGGCTTTGCCGGTCCTCGCGTCATCGAGCAGACCGTTCGTGAAAAACTGCCGCCGGGCTTCCAGCGCAGTGAGTTCCTCATTGAGAAAGGCGCTATCGATATGATCGTCCGCCGTCCGGAAATGCGCCTGAAACTGGCCAGCATTCTGGCGAAGCTGATGAATCTGCCAGCGCCTAACCCGGATGAGCCGCGCGAAGGCGTGGTGGTACCGGATCAGGAACCCGAGGCCTGATAACTGAAAAGGGCAGGGCCAGATGGCGCTGCCCTTTTGCTTTATAACCTGTTAATGACAACCGGGCATTATGGAAAATAAAAGCATTCCCCAAGCCACGTCGCCCCTGGCCGCGTGGCTTTCTTATCTGGAAAACCTGCACAGTAAAACCATCGATATGGGCCTTGAGCGCGTAAGCCAGGTTGCCGCGCGTCTCGACGTGCTGAAACCGGCTCCGTTCGTGTTCACCGTTGCAGGTACTAACGGTAAAGGGACGACCTGCCGCACGCTGGAGTCAGTCCTGATGGCGGCGGGGTACAAGGTTGGCGTTTACAGCTCACCGCATCTGGTGCGCTATACCGAGCGCGTGCGGGTGCAGAACACCGAGCTGGCGGAATCTGCCCATACGGCGTCGTTCGCGGCTATCGAAGCGGCGCGCGGGGAAACCTCATTAACCTATTTTGAATACGGCACCCTGTCGGCGCTGTGGCTGTTCAAACAGGCGCAGCTGGACGTGGTGATCCTGGAAGTGGGGCTGGGCGGGCGTCTGGATGCCACCAATATGGTGGATGCGGACGTGGCGGTGGTCACCAGCATCGCGCTGGATCATACCGACTGGCTGGGCCCGGACCGTGAAAGCATTGGCCGCGAAAAGGCCGGTATTTTCCGGGCGAATAAGCCCGCCGTGGTGGGCGAGCCGGACATGCCGCATACCATTGCCGACGTGGCGAAAGAGAAGGGCGCACATCTGTTGCGCCGAGGCGTTGACTGGCAGTATGAGGTGCAGGGCAACGGCTGGCGCTTTAGCGATGCGCAGGGCGTTCTGGAGAATCTGCCGCTGCCGCAGGTGCCACAGCCTAACGCGGCAACCGCGCTGGCGGCACTGCGCGCCAGCGGATTAGCTGTAAGTGAGCAGGCGATCCGTGACGGCATTCAGAATGCGCTGCTGCCCGGTCGTTTCCAGATAGTCAGCGAGTCACCGCGTCTGATTCTGGACGTGGCGCACAACCCGCATGCGGCGGCGTATCTCGCAGGACGTCTCAAATCGTTACCAAAAACCGGGCGCGTGCTGGCGGTTATCGGTATGCTTCATGATAAAGATATCGGCGGTACGCTGGCCTGCATGGAGAGTGTGGTCGATAGCTGGTATTGTGCTCCTCTGGAGGGGCCGCGCGGTGCGACTGCTGAGCAGTTGATGGAACATCTCGGTAAAGGTGCAATCTACAGTAGCGTGGCGCAGGCCTGGCATGCCGCGATGGCGGATGCTAAACCAGAAGATACCGTGCTGGTGTGTGGCTCTTTCCACACGGTGGCACATGTCATGGAAGTGATGGACGCGGGGAGAACCGGTGGCGAGTAAGTTTCAGAACCGTTTAACAGGAACCATTGTGCTGGTCGCGCTCGGGGTGATTATTCTTCCCGGGCTGCTCGACGGGCAGAAAAAACATTATCAGGACGAGTTTGCAGCCATTCCGCTGGTGCCGAAGCCGGGCGACCGCGATGAGCCGGATATGCTGCCTGCGGCGACCCAGGCGCTGCCTGCTCAGCCGCCTGAAGGGGCGGCGGAAGAAGTTCGCGCGGGCGATGCCGCTGCACCGTCACTCGACCCGTCGCGTCTGGCGGCGAATAACAACATCGAGATCGATCCGGTACCGGTAGAGAAGCCTAAGCCTGTTGAAAAACCGAAGCCGGTAGAAAAACCGCAGCCGAAGCCTCAGCAACAGCGAGATAAAGCAGCAGAGCAGCTGGCTGCAGCGTCTGAAACCCCACCACCTGCGAAGCAAGACGCAGCGCCGACCGGCAAAGCCTACGTTGTGCAACTGGGGGCGCTGAAAAACGCCGATAAAGTCAACGAGGTTGTGGGTAAACTGCGCAGCGCGGGCTATCGCGTTTACACTTCACCTTCCACGCCGGTACAGGGTAAAATTACCCGTATCCTCGTGGGGCCGGAGGCGTCGAAAGACAAGCTGAAAGGGTCGCTGGGCGAGCTGAAGCAGATCTCCGGGCTGAGTGGTGTGGTGATGAGCTACAGCGCGAACTAAGTACGACCTGCTCCTTTAGAGAGAGGCGATAAGCCACGGCGTTGAACATTTTTTCAGCGCCTTTTTTATTTACGCGCGGGAAGGAAATCCCTACGCAAACGTTTTCTTTTTCTGTTAGAATTCGCCCCGAACTGGATGACAGGGCGTTTAATCGTGGGACACATATGGTCTGGATTGATTACGCCATCATTGCGGTGATTGGTTTTTCCTGTCTGGTTAGCCTGATCCGTGGCTTTGTTCGTGAAGCGTTATCGCTGGTAACCTGGGGTTGTGCTTTCTTTGTTGCCAGTCATTACTACACTTACCTGTCTGTCTGGTTCACGGGCTTTGAAGATGAACTGGTCCGAAATGGAATCGCCATCGCGGTGCTGTTTATCGCGACGCTGATTGTCGGCGCTATCGTGAATTACGTGATAGGTCAGCTGGTCGAGAAAACCGGTCTGTCAGGAACGGACAGGGTACTCGGGATCTGTTTCGGGGCATTACGAGGCGTGCTGATTGTGGCCGCGATCCTGTTCTTCCTGGATACCTTCACCGGGTTCTCCAAAAGCGAAGACTGGCAAAAATCGCAGCTCATTCCAGAGTTCAGCTTCATCATCAGATGGTTCTTTGACTATCTGCAAAGCTCGTCGAGTTTTTTGCCCAGGGCATAAACCCTGAGATGTGGCTTAACGAGGAAAAGACGAATGTGCGGTATTGTCGGTATCGCCGGTTTCATGCCGGTCAACCAGTCGATTTATGACGCGTTAACGGTGCTTCAGCACCGTGGGCAGGATGCTGCGGGTATCATCACCATTGATGCAAACAACTGCTTCCGTTTACGTAAGGCCAATGGCCTGGTAAACGATGTGTTTGAAGCCCGCCATATGCAGCGTCTGCAAGGTAATATGGGGATCGGTCACGTTCGTTATCCTACTGCTGGCAGTTCCAGCGCCTCTGAGGCACAGCCTTTCTACGTCAACTCACCGTATGGCATCACGCTTGCCCATAACGGCAACCTGACCAACGCTCATGAGCTGCGTAAGAAGCTGTTCGAAGAGAAACGTCGCCACATTAACACCACCTCTGATTCAGAAATCCTGCTCAATGTGTTCGCCAGCGAGCTGGATAACTTCCGTCACTACCCGCTGGAAGCAGACAATATCTTCGCTGCCATTGCCGCGACCAACCGCCAGATCCGCGGTGCGTACGCCTGCGTGGCGATGATCATCGGTCACGGCATGGTCGCCTTCCGCGATCCAAACGGCATTCGTCCGCTGGTGCTGGGCAAGCGCGACCTCGGCGATGGCCGTACCGAATATATGGTTGCCTCTGAGAGCGTGGCGCTGGATACCCTGGGCTTCGAATTCCTGCGCGACGTTGCGCCGGGCGAAGCGGTGTATATCACCGAGAAGGGCCAGCTGTTCACCCGTCAGTGTGCCGACAACCCGGTCAGCAACCCGTGCCTGTTTGAATACGTCTATTTTGCCCGTCCGGATTCGTTCATCGACAAGATTTCCGTCTACAGCGCGCGCGTCAATATGGGCACGAAGCTCGGCGAGAAGATTGCCCGCGAGTGGGACGATCTCGACATTGACGTGGTGATTCCTATCCCGGAAACCTCCTGCGATATCGCCCTGGAGATCGCCCGCATTCTGGACAAGCCGTACCGTCAGGGCTTCGTGAAGAACCGCTACGTTGGCCGCACGTTTATCATGCCGGGCCAGCACCTGCGCCGTAAGTCGGTGCGCCGTAAGCTGAACGCCAACCGCGCAGAATTCCGCGACAAAAACGTTCTGCTGGTGGATGACTCCATCGTTCGCGGCACCACCTCTGAGCAGATTATCGAGATGGCGCGCGAAGCGGGTGCGAAAAAAGTCTACCTGGCGTCTGCCGCGCCGGAGATTCGCTTCCCGAACGTGTACGGCATTGATATGCCAACCGCCAACGAGCTGATTGCTCACGGCCGTGAAGTGGATGAGATTCGCCAGATCATCGGTGCCGACGGCCTTATTTTCCAGGATCTGAACGATCTCATCGACGCGGTGCGCGCCGAGAATCCGGAGATTCAGCAGTTCGAATGCTCCGTGTTCAATGGCGTCTACGTGACGAAAGACGTTGACCAGCAGTACCTCGACTACCTTGATTCGCTGCGCAACGACGATGCGAAAGCCGTTCAGCTGCAAAACGATCTCGAAAGCTTAGAGATGCACAACGAAGGTTAATCTCTCCGCAGGTGAGGGCGCTCGCCCTCACTTGCAACTCCCCGCAAAATCCTGCACAGTCAGCCCAGAATTCAGCAAGGGCGAAATCATGAAACGACTCATAATAGGCATCAGCGGTGCCAGCGGCGCGATTTACGGCGTACGCCTGCTACAGGTTTTGCGTAACGTGGCAGAAGTGGAAACGCATCTGGTGATGAGCCAGGCGGCGCGGCAAACCCTCTCCCTTGAAACGGATCTCTCCCTGCGCGATGTCCAGGCGATGGCGGACGTGGTTCACGATGCCCGCGATATCGCCGCCAGCATCTCCTCAGGCTCGTTTAAAACCGCCGGTATGGTGATCCTGCCCTGTTCAATCAAAACGCTCTCCGGGATTGTGAACAGCTATACCGACACGCTGGTAACGCGCGCGGCGGACGTGGTGCTGAAGGAGCGCCGCCCGCTGGTGCTCTGCGTGCGGGAAACGCCGCTGCACCTGGGCCATCTGCGCCTCATGACCCAGGCCGCCGAGCTGGGCGCAGTGATCATGCCGCCAGTGCCGGCGTTCTACCACAGACCGCAGTCGCTGGACGATGTGATCAATCAGACCGTCAATCGCGTGCTGGATCAGTTTGACATCGACCTGCCCGAAGACCTCTTCACCCGCTGGCAGGGAGCCTGATTCTGTGCACAAATGCTGTGCATGAAAAGAGACGTTGCCCTGTTTCAGGGCAATTATGCAACGGCGATCATATCCTCGACATTTAATTCGCTTTTTCCCTTTTTCTCTTTCCGGTTCGTTCGGCAGACCTGCTATCTTTCACCATTAAGGCAATATCGCAACGTTTTATTAATATATTTAACGTCGAACTTTTGACCAGACGGCAATGTGGCATAAGACCTGCAAGAGAAGCCTGCAACACAACACACAACACAATACATAATAAAATCACGGTACTTGAGGGTAAATGTATGAAGAAGACGGTTCTGGCTCTGTCTTTGCTGGTGGGGTTAAGTGCGGCGGCAGGTAGCTACGCAGCGCTTCCACAGACGGTTCGTATCGGTACAGACGCAACCTACGCGCCATTCTCTTCCAAGGATGCGAAAGGCGATTTCGTGGGGTTTGATATCGATCTGGGAAATGAAATGTGCAAACGTATGGAAGTGAAATGCACATGGGTGGGCAGCGACTTTGACGCGTTAATCCCGTCGCTGAAGGCAAAGAAAATCGACGCCATTATCTCTTCTCTCTCCATCACCGAAAAACGCCAGCAGGAGATTGCCTTCTCTGACAAGCTCTACGCTGCGGATTCGCGTCTGATTGCCGCGAAAGGTTCCCCGATCCAGCCGACCATCGACTCGCTGAAAGGCAAGCATGTGGGCGTGCTCCAGGGCTCGACCCAGGAAGGTTACGCGAATGCCAACTGGCGCGAGAAGGGCGTCGACGTGGTGGCTTACCAGAACCAGGATCTGATCTACTCTGACCTGGCGGCAGGCCGTCTGGATGCCGCATTCCAGGATGAAGTCGCGGCGAGCGAAGGCTTCCTGAAGCAGCCGGCCGGTAAAGATTACGCCTTTGCGGGCCCGTCCGTGAAAGACAAAAAATACTTTGGTGACGGCACCGGCATCGGCCTGCGTAAGGACGATAAAGAGCTGAAAGCCGCCTTTGACAAAGCATTCACGGAGCTGCGCAAAGACGGTACCTACGACAAACTGGCGAAGAAATACTTCGACTTCAACGTCTACGGTGACTAACGCACCAGCGTGGTGCGTCGCGGGTGTGGATGATTCAATATGGTGCAATTTGTGCACCATATTGGGTCACTACGTGCATGCTTAAGCATTTATAATGCAAAAATTCCCTTCTGAAAGGCATTATTCTTTGCCTGACAGCGTGAATTAATGGCACATTAACCCCACCCCGTCGTCGTAAAAAAACCGTATGAAGACAGTTTGTTGAGGACAAATATGAAAAAACTCGTGTTGTCATTATCTCTGGTACTGGCCTTTTCCAGCGCCACCGCGGCCTTTGCAGCCATTCCGCAGAAAATTCGTATTGGCACCGATCCAACCTACGCGCCGTTTGAATCGAAGAATTCAAAGGGTGAACTGGTGGGTTTTGACATCGATCTGGCCAATGAGCTGTGCAAACGCATCAAAGCACAGTGTACTTATGTAGAGAACCCGCTGGATGCGCTGATCCCTTCACTGAAAGCTAAAAAAATAGACGTGATTATGTCCTCGCTTTCCATCACCGAGAAACGTCAGCAAGAGATTGCCTTCACCGACAAGCTCTATGCGGCCGATTCACGTCTGGTAGTGGCTAAGTCTTCTGACATTCAACCGACCCTCGAGTCGCTGAAGGGGAAACGCGTAGGCGTGCTGCAGGGCACCACGCAGGAAACCTACGGTAACGAACACTGGGCGCCGAAGGGGATCGAAATCGTCTCCTATCAGGGCCAGGAAAATATTTATGCAGACCTGACGGCAGGCAGTATTGATGCGGCATTCCAGGATGAAGTCGCGGCAAGCGAAGGTTTCCTGAAGCAGCCGGTAGGCAAAGATTACAAGTTCGGCGGTCCGTCCATTAAGGATGAGAAGCTCTTTGGCGTGGGTACCGGTATGGGCCTGCGTAAGGAAGACAACGAACTGCGTGAGGCTCTGAACAAAGCGTTTGCTGAAATGCGCGCTGACGGCACCTACGACAAGCTGGCGAAAAAGTACTTCGATTTCAATGTGTACGGCGGCTAATCGCTCCGTCAAATAACGTGCGGCCCCTCCCGCTGGGGGAGGGGATAAGACACGGTTTACCACTCACGATACGACAGGGCTCGCGGTATGCTGTACGGATTTTCTGGCGTTATTTTACAGGGCGCGCTTGTCACCCTTGAGCTGGCTATCAGCTCCGTGGTGCTGGCGGTGCTGATAGGTCTGGCGGGCGCAGGGGCGAAGCTTTCGGCTAACAAACCGCTGGCGCTCATTTTCGAAGGCTATACCACGCTCATTCGCGGCGTACCCGATCTGGTGCTGATGCTGCTTATTTTTTACGGCCTGCAGATTGCCCTGAACAGCGTGACGGATGCGATGGGCATGGGACAAATTGATATCGACCCGATGGTGGCCGGTATTATCACCCTCGGTTTTATCTACGGTGCCTACTTCACGGAAACCTTCCGTGGCGCTTACATGGCGGTTCCCAGAGGACACATTGAAGCGGCAACCGCATTTGGTTTTACCTCTTCACAAACGTTTCGCCGGATTATGTTCCCGGCCATGATGCGCTATGCGCTGCCGGGCATCGGTAACAACTGGCAGGTTATCCTCAAAGCGACGGCGCTGGTCTCGCTGCTCGGTCTGGAAGACGTCGTGAAAGCGACTCAGCTGGCGGGCAAGAGCACCTGGGAGCCGTTCTACTTTGCGGTGGTCTGCGGCGCGATCTATCTGGTCTTTACGACCGTCTCCAATGGTGTGCTGCTTCTGCTCGAGCGTCGCTACTCCGTGGGTGTGAAGAGGGCTGACCTGTGATTGAGATTATTCAGGAATACTGGAAATCCCTGCTTTGGACGGATGGCTACCGCTTTACCGGCGTGGCGATCACACTCTGGCTGCTGATTTCTTCCGTGGTGATGGGCGGCATTCTGGCGGTGTTTCTCGCCATCGGTCGCGTGTCGAACAATAAATTTATTCAGTTCCCGATTTGGCTGTTTACCTATGTGTTTCGCGGCACGCCGCTGTATGTGCAGCTGCTGGTGTTCTATTCGGGGATGTATACGCTGGAGATCGTAAAAGGCACGGAAATGCTGAATGCGTTCTTCCGCAGCGGCCTGAACTGTACGGTGCTGGCGCTAACGCTCAACACCTGCGCCTATACCACCGAGATTTTCGCCGGGGCCATTCGTTCCGTGCCGCACGGTGAGATCGAGGCCGCGCGCGCGTACGGCTTCTCCTCGGTGAAGCTTTACCGCTGCATTATTCTGCCGTCGGCGCTACGCATTGCGCTACCGGCCTACAGCAACGAAGTGATTTTGATGCTGCACTCCACCGCGCTCGCCTTTACCGCCACGGTGCCAGACCTGCTCAAAATCGCGCGCGATATCAACTCCGCGACCTATCAGCCGTTTACCGCGTTTGGCATTGCGGCGGTGCTCTATTTAATTATCTCGTATGTTCTGATTAGCCTGTTCCGTAAGGCTGAAAAACGCTGGTTGCAGCATATAAAACCTTCTTCGACGCACTGAGAAAGATGATGGCTGAGAACAAATTAAACGTTATTGATTTGCACAAACGCTACGGCGAACATGAAGTGCTGAAAGGGGTGTCGCTGCAGGCTAACGCAGGCGACGTAATCAGTATCATCGGTTCATCCGGCTCGGGTAAAAGTACCTTCCTGCGCTGCATTAACTTCCTCGAAAAGCCGAGCGAAGGCTCGATTGTGGTGAGCGGGCAGAACATCAATCTGGTGCGTGACAAAGACGGCCAGCTGAAGGTGGCGGATAAGCATCAGCTGCGCCTGCTGCGTACGCGACTGACGATGGTGTTCCAGCATTTCAACCTCTGGAGCCACATGACGGTGCTGGAGAACGTGATGGAAGCGCCGGTTCAGGTGCTCGGCTTAAGCAAGCAGGAAGCCCGGGAACGCGCGGTGAAATACCTGGCGAAAGTGGGGATCGATGAGCGCCAGCAGATGAAGTATCCGGTACACCTCTCCGGTGGCCAGCAGCAGCGTGTCTCCATCGCCCGCGCGCTGGCGATGGAGCCGGAAGTGCTGCTGTTCGACGAACCGACCTCCGCGCTGGACCCGGAACTCGTCGGCGAAGTGCTGCGCATCATGCAGAAGCTGGCCGAAGAGGGCAAAACGATGGTGGTGGTGACGCACGAGATGGGCTTCGCCCGTAACGTCTCGAACCACGTGATTTTCCTGCATCAGGGGAAAATTGAAGAGCAGGGGCACCCTGACGAGGTGCTGGCAAACCCGCAGAGCCCGCGTTTGCAGCAGTTCCTTAAAGGATCTCTGAAATAAAGAGGGCATCAGCCCGCAGTGCAACCCAATCGCCCGGTGGCGCTTCGCTTAACGGGCCTACAAAACCCCAGGCCGGGCAAACGCAGTGCCGCCCGGCATTCAGGCCGCACCACACTCCAGGCGATACACCCAGTCGTCATACCGCACACCGTCAATCTCATACGCCTTTTCAAGCACCTGCGTGCGCACAAACCCGGCTTTCTCAAGCACCCGCACAGACCCGCCGTTGTCCGCCAGCACGTACGCGTTAATCGCCTTCACGCCGGTCTGGTTAAACGCGTAGTCACATACCGCGCGCAGCGCCTCGCTGGCGATGCCTTTTCCCTGCGCGGCAGGCACAACCGTGTAGCCGATGTCCGCCTCTTCACGATTCTCAGGGCTGATTTGCAGGCCGATATCGCCCAGCGGCGTATCTTCATTCAGAAAGCGGATCACGAAGACATGCTCCGCCATCAGGCGTGCGGCAAACACGCGTCGGGTCTCTTTCTCAGGCGCAATCGCGGCCATATAGCGCATGATGTCGCGGTTTTCGCGCAGCGAGCGGAAGAACGCCCAGTCAGAGGGTTCGAAAGGGGTGAGATGAAGCCGGGGAGTGGTGATGGTTGCCATTGTTACGCCATTTCATCGGAACATGGCGTATCACTGTAACATATTCAGCGTACCACATCCCCCAGCGCCTCTTCTAAGTCATACCAGCGAAACGCAAACCCCGCCGCTTCCAGCCGTTTTGGCAGCGCGCGCTGACCGCCCAGCACCAGCACGGACGCTTCGCCCATCAACAGGCGAATTGCCGTCGCAGGCACGCGTAAAATCGCCGGGCGATGCAGGGCATGCCCCAGCGCGTGGGCAAACTGTTCATTTCGCACCGGATACGGCGCAACCATGTTAAACGGCCCGCGCAGATCGTTATCCAGCAGCCAGATAATGCCGTTCACCATATCGTCGATATGGATCCAGGCCAGGTACTGTCGCCCGTTGCCGATCGGCCCGCCGAGCCCCAGCCTGAAGGGCGGAAGCATTTTACCCAGAATGCCGCCTTTCGGCGCAAGCACTACGCCGGTACGCAGCAGGCAGACGCGGGTATTGTCGCTTTGCGCCGCGCAGGCGATGCGCTCCCACTGGGCGCAGAGTTTATGGGTGAACTCGTTGTGGGGCGGCTCTTCCTCGGTCACCACCACTTCGCCGAGATCGCCGTAATAGCCCGTCGCAGAGCCTGAAATCAGCACCGACGGCGGGGTCTGGCTGTTGCGAATCAGCTCAACCAGCTTCTCGGTGATGTTCCAGCGGCTGCTGCACAACCGCTGTTTCTGCTCTTCGGTCCAGCGCTTATCGGCGATGGGTTCGCCCGCAAGGTTGATGACGGCGTCGAAGCCGTCCAGATTCTGCCGATCGGCCAGCCCTTTCCAGATATCGACCCCCGCGCCCAGCACCTGGCGCGCTTTCTCCGGGCTGCGGGTCACTACGGTAATGTCGTGATGCAGCGCCTGCAAACGCGCAATGAGATGGCGCCCAATCAGGCCTGTACCGCCGGTCAGCAGAATCTTCATACAACCTCCAGGTTTACGCCTGGCGTCGCCAGCTTAACGTCATGGAGACGGAGTCGGCGTAGCGCAGGGCGTGAAGTTTATCGATCTCTACTTCAGCATAAGTGACCCAGTGATGATCGCGTGCGATATCGAGCACATCCTGAGTTAATTTCTCCAGCAGAGAGAAGCGGTTGTTTTCCACGTACTGGATGATGTTTTTAGTGATCGTGCGATAGTTCAGTGCGTCATTGATGTCTTCACTGGCCCGCGCTTTGTCTGCCGGGTAGTGAATCACCACATTAATGACGATATCCTGACGGTTGGCAATCTCTTCCTCTTTGATACCAATGAACGTGCGCAAGCGTAAATTTTTTATACGAATAATAGCGTCTGGCTGTGACATTGCAGGTCTTCTCCGTGTCAGTATTTCCCGCCCATAATACATGAGAGCCTCTCAGCCACCCAGCCTCATAGGTGATTAAACCTGCTGGATTTTTTGCATTGCGCGTTCGGTGGCCGGGCGGGTCCGGATACGCTCAAACCAGTTGTTCACCGCCGGGTAAGACGCTAAGTCAATCCGGTGTTTATCATGCGTATTTACCCACGGCCAGCAGGCGATATCGGCAATGCTGTAATGGTCGCCCCCGAGCCACGGCGTTTTCTCCAGCCGCTGGTTCAGAACGCCGTAAAGACGCTGGGTTTCAACCTGATATCGCTCAATGGCGTAGGGAATGGTCTGAGGCGCGAAGGCGGTGAAGTGGTGGTTCTGCCCCAGCATCGGCCCAAAGCCGCTTGACTGCCAGAAAAGCCACTGCAGAGTGTGGTGACGCTCGCGCAGTTCACCGCTCAGCAGCTTGCCGGTTTTCTCTGCCAGATAAAGCAAAATTTCACCGGATTCAAACAGGCTTAACGGCCTGCCTCCGTCCGCTGGCTGACTATCGATAATGGCCGGAATTTTATTGTTGGGCGAGATAGCCAAAAACACAGGGTTGAACTGTTCGCCTTTGCTGATATCCACGCGGATGATTCTGTAATCCAGTTCGGCTTCTTCGAGAAAGAGGGTGATCTTGTGGCCGTTTGGGGTAGGGGCGTAATAAAGGTCAATCATTCTCAACTCCTGTCCATGCGAATAGTGGTGCCATGACAAATGAGTATAGGTGCTTGTTGTAAATCGTGAGTTTTCATCAAGTGACAGCGAAGCAAAGAGATTATATGTTGAGTAAAAACCGATCAGCCGATGAGGATGTTATGAACCAGCCCGTAATTACGTTGTGGTCCGATGCAAATTTCTTTTCTCCCTATGTTATGAGCGTTTACGTCGCGCTGGCCGAAAAGGGGCTCTCTTTTACGCTGAAGACCGTCGATCTCGACGGTGGTGAACACCTCAAACCCCAGTGGCAGGGTTACGACCTGACGCGACGCGTGCCGGTGCTGGAACTGGATGGTTTTGCACTGAGCGAATCTTCGGCGATCGATGAATATCTGGAAGATCGTTTTGCGCCGCCGGAGTGGGAGCGCATCTATCCTCACGATCTGCAAAAGCGCGCCCGCGCCCGGCAGATCCAGGCGTGGCTGCGTAGCGACCTGGTGCCGATTCGCGTCGAGCGCTCCACGGATGTCGTGTTTGCCGGTGTGAAAAAGCCAGCGCTCAGCGCAGAAGGCGTCGACAGCGCGCAAAAGCTGATTGAAACTGCAACCTCGCTGCTCGCTCACGGCAACCCGAACCTGTTCGGTGAATGGTGTATTGCCGATACCGATCTGGCGCTGATGCTGAACCGTTTGATCCTCAACGGCGATGAGGTCCCTCAACTGCTGGTGGACTATGCGGCGTTCCAGTGGCAGCGAGCCTCCGTACAGCGCTATGTGGCACTCTCCGCTAAGCGCGCGGGCTGATAAGCCCTGACGCTTCAGGTATGATAAGGGGAGTTTTTTTACCAGGGAGTGACGGATGAAACTGATGTTTGCGTCAGATATCCATGGATCGCTGCCCGCGACCGAGCGAGTGCTTTCTCTGTTTTCGCAAAGCGGGGCCCAATGGCTGGTGATTCTGGGGGATGTGTTAAATCATGGTCCGCGTAATGCGCTGCCGGAAGGCTATGCCCCGGCGCAGGTGGCGGAAAAGCTTAACCCGTTTGCCTCGCGCATTATCGCCGTTCGCGGTAATTGCGACAGCGAAGTCGACCAGATGCTGCTGCATTTTCCCCTTACCGCGCCATGGCAACAGGTTCTGCTGGAAAACAGCCGCCTGTTTCTTACCCACGGACACCTTTTCGGCCCGGATAATCTCCCGGCGCTCGCGGCTGGCGATGTCCTGGTTTACGGCCATACTCATATTCTGGTGGCTGAAAAACGCGGTGAGATTTATCACTTTAATCCGGGGTCGGTCAGCATCCCGAAAGGCGGATATCCTGCGAGCTATGGCCTGCTGGATGGAAATACCCTGAGCGTTATCGCACTTAATGATCAGCAAGTTATTGCGCAGGTAGCGATTAATCCGTAAGTTACACCACAACTGCAAACGCGCCGAAAGAGCGCTTAGACGAGAAGGTTTCCCGATGGTGGAGCAGAATCATTTGGCAAGTACTGAATGGGTTGACATTGTCAGCGAAGAAAATGAAGTGATCGCGCAGGCGAGCCGCGAACAAATGCGTGCAGAGCGCCTGCGTCACCGTGCAACGTACATCGTTGTGCATGACGGCATGGGCAAGATTCTGGTCCAGCGCCGCACGGACACCAAAGATTTTCTTCCGGGCATGCTTGATGCCACCGCAGGCGGCGTCGTGCAGGCCGATGAAGTGCTGCTGGATTCCGCACGTCGTGAAGCGGAAGAAGAGTTAGGTATCGCCGGGGTGCCGTTTGCCGAGCACGGGCAGTTCTATTTCGAAGACGAACATTGCCGCGTCTGGGGTGGACTGTTTAGCTGCGTTTCCCATGGGCCTTTCGCCCTGCAGGAAGAGGAAGTGAGCGAAGTCTGCTGGATGACGCCGGAAGAGATTACCGCCCGCTGCGACGAGTTCACGCCGGATTCGTTAAAAGCGCTGGCGCTGTGGATGACCCGCAACGCCAAAAACGAATCCGCTAAGCCGGAAAACAAAGCGGAAAAAGAGGAAGAGGCTGAGTAAGCCTTAACAGCTTTCCCGCAGGCACAGGCTGGACGCGATGGGTTTTTGGTCGCGCCAGTCTCCGTCATTCAGACGTTCCAGTAGCGCTTTACCTGCCTCAATCCCAATCTTTCGATGCGGTACCGCCATCGTCGTCAGCGGCGGCTGGCAGACGCGGCTCACATCGCTATCGCCAAAGCCCACGACAGCCAGATCGTCCGGCACTTTAATGCGTCGACGCTGACACTCATACAGCGCGCCGCAGGCCAGCTCGTCTGATACGCACACCAGCGCATCCAGCTCCGGCCACGCCAGCAAGAACTCTGGCAGTTGTGCCGCGCCGGTCGAGAAGCTCGGCGGCATCGCCGCGTTAATCACCCGGTTTGGCGACAGATGATGGCGCAGCATCGCCTTGTACCAGCCCTGCAAATGCTGCTGGAAAATCCACTGCTCCTGGTTGGCGCACAGCAGGCCGATATTCTGGTAGCCGCGCCTAATCACCATTTCTGTCAGCTCGTACATGGCCGCCACGTTATCGATCCCGATATTCATATCGATCGGATCGGCGCGCATCGCACCCATCTCCATTACCGGAATCGAGGCGTTTTTCAGCCAGTGGCGAACAGTGTCGGTGTGCTCGACGCTGAGCAAAATCGCGGCGGCGATATTTGACGCCAGCAGGGTCTCAAGCAGCTTCTCTTCCTGCTCAAGCCGATGCTGGGACTCTGCCAGCATGATCTGGTATCCGGCGGGCTGCAGCACCTGCTGTAGGCCCGCAAACATTTCAGAGCAACCGGCTTCGGAAAGGTTGGGAACAACCATCGCAATCGTCCATGAGGACGCGGATGCCAGTGCGCTGGCGGCGAGATTGGGCATATAACCCAGCTCCTGCACCGCAGCTTCAATTTTTTCACGCAGTTTATCGGAAACCTGTTCGGGCGTGCGGAGCGCACGGGAGACGGTCATCGTGCCGACTCCGGCAAGCTGCGCGACATCAGCGAGCGTGACTTTTCCGGTACTGCGCCGTTTTCGGGTTAAAGACATACACCTTCCTGCTGACCAGACGCGTTCTTTTTTCCTTCATTTCAGGTGACAGGCAGTATACGCCTTAAATCCCTTTTTTTGCTGTGATTTCACACCATGATTACATTTTGATAGCGCTATCACATTTCTGCATGTTGGTAATTGGTAGCGCTATCTTTGTGATCGCGATCGCAGTCAATGATTGATGGGTTGAATAAAGTTTGCCCATCTTTAGCGTTTGGCGGGAGGGAAAATGCTCAAAAAGTGGATATATGATACAACCATCACGCTGCAGGATAGCGTGGAAAGCTGGCCACAGGCGCTGGAGATATGCGCGAAACCGCTGCTGGATCTGCAGGTGATTGCACCGGAGTACGTGACGGCAATCATTCAGCAGCACCATACGTTAGGACCCTATTATGTGCTGGCACCAGGGCTAGCCATGCCGCATGCGCGGCCGGAGGAAGGCGCCAAAGGACTGGGCTTGTCATTACTAAAACTAAAACAGGGCGTCTCTTTTGGTGCCGGAGAGTTTGACCCTGTCGATCTGATTATTATGCTTGCGGCACCGGATAAACATAGCCATATCGAAATGATATCCGCGCTCGCTGAATTATTTTCCAGCGACGAAGATATGGAGAAATTACATCAGGCGAATACCCTGGAGGACATTAAAGCCATTATTGACCGCTTCTGATTTAATTTTTTAATCCGATTATTCACAACATTACGCGCCAGCGTGGTGGGGCGTGCTCTACTCAAAATAAGGGGACAACAATGAAAATCATGGCTATTTGCGGTTCTGGCCTGGGCAGCAGTTTTATGGTCGAAATGAACATTAAAAAGGTGCTTAAAAAGCTGGACATTGAGGCCGAGGTTGAACACTCCGATCTCTCCTCCGCCACGCCGGGCGCGGCGGACCTGTTCGTGATGGCGAAAGACATTGCGGCCAGCGCCAGCGTGCCGGAAAGCCAGCTGGTGGTGATCAACAACATCATTGATATCAACGAACTCGAAGCGCAGCTGCGCGCCTGGTTCGACAGACAATAACCCTGATAAGGCGAGGTGGATATGTTTATCCTTGAAACGCTGAATTTCGTTGTCGATATTTTAAAAGTCCCTTCGGTGCTGGTGGGTTTAATTGCGTTAATTGGTCTGGTCGCGCAGAAAAAAGCGTTTTCTGATGTCGTAAAAGGCACAATTAAAACGATTCTCGGTTTTATTGTACTGGGCGGTGGCGCCACGGTGCTGGTGGGGTCGTTAAACCCGTTAGGCGGCATGTTTGAGCACGCTTTTAATATCCAGGGCATTATTCCAAACAATGAAGCGATTGTGTCGATCGCGCTGGAAAAATACGGTGCCTCGACCGCGCTGATCATGGCCTTCGGCATGGTGGCGAACATTGTCGTCGCGCGCTTTACCCGCCTGAAGTACATCTTCCTGACCGGGCACCACACCTTCTACATGGCGTGCATGATCGGCGTGATCCTGACGGTCGCAGGCTTTGAAGGGGTGGGGCTGGTCTTTACCGGCTCGCTGATCCTCGGCCTGATTATGGCCTTTTTCCCGGCGATTGCGCAGCGCTATATGAAGCGTATTACCGGCAACGATGAGATCGCCTTCGGTCATTTCGGTACGCTGGGCTACGTGCTGTCCGGCTGGATTGGCAGCAGGGTCGGTAAAGGCTCGCGCTCCACCGAAGAGATGAACCTGCCGAAAAACCTCAGCTTCCTGCGCGACAGTTCGATCTCCATCTCCCTGACCATGATGATTATCTACCTGATCATGGCGGTAAGCGCCGGGCGTGAGTACGTGGAGTCCACCTTCAGCGGCGGGCAAAACTACCTGGTGTACGCCATCATCATGGCGATCACCTTCGCGGCGGGCGTGTTCATCATCCTGCAGGGCGTGCGCCTGATTCTGGCGGAAATCGTCCCGGCCTTTACCGGCTTCTCGGAAAAACTGGTGCCAAACGCGCGTCCGGCGCTGGACTGCCCGGTGGTCTACCCGTATGCGCCAAACGCGGTGCTGATTGGCTTCCTGTTCAGCTTCCTCGGGGGAATTGTGGGGTTGTTGATCTGCGGTCAGTTTAGCTGGGTGCTGATCCTGCCGGGCGTAGTGCCGCACTTCTTCACCGGCGCAACGGCAGGCGTGTTCGGTAACGCCACCGGTGGACGCCGCGGGGCAATGATAGGCGCCTTTGCTAACGGCCTGCTGATTACCTTCCTCCCGATCCTGCTGCTGCCGGTACTGGGTGCGATTGGCTTTGCTAACACCACCTTCTCGGACGCCGACTTCGGCGCGGTCGGGATTGTGCTGGGCAACCTGGCGCGCTTCATGTCACCGCTTGCCATCACCGGGCTGGTTGTGGCGCTGTTCGCGCTGCTGGTGGCCTACAACATCTTCGCGAAAAACAAACCTGCGGGTAGTAACGCGCAGGAAAATACCGGAGCCAAATCATGAATGAGAACGAGATAACCGAACTGGCGCGTCAGATCCGTCTTGAAACCCTCAAATCCTTGACGCAGCTGGGCTTTGGGCACTACGGCGGCAGCATGTCGGTGGTGGAAACCCTGGCGGTGCTGTACGGCGCCGTGATGAAGATCGACCCGGCGGATCCGGACTGGCCTGAGCGCGATTACTTTGTGCTGTCGAAAGGTCATGCAGGCCCGGCGCTCTACAGCACCCTGGCGATTAAGGGCTACTTCCCGGTTGAAGAGCTGAGCACGCTGAACCAGAACGGCACGCGTCTGCCCAGCCACCCGGACCGCCTGAAAACGCGCGGCGTGGATGCCACCACCGGCTCGCTGGGGCAGGGGATCTCCATTGCGGGCGGTATGGCACTCTCGCACAGGCTGGCCGGGCGACCGAATCGGGTCTTCTGCATCGTTGGCGACGGCGAGCTGAACGAAGGCCAGTGCTGGGAAGCGTTCCAGTTTATCGCTCACCATCGTCTGAACAACCTGACCGTGTTCGTGGACTGGAACAAACAGCAGCTCGACGGCGAACTGGACGAAATCATCTGTGCCTTCGACCTGGAGGGCAAATTCCGCGCCTTTGGCTTTGATGTGGTGACGGTCAAAGGGGATGACATTCCGGCACTGCTGAAGGTGACTTCAAGGGTACCGGAGGCCGATGCGCGTCCGCGGGTGGTGATCCTCGACAGCATCAAAGGGCAGGGGGCGCCGTACCTGGAACAGCTCAGCAACTCGCACCACCTGCGATTGACCGCGGAGAGCAAAGCGGCCCTCAATGAGACGATTCGCCAACTGGAGGCTTCACATGATTAAGGTTGCACCGGCAGGACAGAAAGACGCCGTTGAGATGCGCAAGGTCTACGCGGGCTTTGTGGCAAAGCAGATTGAGGCCGGCAGCGAGATTATCGCCCTGGAAGCGGACCTGATGAGCTCAATGGCAATGGACGGCGTAGCGCGCGATTATCCGCAGCACGTGATTAACTGCGGCATTATGGAGGCCAACGTCATCGGCACTGCGGCGGGGCTGTCGCTCACCGGCCGTAAGCCGTTCGTGCACACTTTCACCGCGTTTGCCAGCCGCCGCTGCTTCGACCAGCTGTTTATGTCCCTGGACTACCAGCGCAACAACGTGAAGGTGATTGCCTCGGATGCGGGCGTGACGGCCTGCCACAACGGTGGGACGCACATGTCCTTCGAGGATATGGGCATCGTGCGCGGTCTGGCGCATTCGGTGGTGCTGGAAGTTACCGATGCGGTGATGTTCGAGGATGTGCTGCGTCAGCTTATCGATCTCGAAGGCTTCTACTGGGTGCGCACCATCCGCAAGCAGGCGCCGAGCGTCTATGCGCCGGGCTCAACCTTCACCATTGGCAAAGGCAACGTGTTGCGCGAGGGAAGCGATATCACGCTGATTGCCAACGGCATCATGGTGGCGGAAGCGCTGGAGGCGGCGCGCCAGCTGGAACAGGAGGGGGTAAGCGCAGCGGTCATCGACATGTTTACCCTGAAGCCCATCGATCGGATGCTGGTGAAAAACTATGCCGAGAAAACCGGGCGTATTGTGACCTGCGAAAACCACAGTATTCACAACGGTCTCGGGTCAGCGGTGGCGGAAGTGCTGGTGGAGACCTGCCCGGTGCCGATGCGTCGCGTGGGCGTGAAGGAGCGTTACGGCCAGGTGGGCACACAGGACTTCCTGCAAAAAGAGTATGGCCTGACGGCGCATGACATTGTGTCGGCGGCGCGGGAGCTGCTGTAATAAAAAAAGGCGACCGTGTGGTCGCCTTTTTGTTGCCCGGTGGCGCTGGCGCTTACCGGAACTACGGTTCTGTAGGCCGGATAAGCGAAGCGCCATCCGGCAAAACATTACTGCTGCTGCGAAGACTGGATCGCCGTCAGCGCGATGGTATAGACGATATCGTCAACCAGCGCACCGCGGGACAGGTCGTTAACAGGCTTGCGCATGCCCTGGAGCATTGGCCCGATGGAGATCAGGTCGGCAGAACGCTGTACCGCTTTGTAGGTGGTGTTACCGGTGTTCAGATCCGGGAAGATGAACACGGTAGCGCGACCTGCAACCGGCGAGTTCGGCGCTTTGGATTTCGCCACGTCAGCCATGACCGCGGCGTCGTACTGCAGCGGGCCGTCGATCATCAGGTCTGGACGTTTTTCCTGCGCAATACGGGTCGCTTCACGGACTTTCTCTACGTCGCTACCTGCACCAGAGGTGCCGGTGGAGTAGGAGAGCATTGCTACGCGCGGCTCGATACCGAAAGCGGTCGCGGAGTCCGCAGACTGGATAGCGATTTCTGCCAGCTGTTCTGCGGTAGGATCCGGGTTGATCGCGCAGTCGCCGTAAACGTAAACCTGTTCAGGCAGCAGCATGAAGAACACGGAGGAGACCAGAGAGCTGCCTGGCGCAGTTTTGATCAGCTGCAACGGTGGACGGATGGTGTTCGCGGTGGTGTGAACCGCACCGGAAACCAGACCGTCAACTTCGTCCTGCTCCAGCATCAGCGTGCCCAGCACGACGTTGTCTTCCAGCTGCTCGCGCGCAACGGCTTCGGTCATGCCCTTGTTCTTACGCAGCTCAACCAGACGGGCAACGTAGCTTTCGCGAACCACTTCCGGGTCAACGATTTCAATGCCAGCACCCAGCTCAACGCCCTGAGACGCCGCAACGCGGTTGATCTCGTCCGGGTTACCCAGCAGCACGCAGGTCGCGATACCGCGCTCTGCACAGATGGCCGCCGCTTTAACGGTACGTGGCTCGTCGCCTTCTGGCAGAACCACACGTTTGCCCGCTTTACGCGCCAGCTCGGTCAGCTGGTAGCGGAAGGCTGGAGGAGACAGACGACGGCTGCGCTCGGAGGTAGCAGTCAGGGATTCAATCCAGTCTGCGTCGATGTAGCCCGCAACGTATTCCTGAACTTTCTCGATACGCTCGTGGTCATCAACCGGCACTTCCAGGTTGAAGCTTTGCAGGCTCAGAGAGGTCTGCCAGGTGTTGGTGTTCACCATGAAGACTGGCAGGCCTGTCGCGAACGCACGTTCGCACAGCTTGCTGATGCGAGCGTCCATTTCGTAGCCGCCGGTCAGCAGAATTGCACCGATTTCCACGCCGTTCATCGCCGCCAGACAGGCAGCAACCAGCACGTCCGGACGGTCTGCGGAGGTTACCAGCAGGGAACCTGCGCGGAAGTGCTCCAGCATGTGCGGAATGCTGCGCGCGCAGAAGGTCACGGACTTCACGCGGCGGGTGTTGATATCGCCTTCGTTAACGATGGTCGCGTTCAGGTGACGCGCCATATCGATTGCACGGGTGGCAATCAGATCGAAGCTCCATGGCACTGCGCCGAGTACAGGCAGCGGGCTGGATTCCTGCAGCTTTGCCGGATCAACCTTGATGACTTTCGCTTTGGAAGAGTCGTCGAAGATTTCGGACAGGTCAGGGCGCGTACGGCCCTGTTCATCAACCGGTGCGTTCAGTTTGTTAACGATCACGCCGGTGATGCTGGTGTTTTTCGCACCACCGAAGCTGCTGCGCGTCAGTTCGATACGCTCTTTCAGCTGCTCTGGGGTATCAGTACCCTGAGACATCACGAAAACGATCTCTGCGTTCAGGGTTTTCGCGATTTCAAAGTTCAGGGACTGGGCAAACTGGTGTTTGCGGGTCGGGACCAGGCCTTCAACCAGCACCACTTCCGCGTCCTGCGCGTTAGCGTGGTAGTTGGCGATGATCTCTTCCATCAGCACGTCTTTCTGGTTGCTGGAGAGCAGAGACTCAACGTGGCTCATCTTCAGCGGTTCAGCCGCAGGAAGATTGGAGTTCTTACGCACGATGGTGGTGGTCTGGTCTGGCGCATCGCCACCGGCACGAGGCTGGGCAATAGGCTTAAAGACGCTCAGACGAACGCCTTTGCGTTCCATAGCGCGGATCACGCCGAGGCTGACGCTGGTCAGGCCGACGCTGGTTCCGGTAGGGATCAGCATAATAGTACGGGACACGGTTTATCCTCTTTCGTTACCGCCGCGTTGGGCGGGTTACAAAACAGCACCGCCAGCATTGCTGGCGGTGTGGAATCAGGCAGTCAGGCGGCACGCGTCTTGCGCGATGACCAGCTCTTCGTTAGTTGGGATAACGATAGCCGGGCGGGTGCCTTCTTTGTTGATGAAGCCAGACTTGCCGAAGCGGGCAGCCAGGTTACGCTCGTGATCGACTTCGAAGCCCAGTACGCCCAGTTTGCCCAGGGACAGTTCACGTACCATTGCCGCGTTCTCACCGATGCCGCCGGTGAAGATAACCGCGTCCAGACGACCATCCATCAGCGCGGTGTAAGAACCGATGTACTTCGCCAGACGGTGGCAGTAAACGTCCATTGCACGCTTCGCGTCTTCTTTGCTGTCGTAGTTGTCTTCAACGTAACGGCAGTCGCTGGTGACTTCGGTCAGACCCAGCAGGCCAGACTCTTTGGTCAGCATTTTGTTGATGTCGTCAACGCTCATGCCCAGTGTGTCGTGCAGGTGGAAGATGATCGCCGGGTCGATGTCACCGGAACGGGTACCCATCACCAGACCTTCCAGCGGGGTCAGACCCATAGAGGTATCAACACATTTACCGTTGCGGATAGCAGAAACAGAACCACCGTTGCCCAGGTGGCAGGTGATGATGTTGACTTCTTCAACCGGCTTGTTCAGGACTTTTGCGGCTTCCTGAGTCACATAGAAGTGGCTGGTGCCGTGCGCGCCGTAGCGACGTACGCCGTGCTCTTTGTACAGGCTGTACGGCAGGGCATAGAGGTAAGACTCTTCCGGCATGGTCTGATGGAACGCGGTGTCAAACACGGCCACGTTTTTGTCTTTCAGATTCGGGAAGGACTTCAGCGCTTCAGCTATACCGATCAGGTGCGCCGGGTTATGCAGCGGAGCAAAAGAGGCAGAGTCTTTGATGCCCTGGATAACTGAGTCGTCGATGACAACGGAGCTGGTGTATTTTTCGCCGCCGTGGACGATACGGTGACCAATTGCAGTCAGCTGAGCAGACAGTTCTGGTTTTTGTGCCAGAATAGTGTTAACGATAAAGTTCAGCGCTTCACTGTGAGCGGCGCCTGCACCTAAAGCCGCTTCTTGTTTGCTGCCGTCCATCTTCCACTTGATACGTGCTTCAGGCAGATGGAAACATTCGGCCAAACCAGAGAGGTACTCGTCACCGTTGAGCGCATCGATGATGGCGAATTTCAGTGAAGAGCTACCGCAGTTCAGAACCAGTACTAACTTACTCGACATGGAAGTACCTATAATTGATACGTGGCTAAAAAAACGTCAATGAGCCTAAAAGCGTAACGCAAGCTGACCCAGACGTTTATGATTAACATCATGCCAAACGAACATTCTGGCAGGATGGAAGAAATACCTATGATTTTAAGCCATTTTGAACATTTTTCAGACAATGGCATAATATGCGATAATTTGACGAGTTAACGCTTCTCGTCTACGGCCCTATCAGGCTGGCACAGAATACCCGATACGGGGTAGCGATGACAAAATATTTTGAACGTTGTCATAGCCTGTTGTGGTTTTGCACAAAAATTTTAATTTTTATATGTGAAGTTGAGGTACAGCCATGTCGACACCCGAAATCCCGTCCGTGAGCTTTTTCAGTCTGTTTCGTCGGGGACAGCATTACGCAAAGACGTGGCCAATGGAAAAGCGCCTTGCGCCGATGTTTATTGAGAATCGCACGATCCGCGCCACGCGCTATGCGATTCGCTTTATGCCTCCGGTCGCTATCTTTACTCTGTGCTGGCAAATCGCCCTCGGTGGGCAGCTTGGTCCTGCCGTCGCAACGGCGCTCTTCGCGTTAAGCCTGCCGATGCAGGGGCTGTGGTGGTTAGGCAAACGCTCTATTACGCCGCTTCCGCCTTCTATTTTACACTGGTTTTATGAAGTGCGTGGAAAACTGGAGGAGGCCGGGCAGGCGCTGGCCCCGGTTGAAGGCAAGCCGGATTACCAGGCGCTGGCGGACACGTTAAAGCGTGCTTTTAAGCAGCTGGATAAAACATTCCTCGATGACTTGTGATTGATCATCGAAACGACTAACAAAAGAAGGCACAGTAACACACCGTTACCGTGTCTTTTTTTTTTACAGTGCAATGCGCTACAGGAGTCGAAAGATGGAAATGACCCATGCTCAACGTCTGATTTTGTCTAACCAGTACAAGATGATGACTATGCTTGATCCCGATAACGCTGCGCGCTACAGCCGCCTGCAAACCATCGTCGAACGCGGTTTTGGTTTGCAAATGCGCGAACTGGACCGCGAGTTTGGCGAGCTGAAAGAAGAAACCTGCCGCATCGTGATCGACATTATGGAGATGTATCACGCTCTGCACGTCTCCTGGACGAATCTCAAAGACCAGCAGACCATTGACGAACGTCGCGTGACCTTTTTAGGCTTTGATGCCGCGACGGAAGCGCGCTATCTGAGCTATGTTCGCTTTATGGTGAACACCGAAGGGCGCTACACCCATTTTGATGCGGGAACGCACGGCTTCAACGCCCAAACCCCCATGTGGGATAAATATCAACGTATGCTGAGCGCGTGGCACGCCTGCCCGCGTCAGTACCATTTAAGCAGCAACGAAATTCAACAAATCATTAATGCCTGACGGAGGTGCGTGTGCAGTGTAAAGGTTTTCTGTTTGATCTGGACGGTACGCTGGTGGATTCGCTGCCGGTGGTGGAGCGTTCTTGGTGCCACTGGGCCGACCGGCACGGCATCGACCATCAGGACGTGCTGAATTTTATCCATGGCAAACAGGCCATTACCTCATTGCGGCACTTTTTAGCGGGGCGTTCTGAGGAAGAGATCCAGGCGGAGTTCAAATACCTGGAGCAGATTGAGGCCACCGACACCGAGGGCATTACCGCGCTGCCCGGGGCGCGCGAACTGCTTGAGCATCTGAATGAAGCGCAAATCCCGTGGGCTATCGTCACCTCCGGCTCTGTTCCGGTCGCGCATGCCCGCCATAAGGCGGCCGGTTTACCGAAGCCTGAGGTGTTCATTACGGCTGAGCGCGTTAAACGCGGCAAGCCGGAGCCGGATGCGTTTCTGCTTGGTGCAGAAATGCTGGGCTTCGCGCCTGCAGAGTGTGTGGTGGTGGAAGATGCGGCCGCTGGCGTGCTGGCCGGGCTGAACGCCGGGAGCCACGTCATTGCCGTTAACGTTCCGGCAGGATCTCCACGCCTGGACGAGGCGGACTTTGTGATTCATTCCCTGACGGCGCTGGCGGTGTCAAAAGCGCCCGACGGAGTTGTAACCGTCTCGCTAAAAATGTAATCCCATGATATAGCCCCACGCTGCTGGGGCTTTTTTATGGCAAAATTTCTCATCTTCCACTGACAAGGATAGGTTGTGAACGGTGAACTGATCTGGGTTCTGAGCCTGCTTTTAATCGCCATTATTCTCTTCGCCACAGGCAAGGTGCGCATGGATGCCGTCGCCCTGTTTGTCATCGTCGCGTTTGTGCTGAGCGGCACGCTCACGCTACCGGAAGCCTTCTCCGGGTTCAGCGACCCCAACGTTATCCTTATAGCTGCCCTGTTTATCATCGGCGACGGTCTTGTTCGCACCGGCGTGGCGACCATCATGGGCGCGTGGCTGGTTAAGGTGGCCGGCAGCAGTGAAACCAAAATGCTGATCTACCTGATGCTGACGGTCGCCGGGCTGGGGGCGTTTATGAGCTCAACGGGCGTGGTCGCTATTTTTATCCCGGTGGTGCTGAGCGTTTCAATGCGGATGCAGAGCTCGCCGTCGCGCCTGATGATGCCTCTGAGCTTTGCCGGTTTGATCAGCGGAATGATGACGCTGGTGGCGACGCCGCCGAACCTGGTTGTCAACAGCGAGCTGATTCGTGAAGGGTTTCAGGGCTTCAGCTTTTTCAGCGTCACCCCGCTTGGACTGGTGATTCTGGCGATGGGCGTGGTCTACATGCTGCTGACCCGTTTTGCCCTCAAAGGCGACAAACAGGATAAGAATAAAGAGGGGTGGAAGCGACGTACCTTCCGCGATCTGATCAAAGAGTACCGCCTCACCGGGCGGGCGCGCCGTCTGGCCATTCGCCCCGGCTCGCCGATGGTCGGCCAGCGGCTCGACGACCTTAAGCTGCGCGAGCGTTATGGCGCGAACGTGATCGGGGTTGAGCGCTGGCGTCGTTTTCGTCGGGTGATCGTTAACGTGAACGGGGTATCAGAGTTCCGCGCGCGTGATGTCCTGCTGATTGATATGTCAACGGCGGACGTGGATCTGCGAGAGTTCTGTAGCGAGCAGCTGCTGGAGCCGATGGTGCTACGCGGCGAGTATTTCTCCGACCAGGCGCTGGATGTGGGGATGGCCGAAGTGTCGCTGATACCGGAATCGGAACTGCTGGGTAAAACCGTGCGTGAAATGGGTTTCCGTACCCGCTATGGCCTGAACGTAGTGGGGCTGAAGCGTGATGGCGTGGCGATGGAAGGGGCCGTCGTCGATGAGCCGATCCTGCTGGGAGATATCTTCCTCGTGGTCGGCAACTGGAAGCTGATAAGCCAGCTCGGGCAAAAAGGGCGTGATTTTGTGGTGCTCAACATGCCGGTCGAGGAGAGCGATGCCTCCCCGGCGCACAGCCAGGCGCCCCATGCGATTTTCTGTCTGGTACTGATGGTGGCGCTGATGCTGACCGATGAAATCCCTAATCCGGTCGCAGCCATTATCGCCTGCCTGCTGATGGGGAAATTCCGCTGCATTGACGCCGAAAGCGCGTATAAAGCCATTCACTGGCCGAGCATTATTCTTATCGTCGGGATGATGCCCTTTGCCCTGGCACTGCAAAAAACCGGCGGGGTGGATCTGATCGTAAAAGGCTTGATGGACGTGGGCGGCGGGTATGGACCGTACATGATGATGGTCTGTCTGTTTGTCATGTGCGCCACGATAGGGTTATTTATCTCGAATACCGCGACGGCGGTGCTGATGGCGCCCATTGCGCTGGCGATGGCGAAATCCATGGGGGTGTCGCCGTACCCGTTTGCGATGATGGTCGCGATGGCGGCATCCGCGGCGTTTATGACGCCGGTTTCATCGCCGGTGAACACGCTGGTGCTGGGGCCGGGGAATTATAAGTTCAGCGATTTCGTGAAGCTGGGCGTGCCGTTCACCGTGCTGGTGATGGTGGTGTGCGTGGTGTTAATTCCGGTTTTATTCCCGTTTTAGCGTGAGCGCAGAAACGTAGGCCGGGTAAGGCGAAGCCGCCACCCGGGTAAAATTACAACGGTGAATCCTGGCTAATCTCGTCCAGCGATAGATGGAAGCTCGGCACAAATACCTGCATGAAGTAGTCCATCTCTTCGCTACGGCGGGATTCCAGCGTTTTTTCCAGGCGCGTTTTTGCCAGTAAAAACTCATTATTGCCCGCAGACAGCTCTTCCAGACACTTCAGATAGGCGCACAGCGCGTCGGCTTGCTTGACCAGAGACTTTTCATCTTCCGTATACTGATGCTCGTCGATGAGCGGTTCAAAGATATCGCGCAGCTCTTCGGGCACCATCTCGATAAGCTTTTGCTGGGCAATCTTCTCGATAGCCTTATATTCCTGAGCAATCTGAGAATTGAAATATTTCACTGGCGTAGGCAGGTCGCCGGTCAGCACCTCTGATGCGTCGTGGTACATCGCCAGCAAAGCGATGCGCTCGGCATTCACCTGCCCGTTAAATTTGCGATTCTTAATGGCAGCCAGCGCATGAGCAACCATAGCAACCTGCAGGCTATGTTCAGACACGTTCTCTGTACGCACGTTGCGCATCAGCGGCCAGCGGTTGATCAGTTTCAGGCGGGAGAGGTGGGCAAAGAAATGGCTCTGACTCATAAATTACCTTTTGTCTTCACTGCGACAGGACTTCATTGTGCGGGGAGGGGAGGGAAGATGCAAATCAGGCTACCGAAGTAGCCTGATTTTAAGATTACTGATGGTATCCAGAGAGGAATCGCCCGAAGCGGCTGATGGCCATTTCGAGATCGTCTTCACGTGGCAGGGTCACGATACGCACGTGGTCCGGCCACGGCCAGTTAAACGCCGTCCCCTGAACCAGCAGCACTTTTTCTTGTAACAGGAAATCGAGCACCATTTTCTGATCGTCGTGGATATTGAAGCGCTTCGCGTCAATTTTCGGGAACATATACAGCGCCCCGTTCGGCTTCACGCAGGAGACGCCCGGGATATCGTTGATCAGTTCCCATGCGCGGTTACGCTGTTCGTACAGGCGACCGCCAGGGACGATAAACTCGCTGATGCTCTGGTAGCCGCCCAGCGCCGTCTGGATCGCGTGCTGCGCAGGCACGTTGGCGCAAAGACGCATCGACGCCAGCATCTCAAGCCCTTCAATATAGCCTTTTGCGTGCTTTTTCGGGCCGTTCAGCACCATCCAGCCCTGACGGAAACCAGCCACGCGGTAGGTTTTAGACAGTCCGTTAAAAGTGACGGTCAGCAGGTCGGGTGCCAGCGCGGCGATAGAGTGGTGCTGCGCCGCGTCGTACAGGATCTTGTCGTAGATTTCGTCAGCGAAGATGATCAGGTTGTGCTGGCGGGCGATCTCCACGATCTCCATCAGCAGCTCTTTTGAATAGACCGCGCCCGTCGGGTTGTTCGGGTTGATGATCACAATCCCACGCGTGCGAGGCGTGATTTTCGCGCGAATGTCGTCCAGATCCGGGAACCAGTCAGAGGATTCGTCGCAAAGATAATGTACCGCTTTACCGCTGGAGAGCGATACGGCAGCGGTCCACAGCGGATAGTCCGGCGCGGGAACCAGCATTTCGTCACCGCTGTTCAGCAGCGCCTGCATGGCCTGAACGATAAGTTCGGAGACGCCGTTGCCGATATAGATATCTTCGACGGTAACGTCACGCATGCCGCGCGCCTGGTAGTGCTGCATAATGGCTTTACGGGCGGAGTAAAGTCCCTTTGAGTCACAATAGCCTTGTGCCGTAGGCAGGTTGCGGATCACATCAACCAGAATTTCATCCGGCGCTTCAAAACCAAATGGCGCGGGGTTGCCGATGTTGAGCTTCAGAACCTTGTTGCCTTCTTCTTCAAGGCGTTTTGCCTCTTTCAGAACCGGGCCACGGATGTCATAACAGACGTTATCTAGCTTGCTGGATTTTTCGATAGGGGACATGAACCTTTAACCTTTTCGCTATTATTGCCACTCCCTGCCGTGGAAGTCAGCACGGAATAATGTACTCCCCCCACGCTTCGTTTTGAAGGGTGTGCAGAAGAAGATTTTGTGCCCATAGCGAAATTGTGATGAATCTTTTTAACTATTGACTGTCGCTTTCACCGCCTTAACGTCATGTACAAACCATAAATAAAGGTTGATTGTGCTAATAATTTATGTGAATTATGTATATTGTTCTGATGGAAAATAAAAAACGCGCAGACAACAAGCAGAAGTTACGCTGGGTGACATTTCGTAAAACCTGAGTGTTGAAGGGACCTTGCAGTAATAGCCCGGAGCGGCTAAAAGTTAATCATGTGAAATTAATGTTAAGTGTTATTAAT
>NZ_JADBQZ010000025.1:0-65783 GCF_014896175.1 Enterobacter cloacae complex sp. I3
ATTTATAAGTATTTATTATTTTCTTTAGTTTGTACCCAGGTATGAGTAACTGATACTTTCTAAGTCATGCCGTTCTGGTTTTTCTGGCTTAAGAAAACTCGCCTTGTGTCACGCCCTGAAGAAAATCTCATCCTGGCGTTACGTTTAAACAACGCGGGAAGGGGCATGGACGGCTTTCGCGCCGTTGTACAACATGTCGCGCATAAATATTTCATAAAAAATAAAAACGGCCTGTGTCATGCCTTTTATGGTGCAAATTACAACTTTGTGGTGACCTGAAAAATAAAAATAAGCCGCGCGGGTGAGATATTTAAAATGTTTCAGCGGACATACTCTTCACCGTAACGACGCGTTAACAAAAACGAGTCGTTTAATACGAAATACGATCAGGGTGTTTTCAGGTAGCCGGGTCCAGGGTGACAACATGAAAAACACATCGTTATTTTTGATGTTTACATTACTGGGTGCGCCTGGATTTGTAACCGCCGCGAATTCAGATTTAGCAAACGCTGAATATAATTTTGCGGTTAATGAATTAAGTTATTCATCATTAAATCAGGCAGCCATTATTGGTCAACAGGGCGTATTTAATGACGCTCAGCTTCGCCAGGAAGGATCGAAACTCTTGTCCGTCATTTCTCAGGATGGGGCAGGCAACAGAGCGAGAGTTGATCAATCAGGGACTTACAATATTGCCTGGATCGATCAGAGCGGTAACGGGAACGATGCAGGTATTACGCAGGATGGATATGGTAATAGTGCGAAAATTATCCAGAAAGGGTCGGGTAATAGAGCAAATATTACGCAGTACGGTACGCAGAAAACCGCAGTTGTAGTGCAGAAACAGTCGCAGATGGCAATTCGCGTTATTCAGCGCTAGCTATTTCGCGACGACGTTAATCAATCCGATGGGGGTTTACCATGAAATTTATCAAAGTGGCAGCACTTGCAGCAATCGTCGTTTCTGGTAGTGCTATGGCTGGTATGATTAATCAGGGCGGATGGGGTCATGGACACGGTCATGGCCAGGGCGGAAACAGTGGTCCAAATTCAACCCTGAATATTTATCAGAACGGTGGCGGTAACTCCGCGCTGGCGTTGCAAACAGATGCCAGAAATTCCGTTCTTAATATTAGCCAGACCGGTGGCGGTAACGGGGCTGATGTCGGTCAGGGTTCTGACGACAGCAAAATCAACCTGACCCAGAACGGCTTTGGCAACAGTGCGACACTCGATCAGTGGAACAGCAAAAAATCCGTTATGAATGTTAGCCAGTACGGCGGCCTTAACGGTGCGCTCGTAGACCAGACGGCGTCTAACTCCACCGTCAACGTTACCCAGATCGGCTTTGGTAACCACGCGACAGCGCATCAGTACTGATACTGAAATCTGTACTACAAAAAAACAGGGCCGATGCCCTGTTTTTTTTCGGGAGTTCCTCATGAATACCTTCATTCTCCTTGCCGCGCTTTCCGGCCAGATAACCTTTCAAACGTCACAGCAGGGAAATATGACGACCATTATTCCGCAGGTCATTTTGACGGAACCGTGTGATTGTCAGGTTCAGATCCTCTCTTTGAAGGAGGGGCAGAGTGGGCAAAGTGCTTCGCGACAGCAAAATACCCTTTTTATTCCCGCTAATCAGCCGATTGATTTAACGCGGTTGAGTTTAACTATTTCTGCGGAAGACACGATCAACATCGTTGTCACCGTCACGGATGGAAAAGCGCTTCATTTATCACAGCAGTGGTCGCCAGCCGGGGGTGCGCTGTAAATATTCATGAAATCAATGCATTGTGAATATTTGCCGTTGAACTAAGCTGTTATCAGGAACTGCGTTGTTAGGTTCCGTAACGTCAGCCTTCGTTTGCATAATGAAGCGCGTTTGCCCCTCATGGACGATTTTCATTGAGGAGTACATATCGTGACCCACTCTTTTGCACATCTTATTTCAGGTCTGGGCCTGCTTGTTTCGGCATTTATCGCTCCAGCTTATTCGGCCACGCTCGCGCAGGGCGGCGTTATTCACTTTCGCGGCGCAATCGTTGCTGACCCTTGCGAAGTTACCCACCAGCAGCGGCAGCTGGCGGTGTCGTGTCCGGAAAAAAATCGTATGCAAACGCGTATGGTGAGTTACGGCGACGCGCTGAACGGCAAGGCGACGGCTTCCGGCCTGGCGACAGTGAATATGACGTACCTGAATCCTGAAAAAACGCTCGCGGTTGTTCAGATCCAGTACCGTTAATACCCGTGCGCGCCCGTCGGTGGGGGCGGTTTTACGCCTATCGTTTTTCTCAATAACCCCTCTGCGATACACTTATAAAAAAGGCGGGCAGCAGAGGGGCTTTATGAAACCGCAAATTGAAGTTATTCATGGCGATATTACGACAGTTCATGTCGACGTCATCGTCAATGCGGCCAATCCTTCCCTGATGGGGGGAGGAGGCGTAGACGGCGCTATTCACCGGGCTGCCGGACCGCAGTTACTGGAAGCCTGTAAAATCGTGCGTCAGCAACAGGGTGAATGCCCACCGGGCCATGCGGTGATTACGCTGGCGGGCAACCTTCCTGCCAAAGCGGTGATTCATGCTGTCGGGCCCGTGTGGCACGGCGGAGACCAGCATGAAGCGAGCCTTCTGGAGGAGGCATACCGAAACTGTCTGCGGCTTGCCGCCGACAACGGCTATAAAACGATGGCGTTCCCGGCCATCAGCACCGGCGTTTATGGATATCCTAAGGCGGCAGCGGCGACCATCGCCGTCGAAACGGTTTACCGCTATTTGTCGCTTAAACCGCTACCAGAGAAGGTGATTTTTGTCTGCTTCGATGAAGACACCACGCATCTTTATCAGCGGCTTTTGACTCAGCGCAGACAAGAGCTGGAGAGCTGAAGCGAAGGCGGCGCACCGTGAGTGCGCCGCGCTGCTCAGGCGGCTTTCGGCTGAGGTTTTCCTGAAAACAGGAAGCGCAGAAGAGGGATCCGCAGATGGATCTCGTAGAGTACGACGGCAATCCCCACCACAAACACCAGCCCGGTAAAGAAGCCCAGCGTGTTGGATGCGATATGCGGCGTGATGTATGCCCCGAAGAACAGCGTCAACGGGTGGTGCACCAGATAGATAAACAGTGAGGCATTGACGAAGTAGGTCACGCGGCTGGACTTAAAGTTCAGCAAACGGTGGCCGAGCGCGAACACCACGTTCACCATCCACAAGCCCAACAGCATGGTGATCACGCTTTCCGTTTCATACATCCAGGCGTCGCCGCTCCCGTAGCGCTGGTTCAGCAGGTAGGCCGCAAACGCGATGGCCGCACCCACCGCGCACCACGGTGACGGGGTGGTAAACAGCGCTTTAAGCCTCGGATGAATAAAGGCCAGCGCGCCAATCAAAAAGAACGGAATGTAAAACAGCGACTGCATCACCACAAAATTGAACAGGCCGTCGCTCAGTATCGGTGGATAGACAATAAATAGCGTGCGTCTCACCGCGGCATAGGCGATTCCCAGCAGTAAGAAGAGCACCGACAGTTTGCCCAGCGTGACGTTAGCGAAGAAAGAGTCTGCTGTTGTGCTGAGATGACGGCGCAGGCGGCTGAAAATCACCAGACTGACCGTGGTCAGCACCACCAGAACCAGCAGGAACCAGAGGTGAGACACCAGCTCCCAGACCAGCGTGTTGTACTTTTCATACAGCGAGAGATTCGGCCAGTTCTCCGCCTTGCCTTTAACGTATTGCAGCATAATGAACTGCGGCAGCGTCAGCAGCGGTATGGCGGTTAACATGGGAATACCTACGCGCTCCACGCGCACTTTCCACCAGCGCTTAAGCGGATAGCGTAAAAAAAGCATGTACGAGAAATAGCCGGAGATGACAAAAAACACCTGCATGCGGAAGGCGTGAATAAAGTCATTAAACAGCGTCAGCCACCAGGAGGGCATCTGGCTATTAACATGCCACGTGTGGCTGGAGTAAATCAGTGAAATATGAAAGGGGATCCCCAATAGCATCAGCCATGCCCGGATCGAGTCGAGGAAATATTCCCGTTGTATCGGTGTTGTGCTCATATAACGTTGCGCATTCTCAGACTTTTCGCCTTATCCCTAAGGCTCATAATGGTTACATTCGACGCCAACCCTACACCAAGACCGACACACTGTCTCCAGGATAAGCACGCAAAGTGAATAACGGGTTCTTTCATTTGCTTAATCCATGAGCCAGCAGCTGAACAAAGCAGTGATTATGTTGTCGGATTGCCTGAGTTTCCATTAAAATGGATCGGATCGATATAAGCACACAAAGGGGGAAGTGCTTACTTATTATGAAACATAAACCACAGATGATGAAAATGCGTTGGTTGGGTGTTGCGGTGGTGTTATCACTGTATACCTCATCGGCACTGGCCTTTAACATCGACGATGTCGCAAAACAGGCAAAATCGATGGCAGGCAAGAGCTACGAAGCGCCGAAAAGTAACCTGCCCTCCGTTTTCCGCGACATGAAGTATGCGGACTATCAGCAGATCCAGTTCAACCACGATAAAGCGTACTGGAACAACGTTAAAACCCCGTTCAAGCTTGAATTTTATCATCAGGGTATGTACTTCGACACGCCTGTTGCCATCAATGAAGTGACGGCGACCGCGGTACGTAAGATCAAGTACAGCCCGGATTACTTCAATTTTGGCAATGTGCAGCACGACAAAGATACGGTGAAAGACCTGGGCTTCGCAGGCTTCAAGGTGCTTTACCCGATCAACAGCAAAGATAAAAACGACGAAATCGTTAGCATGCTTGGCGCTAGCTACTTCCGCGTGATTGGCGCGGGGCAGGTGTACGGGCTTTCTGCGCGCGGTCTGGCTATTGATACCGCGCTGCCATCAGGTGAAGAGTTCCCGCGTTTCCGCGAGTTCTGGATTGAGCGTCCAAAACCAACGGACAAACGTCTGACTATTTATGCGCTGCTGGATTCCCCACGCGCAACCGGTGCCTATCGCTTTGTGATTATGCCAGGTCGTGACACGGTCGTTGACGTGCAGTCTAAGGTTTACCTGCGTGACAAAGTGGGCAAACTGGGCGTCGCTCCGCTGACCAGTATGTTCCTGTTTGGGCCGAACCAGCCGTCACCGGCAACCAACTTCCGCCCGGAACTGCATGACTCCAACGGTCTGTCTATTCATGCCGGTAACGGTGAGTGGATCTGGCGTCCGCTGAATAACCCGAAACATCTGGCGGTCAGCAGCTTTGCGATGGAAAACCCGCAGGGCTTTGGCCTGCTGCAACGTGGCCGTCAGTTCTCTCGCTTTGAAGATCTTGACGACCGCTATGACCTGCGTCCAAGCGCCTGGGTTACGCCGAAAGGCGACTGGGGTAAAGGCAAGGTAGAGCTGGTTGAAATTCCAACCAACGACGAAACCAACGACAACATCGTCGCATACTGGACGCCGGATCAGCTGCCGGAAGCCGGTAAAGAGATGAACTTCAAGTACACCATTACCTTCAGCCGCGACGAAGATAAGCTGCATGCGCCGGATAACGCGTATGTGACGCAGACTCGCCGCTCTACGGGTGACGTGAAGCAGTCTAACCTGATCCGTCAGCCTGACGGTACGGTAGCGTTTGTCGTGGACTTCACCGGCCAGGATATGAAGAAACTGTCTCCTGATACTGCGGTGTCGGCCCAGGCCAGCATCGGTGACAACGGTGAAATCGTAGAGAACACCGTGCGTTACAACCCGGTAACCAAAGGCTGGCGTCTGACCCTGCGCGTGAAAGTGAAAGATCCGAAACAGACCACTGAAATGCGTGCTGCGCTGGTCAGTGAAGATCAGCCGCTGAGTGAAACCTGGAGCTACCAGCTACCTGCCAATGAATAATACATCTGAATATATTGATGCCATGCCGCTGACGGATATCGAAAAAGCGGCGCTGCCTAAGAGCGACATCCGCGCGGTTCATACCGCGCTGGATGGCGAACATCGTCAGTTTTCCCGTGATGATGATACGCCGCTGGGGTCAGTCAAGGCGCGTCTGGAGCAGGCCTGGCCGGACTCGCTGGCAGAAGGGCAGTTGATTAAAGACGACGAAGGACGCGATCAGCTTCAGGCGATGCCGAAAGCGACGCGTTCCTCAATGTTCCCCGATCCATGGCGCACCAACCCGGTTGGCCGCTTCTGGGATCGCCTGCGCGGGCGTGACGTCACGCCGCGCTATCTGTCGCGCCTGACGAAAGAAGAGCAGGCCTCCGAACAGAAATGGCGTACCGTGGGGACAATTCGCCGTTATATCCTGCTGCTTCTGACGCTGGCGCAGACGGTTGTCGCGACCTGGTATATGAAAACCATTCTGCCTTACCAGGGCTGGGCGTTTATCAACCCGACGGACATGATGGGCCAGGATCTCTGGGTCTCCTTCATGCAGCTGCTGCCGTATATCCTGCAGAGCGGCATCCTCCTGCTGTTCGCGGTCCTCTTCTGCTGGGTCTCGGCCGGTTTCTGGACCGCGCTGATGGGCTTCCTGCAGCTGCTGATGGGACGGGACAAGTACAGCATTTCGGCGTCAACGGTCGGGGATGAACCCCTCAATCCCGAGCACCGTACCGCACTGATTATGCCTATCTGTAACGAAGACGTTGACCGCGTATTTGCGGGGCTGCGTGCAACCTGGGAGTCCGTAAAGGCAACCGGTAATGCGGCGCATTTCGACGTTTACATCCTGAGCGACAGTTACAACCCGGATATCTGCGTTGCAGAACAAAAAGCCTGGATGGAGCTGATTGCAGAAGTGCAGGGCGAAGGGCAGATCTTCTACCGCCGCCGCCGCCGTCGCGTGAAGCGTAAAAGCGGCAACATCGATGACTTCTGCCGCCGCTGGGGTAACCAGTACAGCTACATGGTCGTGCTGGATGCTGACTCCGTCATGAGCGGTGACTGCCTGAGCGGTCTGGTGCGTCTGATGGAAGCCAACCCGAACGCGGGGATCATTCAGTCTTCGCCAAAAGCATCCGGCATGGACACCCTGTACGCGCGCTGCCAGCAGTTCGCCACCCGTGTTTACGGCCCGCTGTTTACCGCTGGTCTGCACTTCTGGCAGTTGGGTGAGTCGCACTACTGGGGCCACAACGCCATTATCCGCGTGAAGCCGTTCATCGAACACTGTGCGCTGGCGCCGCTGCCGGGCGAGGGTTCGTTTGCCGGTTCGATTCTGTCGCATGACTTCGTGGAAGCGGCGCTGATGCGTCGTGCTGGTTGGGGCGTCTGGATTGCCTACGACCTGCCGGGATCGTACGAAGAGCTGCCGCCGAACCTGCTGGACGAGCTCAAGCGCGACCGCCGCTGGTGTCACGGTAACCTGATGAACTTCCGCCTGTTCCTCGTAAAAGGGATGCACCCGGTTCACCGTGCGGTGTTCCTGACGGGCGTAATGTCTTATCTTTCCGCACCGCTGTGGTTTATGTTCCTCGCGCTCTCCACTGCGCTGCAGGTCGTCCATGCCCTGACGGAGCCGCAATACTTCCTGCAACCGCGCCAGCTGTTCCCGGTGTGGCCGCAGTGGCGTCCGGAGCTGGCGATTGCGCTGTTTGCTTCCACCATGGTACTGCTGTTCCTGCCTAAGCTGCTCAGTATCATCCTGATCTGGTGCAAAGGCTCGAAAGAGTACGGCGGATTCTTCCGCGTCACCCTTTCGCTGCTGCTGGAAGTGCTGTTCTCCGTGCTGCTGGCGCCGGTGCGTATGCTGTTCCACACCGTGTTTGTGGTCAGTGCCTTCCTGGGCTGGGAAGTGGTCTGGAACTCACCGCAGCGTGATGACGACTCCACGCCGTGGAGTGAAGCCTTCATGCGCCACGGCTCTCAGTTGCTGCTGGGCCTGGTGTGGGCGGCCGGGATGGCCTGGCTGGATCTGCGCTTCCTGTTCTGGCTGGCGCCGATTGTCTTCTCGCTGATCCTGTCGCCGTTTGTGTCCGTGATCTCCAGCCGTTCAACGGTAGGGCTGCGTACCAAACGCTGGAAACTGTTCCTGATCCCGGAAGAGTATTCCCCGCCGCAGGTGCTGGTGGATACCGATACCTATCTGGAGCAGAACCGCAACCGCACGCTGGACGATGGCTTTATGCACGCCGTGTTTAATCCGTCATTTAACGCTCTGGCGACGGCAATGGCCACCGCGCGCCACCGCGCAAGCCAGGTGCTGGAGATTGCCCGCGATCGTCACGTTGAGCAGGCGCTTAACGAGACCCCGGAAAAACTCAATCGCGACCGTCGTCTGGTGCTGCTGAGCGATCCGGTCACGATGGCAAGACTTCACTATCGCGTATGGTCCGCTCCGGAGAAGTACTCTTCGTGGGTGAACTACTACAAAGAGCTGAAGCTGAACCCACTGGCGCTGAAGGCGAAGTAAGCGGTTAAGCAAAGCGCCACCCGCCAGATAAAATACCGGCTGTGAGGCCGGTATTTTTTTAGAGGTTACTGATGAAAATAATCATCGTCGTCATGATGGCATGCCTGCTGAGCGGCTGCGGCAGCATCATCAGCCGCACTATTCCAGGTCAGGGCCATGGCAACCAGTACTACCCGGGCGTAAAATGGGATGTCCGTGATTCCGCATGGCGCTACCTGACGGTGCTCGATCTGCCGTTCTCGCTGATTTTCGACACGCTGTTGCTGCCCATCGATGCCAGCCACGGCCCGTACGAGTAGCGTAAATTAACGCTCGTCCCATTCATCGGCTGCGGTTTGACCTTCTTCCGTATCCAGCGGTGGCTCGAGCTGAAATTCGCCCTCATCCCACTCGTGCAGCGTATTCTCCTCCAGCCATTCCTGGCGTAACTCGATTTCATCATAGTCGCCATCAAACACGGCCTGCGCACCTGCACCGCTCAGGACCGGCAAACATTCTCCTTCTTCACCCTCGTCGGCAAAGAATTCGGCCTGCCACATAATATCCCCATCCTGCAGAACATATTTTTGGATATTAAGTTGTTGCACGTCAGCATCTTCTTCCTCAACGCCGGGATTATCGGCAAGGAACTCTTCACGAGCGGCATCAATAGCTTCTTCCAGCGTGGCGTACATGGTCATTGGTGTCTCCCTGTTTTCCAGAAGGTTTCAGGGAAAGAATAGCTGAATATCAGATTCTGCAAGTATGAATGCGAAAATAAGCAGTCAGGCGTTCTTCTTATTCCGTCACCGGCCGTAACGCGCGGGATAAACTGAACCACGAGTAAATCGCGTTGAACAGCACCACGCCTGCCGTCACGATAAAGACGGCGCGAAAACCGAAGCTGGCGGAAATACCCGCCCCGAGAAGCGGCCCGGTGACGTTACCGATATCGCGAAACGACTGGTTATAGCTAAAGATACGCCCGGCAATCTGGTTCGTGGAGTTGTAGACCAGCAGAGTCTGTACGGCGGGCAGCAACGCCCCGTCGGCGGCGCCCAGCAAAAAGCGAAGCACACCCAGCTGCCACGGAGAGTGCACCATCGACATGGGGATAAGCAGCAGAACGGAAATGATCAGTGCGCAGATCAGGATCTTTTCCGGGCCGACCCGGTCACCCAATTTCCCCAGTCTCGGTGCGCTAACCAGCGCCGCTACGCCGGGCACAGAAGCAATCAGTCCGCTGATAAATGCAATATTGCTGACGTTACCCGCCAGGTCGCGAACGTATAGGGTGAGAATAGGAGCGATCGATCCGGTTGCCACCTGAATGATCAATGTCGTTACGAACAGGCTCAGCACCAGTCTGGGATTTTTAAGCGAGGTCAGCACGTCTCTGGCGTGAAGCATCTCTTTTTTGGCGACGGGCGTAAATTTTTCACGGATGCAAACCAGGGTGACGATAAAGCACAGGAACAACACGCTGGCGGTGATGAAAAAGACCGGGCGCAGGCCGTAGTTATCCGCCAGTAATCCCCCCGCCAGCGGCCCAAGCAGGGCGCCGCTCACGCCACCGGTTGAGAGCGTGCCAAGCGCCCAGCCGCTCTTATGGCGAGGAATTTGCGTGGCGATCAGGGCGTTCGCGTTGGGAATAAATCCGCCCAATAAGCCCAGTAATGCGCGCAATATCAGGAACTGCCAGACGTTCTGCGCCACGCCCATCAGCGCCATGATTATCGCCATCCCCAGCGCCGAACGCAGCAGCATGATTTTACGTCCCTTGCGGTCGGCAAGGCCGCCCCAGAAGGGCGAGGCAATGGCGGAAAAGAGAAACGTGATGCTGAATACCAGGCCAGACCACATGTTGAGCGCGCTATGGCCCGTCACGCCCAGCTGTTCGACGTAGAGCGGCAGGAAAGGCATGACCAGGCTAAACGCCGCGCCGGTAAGAAAACAGCCAAGCCACGCAACCGTGAGGTTACGCTTCCAGTTTATGGGGGCATCTGAGGGTGTCATAACAATCCGCATAGTGAGGTGCAGAGCACCTGAGGCATGAAGTAATAAGCCTGCTAATTATGCGCCTGGGTTATGATTGCCGCAATGAGGGGGAGCTTTTAAAGCTAAAATAGCATGCGGCCCTGAGGGCCGCATGAGGATCAATAGCGGGAAGGCGTGCCTTCTGGCCGCGTTTTAAAGCGTCGATGCAGCCACATGTACTGCTCGGGTGCCAGCATGATGCACTTCTCCACAACGCCGTTCATCCAGCGCGCGGTGGTTTCCGCATCTTCCAGCGGCGGCGCGAGTTCCGGCTCAAGCATCATCAGCTCGTAGCCTGAGCCATCCGGCATACGGCGGGGAACAAAGGGAACGATGGCGGCTTTGGACATCCGCGCCAGCATCCAGGTGCCGGTCGTGGTGGCGGCCTCATCAACGGCGAAGAAGGGGACAAAGACGCTGGCCTGGGGGCCATAGTCGTGATCGGGGGCATACCAGACCACTTCACCGGACTTCAGCGCGCGGATCATGCCCTTCAGATCCTTACGGTCGATCATGCTTTTGTTGGAGCGCATGCGGCCGTTGGTCTGGATGAGATCGATAACCGGGTTGTCGTTAGGACGGTAAACCCCGATGCCGGGCGCCTGCATGCCAAACATACGCGCCCCGATTTCGAGCGTCAGGAAATGGACGCCGATCAGCAACACGCCGGTCTGATTGGCCTGAAGCGTATGCACCGGCTCCATGCCGGTGCCTGTAACCTTGCTCCAGCGGGCCATACGTTTGTCCGACCAGAACCACGCCATGCCGGTCTCCATGAGACCCATGCCGACGGATTCGAAATTCTTCGAGACCATATCATGGCGCTCTGCCTCGCTCATCTGCGGAAAGCACAGCTCAAGGTTACGATACGCGATGCGGGCGCGGCGCTTCATAAGCGTTTGCGCGAGTCGGCCTAATGATGTACCTAACCGGAAGATAACAGGGTAGGGAAGCTGTACCAGTAGCCATAAAAAGCCAATGCCAAGCCAGGTCATCCAATAGCGGGGGTGCAAAAGGGCGACGGTAAATTTTGGTAACTGGGTCATGTCTTTCCTGTGTTCAAACGTCCTGTTTCGCTATTGTCGCATTTTTTGAGACGTAGCCAAAATATCTGCCGTCGAAACCTGCACGACGACGGCAATTGTTAAGCCTGATTCATCAGGGTGTGTGAAATGTAGCGTAAATTGTGTGGATGTAAATTGGTTTTGTTTGCTATATGATGCCGACCGATTTTGATTCTCTCTGACGATTGCAGGACTTGTACACCATGCCAGTGTTACACAACCGCGTTTCGAATGAGATGTTAAAGGCGCGCATGTTGGCTGAAACCGAACCGCGCACAACCATCTCCTTCTACAAATACTTCACCATCGACGATCCGCAGGCGACCCGCGATGCGCTTTATCAGGCCTTCACGGCGCTGAACGTTTTCGGGCGCGTCTACCTTGCCCGCGAAGGCATTAACGCGCAGATCAGCGTGCCGGAAAGCAAAGTGAATGCGTTCCGCGACGCGCTTTATAGCTTCGATCCGGCCCTCAACGGCTTACGCCTGAACATTGCCCTGGATGACGATGGAAAATCGTTCTGGGTGCTGCGCATGAAGGTGCGTGAACGCATCGTGGCGGACGGTATTGACGATCCTGAGTTTAACCCGGCGGACGTCGGCGAATATCTGAAGGCCGCGGAAGTGAATGCGATGCTGGACGATCCGGATGCCGTGTTCATTGATATGCGTAACCACTACGAGTACGAAGTGGGGCATTTCGAAAACGCGATGGAGATTCCGGCCGATACCTTCCGCGAGCAACTGCCTAAAGCGGTGGAGATGATGCAGGAGCATAAGGATAAAAAAATCGTTATGTACTGCACCGGCGGTATCCGCTGCGAGAAGGCCAGCGCGTGGATGAAGCACAATGGGTTCAACAAGGTCTGGCACATTGAAGGCGGTATTATTGAGTACGCCCGCCGCGCCCGTGAGCAGGGCTTACCGGTACGCTTTATCGGTAAAAACTTCGTCTTTGACGAGCGCATGGGCGAGCGCATTTCAGAAGATGTGATTGCCCAGTGCCACCAGTGCGGCGCGCCGTGCGATACCCACACCAACTGCAAAAACGACGGTTGCCACCTGCTGTTTATTCAGTGCCCGGCCTGTGCCGAGAAGTTTAACGGCTGCTGTAGCGAGCTGTGCAGCGAAGAGAGCGTCCTGCCGGAAGAAGAGCAGCGTCGTCGTCGCGCGGGACGTGAAAACGGTAATAAGATTTTTAATAAATCACGCGGCCGTCTGAATACCAAACTGGGTATTCCTGACCCGGAATGATAATAACGCCCGGCACGGCGAAAGCCTGCCGGGCGAATCTATTACGACTTCTGCTGCACACCTTCAACGGAAATAACCAGCTCAACGTCCTGCGACGCCGGGCCTAAATCCGTTGTGATATTAAAATCTTTCAGGTGAATTTTACCCGCCGCTTCAAAACCTGCGCGTTTTCCGCCCCACGGATCGTCGCCCTGACCGATCAATTTCGCATCCAGAGTCACGGGTTTAGTTACGCCATTCAGCGTCAGATTCCCGGTAATAGCCAATTTATCACCGTCTTTCTTAACTTCCGTGGAGGTGAAGGTGGCCTGTGGGAATTTTGTGACGTTGAGGAACTCTGCGCTGCGCAGGTGTTTATCGCGCTCAGCATGGTTCGTGTCGACGCTGTTCGTATTAATGGTCACATTGACTTTATCTGCCGCAGGATTTTTCTCGTCAAAAGTAAATGTGCCGTCGAAATCTTTAAAGGTGCCGTACAGCCAGCTGTATCCCAGGTGCTGAATGCGGAAATTGACGAAAGCGTGCTGGCCCTCTTTATCAATTTTATAGTCAGCCGCTACGGCAGAACCGGTGGTGAATAACAGAGAACCGAGGGCAATACCCAGCAGGTGTTTTTTCATTTTATGCTCCAGAGTCAACTGACGAGCGGCCAAGCATGCGCTTAAGCGTATCGTCTTTATCAATAAAATGGTGTTTAAGGGCGGCGAGCCCGTGCAGTACGGACAGGATCACCACGCTCCAGGCAAGCCAGAGGTGAACGACGCCTGCCGTATCGGCCTGAGCCCCGGCATCGCTGAGCGTTGCCGGAACCTCGAACAGGCCAAAAACGCTAATTGGTTTGCCGTCTGCCGTTGAAATGAGATAGCCGCTGATCAGAATGGCGAAGAGCAGCGCGTAGAGCACAATATGCGCGGCAACGGCGCTGACGCGGGTTATTTTTCCATATGTCTTTAGTGGCGCGGGCGGTGGGGAAATATGTCGCCAGATGACGCGAAATACCAGCCCCAGCATCAGCAGAACCCCGATGCTTTTATGCAGCTCGGGTGCCTGATGATACCAGCCATCGTAATAGCTGAGCGTGACCATCCAGAGTCCAAGTCCGAACATACCGTAGACGGCAATGGCAAATATCCAGTGCAAACTTATGGATATTATTCCGTAGCGCCGGGAGGAGTTACGCAATTGCATCAGAATGTCCATTTTCAAATTAACCGAAAGGTAAAAATGAACGGGAAGACGCGATATTGCAACTGAAATAATTGACTATTGATTTTTATTTTATTTATTTCAGCGATTTTGAAAAGAAACGGCAAGATTAATTCAATGGCTTCGTGCAAGACGTATTTAGCAGAAGAAAAAACCTTAAATAAACATAAAGTAACGTCAGTTAACGTCAATTGTCACTTTCAATAAAACACAATGTAAATAACATCAACGATAGCGAGCAGCGCCCACAATAAGATGTAGAGCATAAAGTGTTCGCGAATGTTATTGATGAGGAAATCCACTATCCTGCGCATAACGCCCCACTATTGAGTACGAAGAAAACGGGCCCCGATGCCGCCGGAGCCCGTGGCCGATTATCCGTTAAAACGCGAGAGTGAGAACGGCGTCAGATCAAACTGCGGCGTGATACCCTGGGCAAACTGCGCGGCGATTTCACCCAACACCGAAGCGAACTTAAAGCCGTGGCCACTCAGCCCGGTAATCAGCAGGGTGTTGTCATGTCCCGGCAGCGTATCAATGATAAAGTCTTCATCCGGCGTGTTGTCATAGGTGCAGGCCGCGCCATAAAGCAGGCCACCGACGCCCGGGAGAATATTGCGCAGGAACGAGAAGGCTTCTGAGCCGTCCTGCGGGCAGGCGCCAAACGGCTTGCGCTCCTCAGGTGAGGAGATGACCTGCCCGCCGTTGTGTTTTCCAATCTTGAGAGCGTCCTTCTCGGAAGGGAAACCGTAGAACTGATCGCCGTTGGGTAACTCGCCGGTAAACGCCGGGAATTTATTTTGCGCGCTGTAACGCCCGTCCGACTGGAACCAGGAGAAGACCTTGCGTACCGGCTGGATCGGCAGGTCCGGGAGCAGGCGGGTAACCCAGGTTCCTGCGCTAATAAGCAGGCGGGAAGCCGAATATTCCCCGTCTACGGTTTTCACCGTAACGCCGTTTGCATCATGCGTGATGGCCTCTACGGGGCAATTGAACAGCTGCGCACAGCCCGCTTTGGCGGCAAGATCGACCCAGGTTTTGATCGCCGTTTCACAGTGCAGCACACCGGAGTTGGCTTCAAAGAGGCCGATATAATCCTCCGGGACGGTAATTTCAGGCCAGCGCGAGGTAATGGCCGCCGCGTCCAGCTTCTCTACGTCAAGATTAAAGGCTTTCGCGCTGCGTTCGACGTTGGCGAGAAATTCTGAACGGGCCGGACCGAGGTTGATGATCCCCGTGCGTTCGAAAATGCGCTCTTCAGTCTGTTTCGCCAGCTCGTCCCACAGCGTCTGGGCGCGAAGCACCAGCGGAACGTAGCGCTCCCCCTCGCCATAGGCATGGCGAATGAGACGGGTATCGCCATGATGGCTACCTTCGCTATGCGGCGGCAGGTGGGCGTCAATCATCAGGACGTTTAGCCCTGCCTGCGTTGCGTAATAACCGGCGGCCGACCCAACGGAGCCGCTACCAATAATGATTAAGTCGTATCTCATATGCATCTCGTAAACTTACGGTTTGTTAGCAGAGTAATTAACAACGCGGGCGTAAACAAGCGGGAAATAAATAAGGCACCGCGAGGGTGCCTGTTGAGTGAAAAGTGGGCATAAGGTTAGTGCCGTTTATACTCATTTTCCTGATAGTCGCCAGATTCTATTTTTGCAATGCCTGCCTCTAAAATAGAAATAAACTGACGGGCGACGTCTGTTGTTAGCCACAGCGTCTGTCCCACTTCCGCTTCGTCACGGTTGAGTTGATTTGGGGTCTGGTAGTGCAAACGCAGCATCAGTGCATCGTAGCTATCTACGGTACTGATATCCCAGCCTACAAGCGGATGGGTCTGGATGACTTCACTATTCTTTTCCATTATAACCCCCTTAATGCGTGTTAGAAGACAACGGCTCTGAGGTTCAATGCATGTTTTTCTGAAAGCTTCTTCAGTATACCAAGTAATAAGGGTTCCAACGGGAAAAATAAACAGGTAGCAACACATTTTTCTGCTTTTTAGGATTGTTCGAACAATAAAACACCATCTCGTTCACGATTTTTTAAGAACACGCTGAATTAATTTGAACTTTCGAAATTACAGGCAAAAAAAAGCCGGGGCGACCCGGCAAAAAACACAATGAGGGAGCAGTGTTAATCGGTAATGAACCAGTCGTCTGCGCTTTCCCACGTTTCCTGCAGGATTTCGCTGATGCGATCTTTATCTTCTTTTGCGGCACCCATGACGGAGAGGTTGTTCGCTGCGGCGTAACGCACCGTTACGGCGCCCGCGTTGTCGGGAAAGGTGTTGTTAATACGACGGGATAATTCGCCTGCCAGAGCGTCAAGCGCGCCGGCAGGCAGAACGGTAGTTTTGGCTATGGTGACTTCAATACGCATAAATGCCCCCTGTGTAATATACTGTTTATTTATACAGGCATGTTATCGGTTTGACAACAAGGGGCGTTGATTTTTTAGCGTTTTACCGTCCAGCTTACGGTTTCACCTGCCAGGAAGGGGATCAGCGTGTCATCCGTCAGCGCGATAGACTCCTCAACCAGGCTCGCTTTGCGCTCCAGCTCAATGAAGGTGTCATTGACCGGCAGGCCGTAGAAGCGCGGGCCGTTGAGGGAGCAGAACGCTTCGAAATGTTCCAGCGCGTTCATCTCTTCAAATACGGTTGCGTAGCTGGCAAGCGCCGTTGGGGCGTTGAAACAGCCCGCGCAGCCGCAGCTTGCCTCTTTGCGATGGCGGGCGTGAGGCGCGGAGTCTGTGCCCAGGAACGCACGCGTGAATCCGCTGGCGACCAGTTCGCGCAGCGCCTGCTGGTGAACGTTGCGCTTGAGGATCGGCAGGCAGTACAGGTGAGGGCGCACCCCGCCCACCAGCATATGGTTACGGTTAAACATCAGATGCTGTGGGGTGATGGTCGCAGCGATCAGCTCGTTACCGTCGCGAACATACTCTGCCGCGTCTTTGGTGGTGATATGCTCAAAGACCACCTTAAGCGCCGGCAGGCGCTGGCGCAGGGGCTCCATCACGGTTTCGATAAAACGGGCTTCACGGTCGAAGATGTCAATCTCCGCATGCGTTACTTCACCGTGTACCAGCAGCGGCATGCCCAGTTTCTGCATGCGCTCCAGCACCGGCATGATGGCATCAATACTGGTGACGCCGTGGCTGGAGTTGGTGGTGGCGTTCGCAGGGTAGAGTTTCGCCGCCGTAAATACGCCTTCGTTAAACCCGCGTTCCACTTCGTTCGGATCCAGTGAATCGGTCAGGTAGCAGGTCATCAACGGGGTGAAATCATGTCCCGCCGGAACGGCATCCAGAATGCGCTGACGGTAGGCAATGGCGGCATCGACGGTGGTGACTGGCGGAACCAGGTTTGGCATGACAATCGCGCGGCCATAAATTTCACTGGTATAGGGCACGACGGTTTTCAGCATATCGCCATCGCGCAGATGGATATGCCAGTCGTCTGGGCGGCGGATTTTAAGAACCTGGGGTTGTGCAGTCATGGAAGCTCCGGCTTGTCAGGAATCAGTCATAAGGATGGCTGTTTTTGCCGGACACAAATCATAAGCGGAAACGTTTTCGTTTGCACACTTTTCCGTAAAAAAAAGGGCGCCGCAGCGCCCTTCAGGTTAATCGGTGAAAGGAATAACGATCTCTCCCGGTTTCACCTCTATCCCTTTTGCGTATTTCTTCGCGAGGGCTTCACCCTTGCTGTTGTCTTCGCTTAAGACATACGCCGGCTGCTGGTTAAAGTAGTTTCGCAGCGACTGGTTCAGATAGGGCATCAGGGTTTGCAGTACCGGCGCCATTTTGTCCGGCGAAACCTGCGCATCGACCACTTCCATCTCCTGCAGGAATATCGCCCCTTTCTCTTTGTTGAAAACGGGGAGCGCCTTCAGCTTGAGCTTGATGTTGGCTTTCTGATTGCCAAAAAGGGACGTCATATCAAGCGCGGCATCGCCTGCGAGAGTGACTTTATTCGGCTCTTCGCGGCCAATCTGGCTGGTGAGATTGGTGAGTACGATGTGGGCATCGGCCAGCCCGGGCACGCCAATGTCTTTAGAGAAATTGTTATGTTTTTCCAGCGCCTGATTAATTTCCTGCTCACTGACGGTATATTGCGTAAGCTGGTTACAGCCCACCAGCAGACCGCTGACAACGAATGCCGCGGCTAAGACAATTTTCTTCATAGTGCTCCTCAACGAAAAATCGGCGCTTCTGTCCTGTTACGCCAGTATGTCAGCGTGAATGGGCAGAAACCAGCAGAAAAAACTGAGAAGTGGGGCGGGAGAGGCTCCCGCCCGAGGGAAAGGCTACGCGCCAGGCTCGAGCATGCCGCTCGCGCTGCGTTTCTGGCTGAACTGCCACCACAGGGCGAGAAGCGTCATGACGCCCACCACGCCGAGCATCATCCAGGGGAGTTCCGGCTGGTTCAGCGCTTTGCCGGCATCGAACAGCCAGCCGCCGCCGGCGTAACCCAGCGCACCGCCAAAGGCCAGACCCAGGCGGCTGAAGCCCATATAGCTGCCGCGCGCACGCGCATCCGCAAGCGAGGCGCTCAGCGTTTCGCGGGCGGGCTCGGCGATGATGGAGCCGATATAGAAGGTGCAGATCAGCGTAAAAAGCTGCTGAAGCGTGTTTACCAGACCGATCGGCATCATGCTCAGCGTCATCAGAAACAGCCCGGCCATCAGGCGATGCTCCAGGCGAAAACGCCGTTCACTCCAGCGGGCAATCGGATAAAGCAGCGTTAATGACAGGCAGGCTTCAATGGCGTACATCCATTTTACGGCAGCAGGCGTGCCCGCAATATCGTTCACCATGATTGGCAGCATCAGCATCACCTGTACGGCCAGCATGTAATAGCCGGTCAGGGTCAACACGTAGGTGACAAAACGCCTGTCGCGCAGGACGCGTCCTAGCCCCTCGCGCACCGGGGCTTTTACCGTCGACAGCTTCCAGGCCGGAAGGTAGAGGCCGTTAAACAGGGCGCACAGAATAAACAGCACCGCCCCGGCCGCGCAAACCAGACGGAAATCGTACTGCAGTAGCCAGCTGCCCAGCAGGGCGCCAACAACCGCCCCGGCGCTGTCCTGCATCATCAGAATGGAGAAGAAGCGGCCGCGGTGCTGAGGACGAATCAGCTTTACCACCAGCGCGGTGCGCGGCGGGTCAAACAGGGTGCCACCGATACCGGAGAGAAAGCAGGAAAACCACAGCAGCCAAGGCTCGTGGGCGATCGCCATCGTGGCAAAGCCTGCCGCGCGGAGCAGCATTCCGGTCACGATCATCGGTTTAGCGCCAAAGCGGTCAGCGATCGCCCCGCCAAAGACGCCCAGACCCTGCTGGACAAACTGACGTAGCCCCAGGGCAATCCCAACCATTAATGCCGCCCAGCCCATTTGATCGACAAAGCGGATCGAGATGAGGGGGAACACGACAAAAAAGCCGAGCACGACCAGCATGTTATCGACGAGCAGGAAATATTTACCCAGGCTCCTGGCCTGTGATACGCGGGACATTTTCCCTCCAGGGAAAATAAGAAGATGAGCACGCTAACATTCTGCGGTGTCGCCGCGTTTTTTCCCACCCCCGGGCGCGACAATATTTTTTTATCAAAACGGTGCTTTGATAGAGAGTTCTCATCGAAAAATGTGAAAAGAGGTCAAAATGGTATGTCACTGTTTTCACAGACGGCACGGGCGCAGGTATAGTAAAGCTAATGGGTAAGCTGAAGTGACGGGAAGGAGTGGTATTGATGTTTGGCTATCGCAGTAATGTGCCAAAAGTGCGTCTGACAACGGACAGGCTGGTCGTTCGTCTTGTGCATGAGCGTGATGCCTGGCGTCTGGCGGATTATTACGCCGAGAATCGCCAGTTTTTAAAACCCTGGGAACCCGTTCGGGATGAGAGCCATTGTTACCCCTCCGGCTGGCAGGCACGCCTCAGCATGATCGCTGAATTTCATAAGCAGGGCAGCGCGTTTTATTTCGCGCTGCTGGATCCAGAAGAGAAAGAGATTATCGGGATCGCCAATTTTTCAAACGTGGTGCGGGGATCGTTTCACGCCTGCTACCTTGGCTATTCCATCGGCCAGAAATGGCAGGGGCAGGGGCTGATGTACGAGGCGTTAACGGTAGCCATCCGCTATATGCAACGCACGCAGCATATCCATCGCATTATGGCGAACTACATGCCGCATAATCAGCGCAGCGGGAATTTGCTGGCGCGTTTAGGGTTTGAGAAAGAGGGTTATGCCAAAGACTATCTGCTGATAGACGGAGAGTGGCGCGACCACGTTCTGACGGCATTAACCACCCGTGACTGGACCGCAGGTCGTTAAGGAGAAAAGATGAAGTATCAGCTAAACGGTACGGAAGCGCGCGTGATTGGGTGCTTACTCGAAAAACAGGTCACCACGCCGGAGCAGTATCCGCTCTCTGTTAACGCCGTGACCATGGCCTGCAACCAGAAGACCAACCGCGAGCCGGTGATGAATCTCAGCGAGCATGAGGTTCAGGACGTGCTGGATGCGCTGGTGAAGCGCCACTATCTGCGCACCGTCAGCGGCTTCGGCAACCGCGTGACCAAATACGAGCAGCGCTTCTGTAACTCCGAATTTGGCGATCTGAAGCTGAACAGCGCGGAAGTGGCGGTTATTACCTCGCTGCTGCTGCGCGGGGCGCAAACGCCGGGGGAACTGCGAACGCGCGCTTCCCGAATGCATGAGTTCAGCGACATGCAGGAAGTCGAACAGACCCTGGAAGGGCTGGCCGCGCGTGAGGATGGCCCTTTCGTGGTGCGCCTGGCGCGCGAGCCGGGTAAACGTGAGAGCCGCTACATGCATCTCTTCAGCGGCGACGTTGACGCCGCAAGCGCGGCGACGGAATCGAGCCCTGCAACCCGTGACGACCTTGCCGCGCGCGTAGAGGCGCTGGAAGACGAGGTGGCCGGGCTGAAACAGCGTCTGGATGCACTGCTGGCACATTTGGGAGACTAACGGTGAAAAAATTACGCATTGGCGTGGTGGGGCTGGGCGGTATTGCGCAGAAAGCCTGGCTGCCCGTATTGGGCGCTGCGTCTGACTGGACGCTGCAAGGGGCATGGTCACCCACCCGAGAAAAGGCAGAACGTATCTGTGAAACCTGGCGTATCCCGTATGCGGCATCGCTCCAGGATCTGGCCCGCGAGTGCGATGCGGTCTTTGTGCATACCTCAACGGCAACCCACTATCAGGTGGTGAGCGAGTTGCTCAATGCGGGGGTTCACGTCTGCGTGGATAAACCGCTGGCGGAAAATGTTCAGGACGCTGAACGGCTGATTGAGCTGGCGGCACGTAAAAAACTGACGCTGATGGTCGGTTTCAACCGCCGCTTCGCGCCGCTTTACCAGCAGCTGAAGGCGCAGTCCGGCAATATGGCCTCGCTGCGCATGGATAAGCACCGCACCGACAGCGTGGGGCCGAACGATCTGCGCTTTACCCTTCTCGATGACTACCTCCACGTGGTGGACACCGCGCTGTGGCTGACTAACGGCGAAGCGCTGCTGAAAAGCGGCACTCTTGTCACCAACGAACAGGGGCAGATGGTGTATGCGGAACACCATTTTGCCGTTGAGCATCTTCAGGTCACCACCAGCATGCACCGCCGCGCGGGCAGCCAGCGGGAATCCGTGCAGGCGGTAACCGACGGCGCGCTGTACGACGTTACCGACATGCGTGAATGGCGGGAAGAGAAGGGCGGCGGCGTGGTGATGCAGCCGGTCCCCGGCTGGCAAAGCACTCTGGAGCAACGAGGTTTCGCTGGATGTGCCCGCCACTTTATCACCTGCGTGCAAAATCAGACGGTTCCTGAAACGTCCGGCGAGCAGGCCATTCTGGCTCAGCGCATTGTGGAACGGCTCTGGCGCGAGGCCATGAGTGAATAACTCGCTGTAACATCTGCGGATAGTAATTCGTTGAAATCGGGTTAGACTAAGCGCCGCTTGTTGGCTTTGCCGGGTGGCGCTTGTGCGTTCCCGGTCTATAAATCCGTATGGTTCTGGAAATTCACGTTAATGAACTTATTAAAATCGCTGGCGGCCGTCAGCTCGATGACCATGTTCTCTCGCGTTCTCGGTTTTGCGCGCGATGCCATTGTGGCAAGGGTCTTTGGTGCAGGGATGGCAACGGACGCCTTTTTCGTGGCGTTCAAGCTGCCGAACCTGCTGCGTCGCATTTTTGCTGAAGGGGCGTTCTCCCAGGCGTTTGTGCCCATTTTGGCGGAATATAAAAGCAAGCAGGGTGAAGACGCGACGCGCGTGTTTGTCTCTTATGTCTCCGGGTTGCTGACGCTGGCGCTGGCCGTGGTGACGGTAGTCGGTATGCTGGCCGCGCCCTGGGTCATTATGGTGACCGCGCCCGGCTTTGCCGACACGGCGGATAAATTTGCCCTGACCTCGCAGCTTCTGCGCATTACCTTCCCCTATATTCTGCTGATCTCGCTGGCCTCGCTGGTGGGGGCTATCCTGAACACCTGGAACCGCTTCTCCGTTCCGGCGTTTGCGCCGACGTTTCTCAACGTCAGCATGATCGGTTTTGCGCTGTTCGCCGCGCCGCACTTCAACCCGCCGGTGCTGGCGCTGGCCTGGGCGGTCACCGTGGGCGGCGTGCTGCAGCTGGCGTATCAGCTGCCGCATCTGAAGAAAATCGGCATGCTGGTGCTGCCGCGCATCAACCTCAAAGATGCCGGAGCGATGCGCGTTATCAAGCAGATGGGGCCCGCCATTCTTGGCGTCTCCGTCAGCCAGATCTCGCTTATCATCAACACCATTTTTGCCTCTTTCCTGGTGTCGGGTTCTGTCTCGTGGATGTACTACGCTGACCGCCTGATGGAGTTCCCGTCCGGCGTGCTGGGCGTGGCGCTGGGGACCATCCTGCTGCCGTCGCTGTCGAAAAGCTTTGCCAGCGGCAACCATGACGAATACTGCCGCCTGATGGACTGGGGCCTGCGTCTCTGCTTCCTGCTGGCCCTGCCAAGCGCGGTAGCGCTGGGGATCCTCGCCAAGCCGCTGACGGTGTCGCTGTTCCAGTACGGGAAATTCACCGCGTTTGACGCCGCGATGACCCAGCGCGCGCTGGTCGCTTACTCGGTGGGATTGATGGGGCTGATTGTCGTCAAAGTGCTGGCGCCGGGGTTCTATTCGCGTCAAGACATTAAAACGCCGGTGAAAATTGCCATTGTGACGCTGATTATGACGCAGCTGATGAACCTGGCATTTATCGGCCCGCTGAAGCATGCCGGCTTGTCGCTTTCTATTGGTCTGGCGGCCTGTCTGAATGCCGGGCTGCTTTACTGGCAGCTGCGCAAGCAGGATATCTTTACGCCGCAGCCGGGGTGGGCAAGTTTCCTCGTGCGTTTGGTCGTGGCGGTGCTGGTGATGTCTGCGGCACTCATCGGGATGATGTACGTCATGCCGGAGTGGTCTCTGGGTACGATGCCTTATCGTCTGATGCGGCTGATGGCCGTGGTGGGCGTTGGGGTGGTAGCGTATTTTGCCACGCTCGCCGTGCTGGGCTTCAAAGTGAAAGAGTTTACCCGCCGGACGGCATAAACGCCAAAAGGGGAGTTCACCTCAGGGTGCTCCCCATTGCATGATTTGTCGCTTACGCGTCAAATCGAAATCTTTTTTACACCCGCAATACGTGCCGTCGCCGTCTGACCATCCGCGCCGTACAGTCCGGTTTCTTTATGCGGCTTCAGCACCTCAAGCGCCTGCTGATTACGCTCTATCTGGCCTTCAAGCAGCCAGCCGTTATGCTGGTTGAGATCGCGAAGATGCTGGGTTTTTTCGGTAATGGTCTGCCAGCGCTCGGCAATATCGTCATTGGCGCTGCGCTTCGAGTCCTGCTCGGCGCGGCGCTGCTGCTCCAGATAATCCAGCGTGGCCAGCAGCGAACTCTTATCTTCAGTAATACGCTGCAGCGCGCTGCCGTTAATGTGACCGGAAGAGAGATGCTGTTGTTCAGCATCCATTACCGTTTTCAGGTCGTTCAGGACAACCGTCATTTGATCCAGTATTTCTGACAGTCGACTCATACGGTTAGTTACTCTGTAAGAAACTCTGTGCTTCCTGAATCAGGGCATCAGCGATTTTGCTGGTGTCCATTTTCAGCTCACCGTTGCGAATAGCCGTTTTCAGCGCTTCAACACGTTCCATATTGATATCGTTGCTGCCTGGCTGCATCAGTTTTGCCTGGGCATCGCTCAGGGTCACGCTGGTGCTGTTAGACGTTGACGGTTTTTCCAGACGCGTTTTCTGAGGGGTAGCGTCGTTCGTTTCGCGAGGCTGTACAGCGCTTACCGGCTTCAGGGCTGATGTACGATCAATGCTCATAGTGTTGTCCTCATCGAGGGTTCGCGGCGTTTGCGCCTGACATCATCATTAGTGGAATATTTATCGGCACGCGCCGCGAAATCTTTAAAAAGATTATAGGTTAATCAGAATATTCCCATCAGAATCGACGGTTCCGCTCACCACCTGGCCTGAGGACATTCTGACGCGGGCGTTTTGCGCTACCGCGGCATTGTTTAAAGCTTTCCCTTCACTGTTGATGCTAAAGCCGTCTCCGTTGGCAACGACCATCACCTGCTGTCCAGCTTTGACACGCCACGCCTGGCGCAGCATGGAGAGCTGAATCGGCTGGCCCGGCGCGACATCGCGCAGGCTGACGGCGTCCTGTGCCTGGTTAATGTCCAGCATTGTCCGCGGCGGGAGCTGATCCAGACGCCCGCGCTTTAACGTCACGCTGTTTGCCTGCAGCGCGCTGCCACGCACAATGGGGACGGCGGCGACAACATAATTGCCCGTCGCCTGAACTGCAACCTGTAAATAGCGTTTTTCGTTGGCGCAGCGTGCCAGGACGTTCACATTGCCCCACAGCTTCGTGGTCCCCGTCACGCTGAATGACGGTTGCTCGCAGGTCGGATACAGATTCGGCGGCGTGCGGATGGTCACGTTAACGTCATCGCTAAATCCCGCCAGCTTCTGGGCAAAAAAATTCGTCAGCGCATCCTGTAAATCCCCGGCACTCACCAGAGGGCTAAACAGCAAGAAGGTTGCCATCAGGCCACGTTTTAACGTTTGCATCGCAAGTTCCACCGTTTCCAGAGTTGGATGAATTCTACCTGCAGTGGTTTTGCATCAACGGAATAAATAGCGACGCATTTTGTGCTTATTCCGTCGATAGGGGAGACCGGGTGAGATTTAAGCTGTGAACTGAAATTTTGCCATCAGCGGAGGAGACATGCTCGATAAACTCGACGCCGCGTTACGTTTTCAGCAGGAAGCGCTCAATTTACGCGCCCAGCGGCAGGAGATTTTAGCCGCCAACATCGCTAACGCCGATACGCCCGGGTATCAGGCGCGCGATATTGATTTTTCCAGTGAGCTCAAAAAGGTGATGGAGCGTGGACGTGCCGAAGGAACCGGTGTTGCACTCGCCATGACATCCTCTCGCCATATTCCCGCTCAGGCGATGACCGCGCCAGCGACCGATTTACTTTATCGCATCCCTGACCAGCCTTCACTCGACGGTAACACCGTGGATATGGACCGGGAGCGTACGCAGTTTGCCGATAACAGCCTGAAATACCAGACGGGCCTGACCGTACTCGGCGGACAAATCAAAGGCATGATGAACGTCCTGCAGGGGGGCAACTGATAAATGGCCTTGCTGAATATTTTTGATATCGCCGGCTCGGCGTTAACCGCCCAGTCCAAACGTCTGAACGTGGCCGCCAGTAACCTGGCGAACGCCGACAGCGTGACCGGACCTGACGGACAGCCTTATCGTGCCAAACAGGTTGTGTTTCAGGTCGACGCTGCGCCAGGCGCGGCGACGGGCGGCGTGAAGGTGTCTGACGTGGTTGAGAGCCAGGCGCCGGACAAGCTGGTGTATGAGCCAGGTAACCCGCTCGCGGACGCTAACGGATACGTGAAGATGCCAAACGTGGATGTGGTAGGCGAGATGGTGAACTCCATGTCGGCGTCCCGTAGCTACCAGGCGAACGTCGAAGTGCTTAATACCGTGAAGAGCATGATGCTCAAAACACTCACTCTCGGCCAGTAAAGGAGACATGCATGTCCATCGCCGTAAATGTGAATGATCCGACGAACACGGGTGTTAACAACACCAAAAGTTCGACAAGCTCCAGCTCCCTGACGGGAAGCAATGCCTCCGATTTGCAGAGCAGTTTTCTGACGCTGCTGGTGGCGCAGCTTAAGAACCAGGATCCGACTAACCCAATGCAGAACAACGAACTGACCACGCAGCTTGCGCAGATCAGTACCGTGAGCGGCATTGAGAAACTGAACACCACCCTCGGTTCCGTCTCCGGTCAGATTAACAGCGCTCAGTCCCTGCAGGCGGCAAGCCTGATTGGTCACGGGGTGATGATCCCGGGGACCACGATCCTGGCGGGCACCAGCACCACCGACGGTACATCGACCACCACCACTACGCCGTTCGGCGTTGAATTGCAGCAGGCGGCTGACAAAGTGACGGCGACGATCACCGACTCAACCGGCGCCGTGGTTCGCACCATCGACATCGGCGAGCTGAAAGCGGGCGTTCACACCTTTACCTGGGACGGCAGCCTGACCGACGGCACGAAAGCACCAAATGGCTCCTACAAAGTCGCGATTAGCGCCAGCAACGGGACGACCCAGCTGGTGGCGCAGCCGCTGCAGTTCGCGCTGGTTCAGGGCGTGATTAAAGGGGGCGACGGCAACAAACTGGATTTGGGTACCTCTGGTACCACCACACTCGACGAAGTTCGGCAGATTATCTAAGCCTTAACACTTATCAGGAGTAAGTCATGGCCTTTTCTCAAGCGGTCAGCGGCCTGAATGCTGCGGCCACCAACCTGGACGTCATTGGCAACAACATCGCCAACTCCGCGACCTATGGTTTCAAATCCGGTTCTGCGTCTTTTGCAGATATGTTTGCCGGTTCCAAAGTGGGTCTGGGCGTAAAAGTTGCGGGCATCACTCAGGACTTTACCGACGGTACCACCACCAACACCGGTCGTGGCCTGGACGTTGCCATCAGCCAGAACGGTTTCTTCCGTATGGTCGATGCAAACGGCTCGGTGTTCTACAGCCGTAACGGCCAGTTCAAGCTGGACGAAAACCGTAACCTGGTGAACATGCAGGGGATGCAATTAACGGGATATCCGGTTGCCGGAACGCCATCAACGGTTCAGACCGGTGCGAATCCGCAGGCGATTAATATCCCGACCACGCTGATGGCCGCAAAGTCCACCACCACGGCTTCCCAGCAGATTAACCTCAACTCCACCGATGCCGCACCAACTGCCGCCTTCGATCCGGCCAACCCGGATACCTACAACAAAAAAGGTACGGTAACCGTCTTTGATAGCCAGGGTAATGCGCACAACATGAACCTGTTTTACGTCAAAGATGCGACCCCGGCTAACTCCTGGAAAGTGTATGCCCAGGACGGCAGCGTGGCAGGCAGCGCGGCGGCAGTGGCCACGACGTTGACCTTCGATAATAACGGTACGTTGATCGGGGGTGGAAACATCAACATCACTACCGCGACTATCCCAGGTGCGGACCCGGCGACCTTCGCGATGAGTTTTGCTAACTCCATGCAGCAGAACACCGGTGCAAACAATATCGTGGCGACCAACCAGAACGGCTTCAAGCCGGGCGACCTGGTCAGCTATCAGATTAACGATGACGGCACCGTCGTCGGGAACTACTCCAACGAGCAGACTCAGGTGCTGGGCCAGATCGTGCTGGCAAACTTCGCCAACAACGAAGGTCTGAAGTCCGAAGGGGATAACGTCTGGTCTGCCACGCAGTCTTCCGGTGTTGCCCTGCTGGGCACCGCGGGCTCCGGTAACTTCGGCACGCTGACCAACGGCGCGCTGGAAGCCTCTAACGTGGACCTGAGTAAAGAACTGGTGAACATGATTGTCGCGCAGCGTAACTATCAGTCGAATGCGCAGACCATCAAGACCCAGGATCAGATCCTCAACACGCTGGTTAACCTGCGTTAAGCGGCTAACAGGAAAGCGCAATGGATCACGCAATATATACCGCGATGGGCGCGGCAAGTCAGACGCTCAGCCAGCAGGCCGTTACCGCCAGCAACCTGGCAAACGCCTCTACGCCGGGCTTTCGCGCGCAGCTGAATGCGCTGCGCGCGGTGCCGGTAGAAGGGCTCTCTCTGCCGACCCGTACGCTGGTGGCGGCATCCACCCCGGGTGCAGACATGACGCCAGGGCAGATGGATTACACCTCACGCCCGCTGGACGTTGCTCTGCAGCAGGACGGCTGGCTGGCGGTGCAAACGGCGGACGGTGGCGAAGGCTATACCCGTAACGGGAATATCCAGGTCAGCGCGACCGGCCAGCTGACGATTCAGGGGCATCCGGTGATGGGTGAAGCGGGCCCGCTGACCGTGCCGGAAGGCTCTGAGCTGACCATCGCCGCGGACGGCACCATCTCGGCGCTGAACCCGGGCGATCCGGCCAACACCGTTGCCCCCGTCGGGCGTCTGAAGCTGGTCAAAGCGGAAGGCAAAGAGGTGCAGCGCGGCGACGACGGCATGTTCCGTCTGACCCAGGCAGCTCAGGCTACCCGTGGTGCCACTTTACAGGCCGATCCGAGCATCCGCGTGATGTCCGGCGTTCTGGAAGGCAGCAACGTTAAGCCGGTAGCCGCTATGAGCGACATGATCGCCAGCGCCCGTCGTTTTGAAATGCAGATGAAAATTATCAGCAGCGTGGACGAAAACGCGGGCAAGGCTAACCAACTTCTGTCGATGAGTTAACAGGACTCTTTATGATCAGTTCTTTATGGATCGCGAAAACTGGCCTGGACGCGCAGCAAACCAACATGGATGTGATTGCCAACAACCTGGCAAACGTGAGCACCAATGGTTTCAAGCGTCAGCGCGCCGTTTTCGAAGATTTGCTTTATCAAACTATCCGCCAGCCGGGCGCGCAGTCTTCTGAACAGACGACGCTGCCGTCAGGCCTGCAGATCGGTACCGGCGTTCGCCCGGTGGCGACCGAGCGTCTGCACAGCCAGGGCAACCTGTCTCAGACCAACAACAGCAAAGACGTGGCGATCAAAGGCCAGGGCTTCTTCCAGGTGCAGCTGCCTGACGGGACCTCTGCCTACACCCGTGACGGTTCCTTCCAGGTCGATCAGAACGGTCAGCTGGTGACGGCGGGCGGTTTCCAGGTTCAGCCTGCGATCACCATTCCGGCGAACGCCCTGAGCATTACCATCGGCCGCGACGGCATCGTGAGCGTGACCCAGCAGGGGCAGGCCGCGCCGGTCCAGGTCGGACAGCTCAACCTGACCACCTTCATGAACGATACCGGTCTGGAAAGCATTGGTGAGAACCTCTACACCGAAACGCAATCCTCCGGTACGCCAAATGAAAGTACGCCAGGCCTGAACGGTGCCGGTCTGCTGTATCAGGGGTATGTCGAAACCTCCAACGTGAACGTGGCGGAAGAGCTGGTGAATATGATCCAGGTCCAGCGCGCGTATGAAATTAACAGTAAAGCAGTCTCGACGACCGATCAGATGCTGCAGAAACTGACGCAACTCTAAGGTGTAGCCCGGTGCGGTAAACCCCGCACCGGCTCCCTGTTTTCGAAGATGAAGGCAATGCAAAAAAACGCGGCGTTTCGTTATCCGATACTGACTGTTCTGGCCGTCACCCTCAGCGGGTGCGCTTTGATCCCGTCTAAACCATTGGTCCAGGGTGCGACGACTGCCCAACCCGTTCCTGGCCCTGCGCCAGTTGTAAACGGCTCCATTTTCCAGACCGCGCAGCCGATTAACTACGGCTATCAGCCGCTGTTTGAAGATCGCCGCCCGCGTAATGTAGGCGATACATTGACCATTGTGCTGCAGGAAAACGTCAGCGCGAGCAAGAGCTCGTCGGCGAACGCCAGCCGCGATGGCAAAACCAATTTTGGCTTTGACACCGTTCCACGCTATCTGCAGGGCCTGTTCGGCAATGCCCGTGCGGATGTTGAGGCCTCCGGCGGCAACACCTTTAACGGTAAAGGTGGTGCGAACGCCAGCAACACCTTCAGCGGTACGCTGACGGTCACGGTTGACCAGGTGTTGGTTAACGGCAATTTACACGTCGTGGGTGAAAAACAGATCGCCATTAACCAGGGCACTGAATTCATTCGCTTCTCGGGCGTGGTGAATCCACGCACCATCAGCGGCACCAACACCGTTCCGTCCACCCAGGTGGCGGATGCGCGCATTGAGTACGTCGGCAACGGCTACATTAATGAAGCGCAGAATATGGGTTGGCTGCAGCGCTTCTTCCTTAATTTATCGCCGATGTAAGCGAGGTGACCCATGTTTAAATCGATCTTCGCCGCGGCGCTGGTTCTTGTCGCAACGTTTGCCCAGGCCGATCGCATTCGCGATCTCACCAGCGTTCAGGGCGTCCGCGGGAACTCGCTGATTGGCTATGGCCTGGTGGTGGGGCTGGACGGTACCGGTGACCAGACGACCCAGACGCCGTTTACCACCCAAAGCTTAAACAACATGCTTTCCCAGCTCGGCATTACCGTGCCGGCGGGAACCAACATGCAGCTAAAAAACGTGGCCGCGGTTATGGTCACTGCCTCCTACCCGGCGTTTGCGCGCCAGGGGCAGACCATTGACGTGGTGGTCTCCTCAATGGGTAACGCCAAAAGCCTGCGCGGCGGTACGCTGCTGATGACCCCGCTGAAAGGCGTCGACAGCCAGGTCTACGCGCTGGCGCAGGGGAACATCCTGGTCGGCGGGGCAGGCGCATCCGCTGGTGGAAGCAGCGTCCAGGTGAACCAGCTGAACGGCGGGCGCATCACCAACGGTGCGATCATCGAGCGTGAACTGCCGACCCAGTTTGGTGCGGGCAACACCATCAACCTGCAGCTGAATAATGAAGACTTCACGATGGCGCAGCAGATTGCCGACACCATCAACCGCAGCTATGGCAATGCCACGGCACTGGATGCGCGTACCGTGCAGATCCGCACTTCTACCGGCAGCAGCAACCAGGTGCGCATGCTGGCGGATATCCAGAATCTGGAAGTGAACGTGCCGGTGCAGGATGCCAAAGTGATCATCAACTCCCGTACGGGCTCCGTGGTGATGAACCGGGAAGTGTCGCTGGATAGCTGTGCCGTGGCGCAGGGTAACCTCTCGGTGACGGTTAACCGTTCCGCCAACGTCAGCCAGCCGGATACACCATTTGGTGGCGGTCAGACGGTAGTGACGCCGCAAACGCAGATTGATTTACGCCAGAGCGGCGGTTCCCTGCAGAGCGTGCGCTCCAGCGCCAACCTGAACAGCGTGGTGCGTGCCCTGAACGCCCTGGGCGCGACGCCGATGGATCTGATGTCCATTCTGCAATCGATGCAAAGCGCGGGCTGCCTGCGCGCCAAACTGGAAATCATCTGATGCTGACCGATAGCAAACTGTTGACCAGTGCCGCCTGGGACGCCCAGTCGCTCAACGAACTGAAAGCCAAAGCAGGTAAAGACCCGGCGGCGAATATCCGCCCGGTTGCTCGCCAGGTGGAAGGGATGTTTGTACAGATGATGCTGAAAAGCATGCGTGAAACCCTGCCGAAAGACGGGATGTTCAGCAGCGATTCAACGCGTCTTTATACCAGCATGTACGACCAGCAGATTGCGCAGCAGATGACCGCCGGTAAAGGCCTCGGTCTGGCTGACATGATTGTCAAACAGACCGCTGCCGCACAGGGTGTTCAGCCAGAAGAGCAGCCGCCGCAGGTGCCGATGAAGTTCGACCTCGAAACGGTGACCAGTTATCAGAACCAGGCGCTGACGCAGATGGTGCGTAAAGCGATACCGAAGGCAACGGGCAGCGGCGACGAGGCGCTCTCCGGTGACAGCAAAGACTTCCTGGCGCAGCTTTCTCTGCCGGCACGGCTTGCCAGTGAACAGAGCGGCGTGCCTCATCACCTGATTCTGGCCCAGGCCGCGCTGGAGTCGGGCTGGGGCCAGCGCCAGATCCGCAAGGAAAACGGCGACCCGAGCTTCAACATCTTCGGCGTGAAGGCCACCTCCAGCTGGAAGGGGCCGACCACCGAGATCACGACTACGGAATACGAGAACGGCGCGGCGGTGAAGGTGAAAGCCAAATTCCGCGTCTACAGCTCGTATCTGGAAGCCTTATCCGATTATGTAGGCCTGCTGAGCCGAAATCCGCGTTATACCGCCGTTACGCAGGCGGCAACGGCGGAGCAGGGCGCTCAGGCCCTGCAAAACGCGGGCTACGCGACCGACCCGAACTACGCGCGCAAGCTTACCAGCATGATCCAGCAGCTGAAATCCATGGGCGAGAAGGTCAGCAAAGCCTATAGCACAGATATCGAAAATCTGTTCTGAAAGTTCTCAAGTCCCGGTGGAGGTTGCCGATAACCTTCATCAGGACTCGTGTCTGAACGTATAAAAGGAACCCCCATGTCCAGTTTGATTAACAGCGCCATGAGTGGCCTCAGTGCCGCGCAGTCGGCACTCAATACCGTCAGTAATAATATTTCAAGCTATAACGTGGCAGGTTACACCCGCCAGACGACGGTGCTGGGTGCATCTAACAGCACGCTGACCGGCGGTGGCTGGGTGGGTAACGGGGTGTATGTCTCCGGTGTCCAGCGTGAATATGACGCTTTCATCACCAACCAGCTGCGCGCCGCGCAGACTCAGAGCAGCGGCCTGACCACGCGCTATCAGCAGATGTCAAAAATTGACGATGTGCTCTCCGATACCACCAACTCGCTTTCCACCACTCTGCAGGATTTCTTTAAGAGCCTGCAAACGCTGGTGAGCAACGCGGAAGACCCGGCTGCGCGTCAGACGGTGCTGGGAAAAGCGGGCGGCCTGGTCAATCAGTTCAAAACCAACGATCAGTATCTCCGCGATCAGGATACGCAGGTGAATACGGCGATCGGAACCAGCGTTTCGCAGATCAACAACTATGCCAAACAGATTGCCAATCTGAACGATCAGATTTCCCGCCTCACCGGTGTCGGCGCGGGCGCATCACCTAACGATCTGCTCGACCAGCGCGATCAGCTCGTCAACGAGCTGAACAAAATCGTGGGTGTGGAAGTTTCGGTTCAGGATAGCGGCACGTTTAACATCTCTTTCGGCAACGGCTACAGCCTGGTGCAGGGCAGCAAAGCTAACCAGCTGGCTGCCGTGAAGTCCAGCGCCGATCCTTCCCGCACCACTATCGCCTACGTCGATGAAGTTGCGGGTAATGTCGAGATCCCGGAAAAGATGATCACTACCGGTTCGTTAGGCGGTTTGCTGACCTTCCGCGCGGAAGATCTGGATAAGGCTCGTAATAACCTGAACCAGATGGCGCTGGCGTTTGCTGACGCGATGAACAAGCAGCACGAGGCCGGCTTTGATGCCAACGGCGATGCGGGCGGCAAGCTGTTCGGCTTCGGTTCTCCGGCTGTGCTTTCCAACAGCAAAAATAGTGGCACGGCGGTCGTCAATGCCACCGTTGCGGACAGCACCAAAGTTCAGGCAACGGACTATAAGCTGCAGTTTAACGGCACCGACTGGACCATCACCCGCACGTCGGACAAGACCAGCTTTACCATGAGCCCGGATGCCAGCGGCAATCTGTCGTTTGATGGTCTCAACGTGAACGTCAGCGGTTCGGCCAACGCCAAAGACAGCTTTACCGTGAAGCCCGTCTCTGACGTCATCATGAACATGGAACTGTCCATCAGTGACGAATCCAAACTGGCCATGGCCGCGGTGCAGAACGGCGGTGAGAGCGATAACCGCAACGGGCAGAAAATGCTCGACCTGCAAAACAGCAAAGTGGTTGGCGGGAACAAAACCTTTAACGATGCCTATGCCTCCCTGGTGAGCACCGTAGGGAGCACCACCGCTTCACTGAAAGTCAGTAGCCAGACGAAAGCCAATGTGGAAACGCAGTTAATTAAGCAGCAGCAGACCATCTCTGGGGTAAACCTCGACGAAGAGTATGGCAACCTGCAGCGTTATCAGCAGTATTACCTCGCCAACGCGCAGGTGCTTCAGACTGCCAGTACGCTCTTCGATGCAATTATCAACATTCGTTAAGGTTGAGGTGAAAAATGCGTATTAGCACCCAGATGATGTACGAACAGAACATGCGCGGGATCACCGATTCCCAGAGCAGATGGCTGAGCTACGGTGAACAAATGTCCACCGGCAAGCGCGTTAACCGTCCGTCGGACGATCCTATCGCGGCTTCACAGTCTATTGTGCTGTCACAGTCTCAGTCTCAAAACAGCCAGTTCGCGTTAGCGCGCACCTTTGCCACGCAAAAAGTGTCGCTGGAAGATAACGTGCTGACCCAGGTGAACACCGCGTTATCAAGCGTGCGTGAGAAGCTGGTCTACGCGTCAAACGGCACCTTAAGCGATGACGACCGTCTCTCTCTGGCGACCGATATCCAGGGGATCCGTGACCAGCTGATGAACCTGGCTAACACGACGGATGGCAATGGTCGCTTTATCTTTGCGGGATACAAAACCGAGAGTGCACCGTTTGATGCCGCAACCGGCACCTACAATGGTGGTACTGAGGCGATCACTCAGCAGGTCGATACGGCGCGAAACATGGCGATCAGTCATACCGGCCAGCAGATCTTTGAGAGCATTACCAGCAATGCACAAGAGCTGCCGGGCGGTGGGTATGGCGATACCAACATGTTTAAAATCCTTGATTCCGCCATTGCTTCGTTGAAAACGCCGATTGAGAACGATCCGGCCGCGGCCGCCGCGCAAGGCCAGGTGATTTCCAACGCGCAGATCGGTATTAAAAACGCTCAGAACAACGTTCTGACGGTCGTTGCGGATGTGGGTACTAAACTGAACGAACTGGAAAAACTCGATACTCTGGGTGACGACCGCGCGCTGGGTCAGACTAAGCAGATGAGCGACCTGGTGGACGTGGACTGGAACGAAGCGATTTCCTCTTACACCATGCAGCAGGCGGCCCTGCAGGCCTCTTATAAAGCGTTTAGCGATATGCAGGGCATGTCTCTGTTCCAGCTGAACAAATAACATCTTGACCTCTTGGAACATGTCTTGAAACTGGGCATGTTTTACTGCCCAATCCGTCTGGATTGGGCATTTTTTTTATGCCATTTCTGCTGGTGCCGAGGCGACCCGCGCGCTTTCAATCATACGGATTGCCAGCGCAATGATGCCGCAAACCGTTGCCAGCGCAACTACGCCCGTCCAGCCAGCCAGCGTGTAAATATTGCTGCCTAACGCGGAACCCAACGCCATGCCGATAAAGATCACGGTAAAGAGCAGGGCGTTCAGACGACCCCGCGCCTGTGGCTCAAGGCTGTAAACCAGATTCTGGTGCGCGACCAGGCTGGACTGCAGGCCCAGATCGAACCCGATAGCAGAGACGGCAATCAGAATCAGCTGTCCGTGAACTCCCAGGGCGGGCATCAGGAACATCAGGGCAAACGAGACGGTCACAAGGACGGCACCAAGCTGCGTGACTTTCCCGGCACCCAGTTTATCCGCCAGGCCGCCCGCCAGCGGGGCTGCCAACGCACCGGCTGCACCTGCGATACCAAATCCACCTGCGACGGCACTCCCGAGGTGATAGCGTTCCAGCAGCATGACCGCAAGCGTAGACCAGAAGGCGCTAAAGGCTATCGACAGAAAACCCTGGGCCAGCGCGGCACGGCGCAGAGCGGGATAGCGACGCCACAGATGTTCCATCGAGCGCAGCAGAGCGGGATAGCTCAGCGTGGAGTGAACGGCGAAACGAGGGAGTACGGCCCACATCACCACGCCGATAAACGCAATACTTCCCGCAGCCAGCTGATACATCACGCGCCAGCCAAACGCTTCGCCCACCACGCCGCTGACGGTTCGGGAGAGCAAAATACCCAGCAGCAGACCGGTCATCACCGTACCCACGGTTTTCCCCTGTTTGCCTTCCGGCGCAAGGATCGCCGCAGCCGGGACAATATCCTGCGCCATGGTGGCGGCCATGCCGATGAGCAGGCTTGCCAGCAGCAGGGAGTGGATCTGTCCGGTCAGGCTACAGCCCAGCAGGAACAGCGCCAGGGCCGCGCTCTTTATCAAGATTAATGTTCTGCGGTCGTGGCGATCGCCGAGCGGCAGCAGGAACAGGATCCCTAAGGCATATCCCGCCTGGGTGAGGGTCGGGACCAGGCCCATTCCTTCGATACTCAGGTGAAGGTCGGCGCCCATCAGAGGCAGCAGAGGCTGGGCATAATAAATGGATGCCACGCTGAAGCCTGCACCGAGCGCCAGCATTAAGATTACCCAGCGGCTTACGGCATGGGCGGCGGTTGTTGTGTTCATAAGACGTTCCTCATTCATCGTGTGAGGCTATTTTTCATCAGTACGCCTTGCGGCGGTAGCGGGCGCGGTGGTAAAACGCTTATACGTTGAACGTATAGATGAAAAGTAAATGAAAAGAGTTGAGCGTATAGACAGGGTAGAGCTAATGCGGACGTTTGTCCGCATTGTGGAGGCGGGTTCCCTTTCTGCGGCGGCACGGCAGCTGGACACCACCCAGGCCACGGTGAGCCGACGGCTGCAGTCGCTTGAGACAATGCTGGGCGTGCGTCTGATGTTGCGCACCACCCACACGACGCGGTTGACGGATGACGGGGAGCGCTGCTATCAGCATGCCCGTCGGGTAATTGACAGCTGGCTGGCGCTGGAAGATGAGGTGGGGCAGACGGAAGATGAACCTGTAGGCGTGCTGCGGGTGCGGGCACCGCATGCGTTTGGTCAGGATCAGCTCCTGAAACCACTAACCGAATTTCTACAGCGTTATCCGCAGCTTTCTATTGAATGGATGCTCAACGATCGGTCGGCTGATTTTCTGGGCGACAACCTTGACTGCGCTATTCGGGTGGGAATGGAAGTCGACCCGGCGACCGTGTCCGTGCTGCTGGCCGAAGTGCCGCGCTCGGTGGTGGCTTCTCCGGCATTGCTGGACCGCTTTCCGACGGTTAACGCCCCGGAGGATCTGCAGCAGCTTCCCTGGATTGCCATCAGCTCTTTCTACCAGCGCCATGTGGAGCTTTTTCACGAGGCATCATCCGCCACCGCGCGCGTGATAATTACCCCACGCCTGAGCACCGACAGTCTGTATGTCGCACGCAATACGGCACTCACCGGCCTTGGCGTGGCGGTAGTATCCAGCTGGACGGTACAGGATGATATCCGGGAAGGTCGGCTGGTACATTTGCTGCCAGAGTGGCAGCCGGCGGCGTTACCGGTGCATCTGGTTTACCCCTGGTCCCGGTATTATCCGGCGCGCTTGCGGCGATTTCTGGAGCTAATGCGGCAGATCATGCCGGAGGTCACCGGGATGAGAAAGCCCGTGCAGCAGCCATAAAAAAAGCCGACCCGAAGGTCGGCTTTTTACTTTCTGCGTCGTTATTCGACAGACTGCGGACGCGTCGCTGGTGCAGTCGCCTGATGCGTTGCACTGTGGCCGCCTGCAGCGCCTTTACCGTCAAAGCTGAACGCCGGGCGAACCCAGTCGCTGTGACGCGGTGCTTCAGGCACATACTCTGGTGCCGGAGCGCGCGTCATCGGCGCTGTCGCAACGTGAGCAGGCGCAGGAGCGGCAACAACCTTAACCGGCTCTGGCTCCACTTCAGGCGCTTTCGCTTCTTCAACAACCGGTTCAACCTGAATCTCAACGTCCTGAACGATTTCTTCAGTGGTGGTTTCGACGAGGGTTTCAGCGGCTTCTTCCACTGCGGCTACTGGTTCAGCCTCTTCAGCGACTTCCTCAGCCACCACGACATCTTCTTCGGCGATAATCTGCGGCGCGGCATCAACCGGCGCGGCAATCACTTCAGGATGGGTGGTTTCGACGTCCACTGCGTGTGGTTCTGCCGCTTCAACAACCTGAGGTTCAACCACGGTTGCTGCTTCGGTCACAGCATCTTCAACCGCTGCTACAGGAGCAATCACCTCTTCGGTCACAGCCTGCTCTTCAACAGCCTGCTCCAGGCGAGCGACCGGATAACGGATCCAGACTTTGCCGGATGCCATTTCTGGTGACGCGCACGCCACGGTCAACGGCATTGGAGACTGAGTCGGATAACGCTCGTCACGGTAGCGACGACGACGCTGGCCACTCACGCGCAGATGACGCGGAGAACGGCGGGAGCGACGCGGCATACCTGCGTTGTCACGGTTTTCACCGTTTTCATCCTGCTCAACGTTATTGTCCACGACGGCTGGCAGGTCAACTTTTGCAACCTGCGTGCCTGTTGCGGTTTCTGCCGCTTCAGCCGCAACTACGGTGGTTTCTTCTACCGGAGCCGCACCAACGCGCACTTTCTGTGACAGCTGGCGCTGCTTACGACGAGGCATCACCTGAGTACGTTCTTCCTGCTCGCCGTCCTGCTGCTCAGCGGGCTCTTCGCGGTTCAGGTTTTTAACTTCCTGCTGCGCCTGACGCTTCTCGTCGTTACGACGACGGTTGCGTTCGCGGCGTGGCTGCTGCTCGTCGCGCTGTTTGCTCTTCTCGGACTCATCGCCCGCCTGCTGGCGAATTTCACGATCTTCAACATTCTGCTGCTGTTTCTCGCGACGGTTGCGACGGTTGTCTTCGCGCTGCTCACGGCCTTCGTTATTGTCTGAGCGGCTGTCACGACGCTCATTACGGTCGCTGCGGTCGTTACGATCGCGGCGGTTGTTCTGACGCTTGCGACGGTCCTGCTGACGTTCAGGTTTGGCTGCTTTAGGTTCTTCTTTCGGCTGCTCTGGCTGAACTTCTTCACCCGCAAACATCTTCTTCAGCGCGCCGAAGAAGCGGCTCAGCAGACCCGGTTGCGCCGGCTGGACTTTCGCGGCTGTTGCTTCTGGTTTCTGCGCCGCCGGTTTGGCCGCAGGTTTTTCCAGCGCCGCTTCCGGTGGTGCTTCAGGCATAATGAAGGTCGCTAACGCAGGCTGCTCTGGCAGTTTGCGCTCGGCAGGTTCTTCATCGGAAGGCAGCGCCATCTCTTCTTCATGCAGCTTCGGCAGCAGGTAGCTAAGGGTGCTGGTCTCTTCGCCCTTACGGACACGCAGCACGTGATAGTGCGGGGTTTCCATCTGGTCGTTTGGCACGATGATGCAGCGAACGCCGCCCTGACGCGCCTCGATTGCGCTGACCGCTGCACGTTTTTCGTTCAGCAGGTAGGAGGCAATCGGCACAGGCACAATGGCGTGAACCTCTTTGGTGTTCTCTTTCAGCGCTTCTTCTTCAATCAGACGCAGGATAGAGAGAGACAGCGATTCGTTATCACGCACGGTGCCGGTGCCGGAGCAGCGCGGGCAGACGTGATGGCTGGACTCACCCAGCGACGGGCTCAGACGCTGGCGGGACATCTCCAGCAGGCCGAAGCGCGAGATGTGGCTAATCTGGATACGCGCGCGATCCTGACGCACCGCTTCACGCAGGCGGTTTTCAACCGCGCGCTGGTGGCGAACAGGGGTCATGTCGATGAAGTCGATAACAATCAGACCGCCCAGGTCGCGCAGGCGGAGCTGGCGGGCGATTTCATCAGCGGCTTCAAGGTTGGTGTTGAAGGCCGTCTCTTCGATGTCCCCGCCGCGGGTTGCACGCGCGGAGTTGATGTCGATAGCGGTCAGCGCTTCGGTGGTATCGATAACGATAGAACCGCCAGACGGCAGGCGCACTTCACGCTGGAAGGCGGACTCGATCTGGGATTCGATCTGATAGTGGCTGAACAGCGGGATTTCACCAGTGTACAGTTTAATTTTGCTGGTGAAATCCGGACGACCCAGCGCGGCGATGTGCTGGCGAGCCAGCTCAAGCACTTTCGGGTTATCGATCAGAATCTCACCGATGTCCTGACGCAGGTAATCACGGAAGGCACGCACGATAACGTTGCTTTCCTGGTGGATCAGGAACGGAGCAGGGCGGCTTTCTGCGGCTTTCTGGATAGCTTCCCAGTGCTTCAGACGGAAGCTCAGGTCCCACTGCAGCGCTTCGGCAGATTTGCCCACGCCCGCGGTACGCACGATAAGCCCCATGCCATCCGGCAGCTCAAGGCTTGCCAGCGCTTCTTTCAGCTCGGTACGGTCATCACCTTCGATACGGCGAGAGATGCCCCCCGCGCGCGGGTTGTTTGGCATCAGCACCAGATAGCTCCCCGCCAGGCTGATAAAGGTTGTCAGTGCGGCACCCTTGTTGCCGCGCTCTTCTTTATCAATCTGAACGATAACTTCCTGACCTTCACGCAGAACATCTTTGATGTTTGGGCGGCCATGGGCGTTGTAGTTTGCAGGGAAATATTCGCGGGCGATTTCTTTCAGAGGGAGGAAACCATGACGCTCAGCACCGTAATCGACAAATGCAGCTTCAAGGCTTGGTTCAATGCGGGTGATTTTACCTTTGTAAATGTTCGCTTTTTTCTGTTCGTGTCCAGGACTTTCGATATCCAGATCGTACAGGCGCTGCCCATCCACAAGGGCGACACGCAACTCTTCTTGCTGAGTTGCGTTGATTAACATTCTTTTCATCGTAACTTACTCGTTATTCTTACATTGACGACAAAGCTGCGGGCAAGGTGACGCTTTCCGGGGTATGAACCGATGGCCTCGTGTCTGTTCACGTCGCCAACCTCACGGTTGTCGCTCGCTTAAGAGGCGCAGAGTGTCGGTTGCCTGTATTTCATACGGAAACACAGCGCAATTATCAGGGGAATTGCCTGGGTAGAACTCTCCAGAGAACAATCCTTATACCGGGAAGTACTGCAACCCGCAGCCCGCTAACTGCCTGAAAGATCAATACGTCTTACGCCATTGCTGCGTGGATGATCGGTCAGACAAAATTGGTCATTCCGTCGACATCCTTACAAAACCCGGATTTAACGCGGAAAACAGCCCCATTATTCCACTGCTCGCCGGGTTATAGCAAGATGACTTTTACCAATTATCACCCGGTTACTCACAGTTTCTTCACCTCAAGGTGGTGATTGGTTTAATAACCACCAAATCGATTGCGTGAAACGGGGCGCAGGCCGGATAAAAGTAAATATAAGCATAGAAAAATGAGTGGCGCTAATGGCTGACGATATTTAGAATCGCCAACCATGAAAACAGAGACTCCAGCCGTAAAAATGGTTGCTATCGCGGATGACTACGCGGGGCAACGCATCGATAACTTCTTGCGCACCCAACTGAAGGGCGTGCCAAAGAGTATGATTTACCGCATCCTGCGTAAGGGCGAGGTGCGGGTGAATAAAAAACGCGTGAAGCCTGAGTATAAGCTCGAAGCCGGTGATGAAGTGCGTATTCCACCGGTTCGCGTGGCAGAACGTGAAGAAGAGGTGGTTTCGCCGAAGCTGCAAAAAGTCGCGGCCCTGAGCGATGTCATCCTTTATGAGGACGATCATATTCTGGTGCTGAATAAGCCATCGGGTACCGCGGTCCACGGTGGTAGCGGTCTGAGCTTCGGCGTGATTGAAGGGTTACGTGCGCTGCGTCCGGAAGCCCGTTTCCTCGAACTGGTTCACCGCCTGGACCGTGATACTTCAGGCGTGCTGCTGGTAGCGAAAAAGCGTTCAGCGCTGCGTTCCCTGCACGAGCAGCTGCGTGAGAAGGGCATGCAGAAAGATTATCTGGCGCTGGTGCGCGGTCAGTGGCAGTCCCACGTGAAGGTGGTGCAGGCCCCGCTGCTGAAGAACATTCTGCAAAGCGGCGAGCGCATTGTTCGCGTGAGCCAGGAAGGGAAACCGTCGGAGACGCGCTTTAAGGTTGAAGAGCGCTACGAGTTAGCCACGCTGGTACGTTGCAGCCCGGTGACGGGGCGTACCCATCAGATTCGCGTGCATACCCAGTTTGCGGGCCATCCGATTGCGTTTGATGACCGCTACGGCGACCGGGAATTTGATAAACAGCTGGCGGGCACGGGCCTGTCGCGTCTGTTCCTGCATGCGGCAGCGCTGAGGTTTACCCATCCTAATACCGGGGAAGTTATCCGTATTGAAGCGCCGCTGGACGAGCAGTTGAAACGCTGCCTGAAGGTTCTGCGCGGCTGATTATGTGCCGGGTGGCGCTGCGCTTACCCGGCCTACGAAACCCGTAGGCCCATGCAAGCGAAGCGCCGCTGGGCATAACTTACACGATCAGCGGATTACACTCTTCTCGCCGTAACATCTGGCACAAGGCAATCAGCGGCAATCCCACCAATGTGTTCGGATCCCGACCGTCCAGCTTGTCGAACAGCGCAATCCCCAGTCCTTCACTCTTAAAGCTTCCTGCGCAGTTCAGCGGACGTTCCCGGCGCACGTAGTCCATAATCTCCTGCTCGCTAAGATGGCGGAAGTGCACGTCGAACGGCTCGCATTCGGTTTGCAGATGGCCGGAGGCGGAGTTATAGAGCGCCAGGCCCGTGTAAAAGGTCACGATAGTGCCCCGCGCACGCAGAAGCTGCTGGCAGGCATTCTCCTCCGTATGGGGCTTGCCGGTGATTTCGCCGTCCAGCACGCAAACCTGATCGGAGCCTATAATCAAATGTGCAGGATAACGTGCGGCCAGCGATTGCGCTTTCTTTTTAGCGAGACGCGTCACCAGATGACGCGGTGATTCGCCCGGCTGCGGCGTCTCATCAACGTCCGGCGCGGCGCATTCAAACGGGATCCCGAGCTTTTCCAGCAGCGTTCGACGGTAGGGAGAAGTGGAAGCAAGGACGAGATTTGGCATATTTTTATCACCAGATATAGCGTATCGATGCCAGCCATTTTAAACTACAGGCCGCAATGTGTGCGAATAATTGGCAAAAGGCAGCTCTGGTTGCCTTTTTCTTTGACTCTATGACGTTACAAAGTTAATATGCGCGCCCTATGCAAAAGGTAAAATTACCCCTGACTCTTGATCCGGTTCGTACGGCTCAAAAACGCCTTGATTACGAAGGTATCTATACTTCCGATCAGGCCGAGCGTATTGCCGAATCTGTAGTCAGTGTGGACAGTGATGTAGAATGCTCCATGTCGTTCGCTATCGACAACCAGCGTCTCGCCGTTTTAACCGGTGATGCAAAGGTAACGGTAACGCTCGAGTGTCAGCGTTGCGGGAAACCGTTTGTACAGCATGTTCACACAACGTATTGTTTCAGTCCGGTTCGTTCTGACGAACAGGCTGAAGCACTCCCGGAAGCGTATGAGCCGATTGAGGTTAACGAATTCGGTGAAATCGATCTTCTGGCTCTGGTTGAAGATGAAATCATCCTCTCCTTGCCAGTCGTTCCGGTGCATGATTCTGAACACTGTGAAGTGTCCGAGGCGGACATGGTCTTTGGGGAACTGCCTGATGAAGCGCAAAAACCAAACCCATTTGCCGTATTAGCCAGCTTAAAGCGTAAGTAATTGAGGAGTAAGGTCCATGGCCGTACAACAGAATAAACCAACCCGTTCCAAACGTGGCATGCGTCGTTCCCATGACGCGCTGACTGCAGTTACCAGCCTGTCTGTAGACAAGACTTCTGGTGAGAAACACCTGCGTCACCACATCACCGCTGACGGTTTCTACCGCGGCCGCAAGGTTATCACTAAGTAATCGCGCGAAAGCGTGATTAGGCTTAGTGAGGATTTCCCCGTGCAAACGGGGAAGTTACCGAACCAGGCTGCGACGATACCTTGACACGTCTAACCCTGGCGTTAGATGTCATGGGGGGAGATTTTGGCCCTTCCGTGACAGTGCCTGCAGCATTGCAGGCACTGAATTCTAATTCGCAACTCACACTTCTTTTAGTCGGCAATCCCGACACAATCACGCCATTACTTGCAAAAGCTGACTTTGAACAACGTTCGCGTCTGCAGATTATTCCTGCGCAGTCAGTTATTGCCAGTGATGCACGCCCCTCACAGGCGATTCGTAATAGCCGTGGCAGCTCTATGCGCATGGCGCTGGAGCTGGTAAAAGAAGGGCGAGCGCAGGCTTGCGTCAGCGCCGGCAATACCGGTGCGCTGATGGGGCTGTCGAAATTACTGCTCAAGCCGATTGAGGGCATTGAGCGCCCGGCGCTGGTGACGGTGTTACCGCATCAGCAGAAGGGGAAAACGGTGGTGCTCGATTTGGGCGCTAACGTGGATTGTGATAGTACCATGCTGGCTCAGTTCGCCGTGATGGGGTCGGTGCTGGCAGAAGACGTGGTCGGGATCAACAATCCCCGCGTTGCGTTATTGAATATTGGTGAAGAAGAGACCAAAGGCCTGGACAGCATTCGCGACGCTGCTGAAATGCTCAAACAGGTTCCCTCCATCAACTATATTGGTTATCTCGAAGCCAATGAGTTGCTGACGGGAAAAACGGATGTTCTGGTGTGCGATGGCTTCACCGGAAACGTAACGTTGAAGACCATGGAAGGGGTCGTGCGCATGTTCCTTTCTCTGCTGAAATCTCAGGGAGAAGGCAAAAAAAGCGCCTGGTGGTTGATTTTATTGAAGCGTTGGTTACAAAAGAGCCTGACGCGGCGATTCAGTCACCTCAACCCCGACCAGTATAATGGCGCCTGTCTGTTAGGATTGCGCGGCATCGTGATTAAGAGTCATGGCGCCGCCAATCAGCGAGCATTTTCTGTCGCCATTGAACAGGCAGTGCAGGCGGTGCAGCGACAAGTCCCTCAGCGGATTGCCGCTCGCCTGGAATCTGTATTAGCTAAAAGTGACTGAGCGTACATGTATACGAAGATTTTAGGTACCGGCAGCTACCTGCCAAAACAAGTGCGTACCAACGCCGATCTGGAAAAAATGGTAGATACGTCTGACGAGTGGATTGTCACGCGCACAGGTATCCGTGAACGTCGTATCGCCGCGCCAGACGAAACCGTGTCCACCATGGGTTACGAAGCCGCACAGCGCGCTATCGAAATGGCGGGTATCGATAAAGAAGAGATTGGCTTGATCGTGGTTGCCACGACGTCTGCCACGCATGCTTTCCCAAGCGCGGCGTGTCAGGTGCAGAACATGCTCGGTATTAAAGGCTGCCCGGCGTTTGACGTTGCCGCCGCGTGCGCAGGTTTCACCTACGCGCTGAGCATTGCCGATCAGTATGTTAAATCTGGCTCCGTCAAATATGCACTGGTTATCGGTGCTGACGTTTTGGCGCGTACCTGCGATCCAACCGATCGCGGAACGATCATTATTTTCGGTGATGGTGCCGGTGCGGTGCTGCTGGGGCAGTCCGAAGAGCCGGGTATCATCTCCACGCATCTGCATGCCGATGGCCGCTACGGCGAGCTGTTAACGCTGCCTAACGCCGATCGCGTTAATCCGGACAGCTCCATCTACCTGACCATGGCGGGTAACGAGGTGTTCAAGGTGGCGGTGACCGAGCTTGCGCACATTGTCGATGAGACGCTGGAAGCAAATAACCTTGAACGCACCGCACTCGACTGGCTGGTGCCGCATCAGGCGAACCTGCGTATCATCAGCGCCACCGCTAAAAAGCTGGGCATGTCGATGGATAACGTTGTGGTGACGCTGGATCGTCACGGCAACACCTCTGCGGCGTCGGTACCGTGCGCATTTGATGAAGCGGTACGCGACGGACGAATCAAACGGGGCCAACTGGTCTTGCTTGAAGCCTTCGGTGGCGGGTTCACCTGGGGTTCCGCGCTGGTTCGTTTCTAGTATAAGGAATAAAAAATGACGCAATTTGCTTTTGTGTTCCCGGGCCAGGGTTCTCAAACCGTTGGGATGTTGTCTGAAATGGCAGCAAACTACCCGGTCATTGAAGAGACTTTTCGTGAAGCTTCTGATGCGCTGGGTTATGATCTGTGGGCGCTGACCCAACAGGGTCCGGCCGAAGAGCTGAACAAAACCTGGCAAACTCAGCCAGCGTTGCTGACTGCGTCCGTTGCGCTGTGGCGCGTATGGCAGCAGCAGGGCGGTAAAGCGCCAGCGCTGCTCGCGGGCCATAGCCTGGGTGAATACTCTGCGTTGGTGTGCGCCGGTGTGATTGCGTTTGCTGACGCGGTGCGCCTGGTAGAACTGCGCGGTAAATTCATGCAGGAAGCGGTGCCAGAAGGAACGGGTGGCATGTCTGCCATTATTGGTCTGGATGATGCCGCGATTGCAAAAGCGTGTGAAGAATCTGCTGAAGGGCAGGTGGTTTCTCCGGTTAACTTCAACTCGCCGGGCCAGGTTGTTATTGCTGGTCATAAAGAGGCCGTTGAACGTGCCGGTGCTGCCTGTAAAGCCGCGGGCGCCAAACGCGCACTGCCGCTGCCGGTCAGCGTACCGTCGCACTGCGCACTGATGAAGCCCGCAGCCGAGAAACTGGCGGCTGAGCTGGAAAAAATTACCTTTAACGCACCGACGATTTCCGTTGTGAACAACGTCGATGTGAAATGCGAAACCGCGCCGGAGGCTATCCGTGACGCACTGGTTCGCCAGCTCTATAGCCCGGTACAGTGGACCAAAACCGTTGAGTTTATGGCCTCTCAGGGCGTTGAGCACCTTTATGAAGTCGGTCCTGGTAAAGTCCTCACCGGTCTGACGAAACGTATTGTTGACACCCTGACTGCCTCGGCGATTAACGAGCCGGAAGCGATGTCAGCGGCACTCTCGCAATAAAAGAGGAATACCATGAGTTTTGAAGGAAAAATTGCCCTGGTTACTGGCGCAAGCCGCGGTATCGGGCGTGCAATTGCTGAAACACTGGTCGCGCGCGGCGCGAAGGTGATTGGTACAGCAACCAGCGAGAATGGCGCTCAGGCCATCAGCGAGTATCTGGGTGCGAACGGTAAAGGTCTGGTACTGAATGTGACCGAACCTGCATCTATCGAATCTGTTCTGGAAAATATTCGCGCAGAGTTTGGTGAAGTGGATATTCTGGTCAATAATGCCGGGATCACTCGCGACAACCTGCTGATGCGAATGAAAGATGATGAGTGGAACGATATTATCGAAACCAATCTGTCATCTGTATTCCGTCTGTCAAAAGCGGTAATGCGCGCTATGATGAAAAAGCGTCATGGTCGTATTATCACTGTTGGTTCTGTGGTTGGTACCATGGGAAATGCTGGTCAGGCTAACTACGCTGCGGCGAAAGCAGGTCTGATCGGTTTCAGTAAGTCGCTGGCGCGTGAAGTCGCGTCCCGCGGGATTACTGTAAACGTTGTTGCTCCGGGCTTTATTGAAACGGACATGACGCGTGCGCTGACTGATGATCAGCGTGCGGGTACGCTGGCGGCAGTTCCGGCGGGTCGTCTTGGCGACCCTAAAGAAATCGCCAGTGCGGTTGCATTTTTAGCCTCTGACGAAGCGGGTTACATCACTGGTGAGACCCTCCACGTCAACGGCGGGATGTACATGGTTTAATCACGATCGAAAATATTTGCGTTATTAGGGCAAATGGCCTCAAAATAACGTAAAATCGTGGTAAGACCTGCCGGGATTTAGTTGCAAATTTTTCAACATTTTATACACTACGAAAACCATCGCGAAAGCGAGTTTTGATAGGAAATTTAAGAGTATGAGCACTATCGAAGAACGCGTTAAGAAAATTATCGGCGAACAGCTGGGCGTTAAGCAGGAAGAAGTTGTGAACTCCGCTTCCTTCGTTGAAGACCTGGGCGCAGATTCTCTTGACACCGTTGAGCTGGTAATGGCTCTGGAAGAAGAGTTTGATACTGAGATTCCGGACGAAGAAGCTGAGAAAATCACCACCGTTCAGGCTGCCATTGATTACATCAACGGCCACCAGGCGTAAGTGAACATCTCCAGGCGGTCATTCGACCGCCTGAGTTTTATCTTTTTTAGTCCCACGTATCTCTTTTTTTATCCCTCCCTGGAGGACAAACGTGTCTAAGCGTCGTGTAGTTGTGACCGGACTTGGCATGTTGTCTCCTGTCGGCAATACCGTAGAGTCCACCTGGAAAGCTCTCCTTGCCGGTCAGAGCGGCATCAGCCTAATCGACCATTTCGATACTAGCGCCTATGCAACGAAATTTGCTGGCTTAGTAAAGGATTTTAACTGTGAAGAGATCATCTCGCGCAAAGAACAGCGCAAGATGGATGCCTTCATTCAATATGGAATTGTCGCTGGCGTTCAGGCCATGCAGGATTCTGGCCTTGAGATTACGGAAGAGAACGCAACCCGTATCGGCGCCGCTATCGGCTCCGGGATTGGTGGTCTTGGCCTGATCGAGGAAAACCATACATCGCTGATGAATGGCGGACCGCGTAAGATCAGCCCGTTCTTCGTTCCGTCCACGATTGTTAACATGGTGGCAGGTCACCTGACCATTATGTTCGGCCTGCGTGGGCCAAGCATCTCTATCGCTACCGCGTGTACGTCTGGCGTACATAACATCGGCCAGGCCGCGCGTATCATTGCGTACGGCGATGCAGATGCTATGGTTGCGGGCGGTGCTGAAAAAGCCAGTACCCCACTGGGTGTTGGTGGTTTCGGCGCAGCGCGTGCGCTCTCTACCCGTAACGATAACCCTCAGGCGGCGAGCCGTCCGTGGGATAAAGACCGCGATGGTTTCGTGCTGGGTGACGGCGCAGGTATGCTCGTACTGGAAGAGTACGAACATGCGAAAAAACGTGGCGCGAAAATTTATGCTGAAGTCGTTGGCTTCGGGATGAGCAGCGATGCGTATCACATGACGTCTCCTCCGGAGAACGGCGCGGGTGCTGCGCTGGCGATGGAAAATGCGATCCGTGATGCGGGTATTACCCCTGCACAGATTGGCTACGTTAACGCGCACGGCACTTCTACGCCTGCAGGCGATAAAGCAGAAGCGCAGGCGGTTAAGTCTATCTTCGGCGAGGCTGCCAGCCGCGTAATGGTCAGCTCCACGAAATCCATGACCGGTCACCTGCTGGGTGCGGCGGGTGCAGTAGAGTCAATCTACTCTATCCTTGCGCTGCGCGATCAGGCTGTGCCGCCAACCATCAACCTGGATAACCCGGATGAAGGTTGCGATCTGGACTTCGTTCCGCACGAAGCGCGTCAGGTTAGCGGTATGGAGTACACCCTGTGTAACTCCTTCGGCTTTGGCGGTACGAATGGTTCTCTGATCTTCAAAAAGGTCTGAGCCTGACTGCCCGAAAGCTATAAAAAAAGGTCCGCTTGGCGGGCCTTTTTTATTAGGGAAAATCCCCTTGTCCGGCTTTTAACATCCTGCCAGACTGAGCCTCCACGCATAAGGAGACACCATGTTTCTCATTAATGGCCTTGAGCAAGAAACGCTGCCGGCAAGCGACAGGGCAACCCAGTTTGGCGATGGCTGTTTCACCACTGCGCGTATTCTTGACGGTGAGGTGAGCCTGCTTGACGCCCATATCCGTCGTTTACAAAAAGCCTGCGAGAAATTGCTGATTCCCTTCATGCAGTGGGACACTCTCGAGCGCGAGATGCGCCGGCTGGCGTCAGGTAATACAAACGGCGTTTTAAAAGTTATTCTTAGCCGTGGCAGCGGTGGGCGAGGGTACAGCGGTTCCGCCTGTCAGCATCCCACGCGTATTCTTTCCGTATCAGCGTATCCTGCTCACTATGCGCGCTGGCGTGAGGAGGGGGTAACGCTGACGCTGAGCCCGGTACGGCTGGGGCGAAACCCTATGCTCGCCGGAATAAAACATCTTAACCGCCTTGAACAGGTGCTTATTCGTACTCATCTTGAACAGACGGACGCCGATGAGGCGCTAGTCCTTGACAGCGAAGGGTTCATTACGGAATGCTGTGCGGCTAATTTACTCTGGCGGAAGGGCCGTGAGGTCTTCACCCCTTCGCTGGAGCAGGCTGGGGTTAACGGCATCATGCGCCAGTTTTGTTTGCAACAGCTGGCACATGCAGGCTTTCGCGTTGTCGAAGTAAACGCGAAGGAAGAGGCGCTGCTGTCCGCCGATGAAGTTGTGATCTGCAATGCGCTGATGCCTGTTATACCCGTTCGGGCGTATGGTCAACAGCGCTGGTCTTCGCGAGAGCTCTTTACGTTTTTAGCCCCGATATGTGAGCAAATCAAAAAGTCATGAAGAAAATGTTGCGCTTTGTCCTTCTCCTGATTGTTGCGCTGGGTATTGCCGGCGGAGCGGGAGTATGGAAGGTTCGCCAGCTGGCGGACAGTAAAATCCTGATTAAAGACGAGACGATTTTTACCCTGAAAGCCGGTACCGGGCGGATGGCGCTGGGCGAGCAGCTTTACGGGGATAAAATCATCAACCGTCCACGCGTGTTCCAGTGGTTATTGCGTATCGAGCCTGAACTGTCTCACTTCAAGGCTGGTACCTATCGCTTTACGCCCGGCATGACCGTCAGAGAGATGCTGCAGCTGCTGGAAAGCGGTAAAGAGGCACAGTTCCCGCTGCGCTTTGTTGAAGGGATGCGCTTAAGCGATTACCTCAAGCAGCTGCGTGATGCGCCTTACATCAAGCACACGCTCAAAGACGATCGCTATGAGACGGTCGCCGAAGTGCTGAAATTTGAACATCCTGAGTGGGTGGAAGGCTGGTTCTGGCCAGACACCTGGATGTATACGGCGGGCACGACCGATGTGGCGATTCTTAAACGGGCACACAAAAAGATGGTCGAGGCAGTTGATTCCGCCTGGGAAGGGCGCATGGACGGTCTGCCTTATCAAGATCAAAACCAGTTTGTGACAATGGCCTCGATCATTGAGAAAGAGACGGCCGTGGCGGCCGAGCGCGACCGGGTCGCGTCGGTATTTATCAACCGCCTGCGCATCGGCATGCGTCTGCAAACCGACCCGACCGTCATCTACGGCATGGGCGAGAGCTATGCCGGTAAGATCTCCAGAAAAGATCTGGAGACGCCAACGGCGTATAATACCTACGTGATTAACGGCTTGCCGCCGGGCCCGATAGCCACGCCGAGCGAGGCTTCGCTCAAAGCCGCCGCGCACCCGGCCAAAACACCGTATCTCTATTTTGTGGCTGATGGAAAAGGGGGACATAACTTTAACACCAACCTTGCCAGCCATAATCGCTCTGTTCAGGACTATCTGAAGGCACTTAAGGAAAAAAATGCGCAGTAAATACATTGTCATTGAGGGACTCGAAGGGGCGGGTAAAACCACCGCCCGTAACGTGGTAGTGGATACGCTGAAATCGCTTGGCGTCGCTGACATGGTCTTTACCCGTGAGCCGGGCGGTACTCAGCTGGCGGAGAAACTGCGCAGTCTGGTGCTGGATATTAAATCCGTTGGTGACGAGGTTATTACTGACAAAGCCGAAGTGCTGATGTTCTATGCGGCGCGCGTCCAGCTGGTTGAGACCGTGATTAAACCTGCTCTGGCCGACGGCAAGTGGGTGATCGGCGACCGTCACGATCTGTCGACTCAGGCCTATCAGGGTGGCGGACGCGGTATTGACCAGGCGATGCTGGCAACCCTTCGCGATGCCGTACTGGGGGATTTTCGCCCGGACCTGACCCTCTACCTGGATGTGACCCCGGAAGTGGGCCTCAGGCGCGCCCGCGCGCGCGGCGAACTGGACCGCATTGAGCAAGAGTCTTTCGATTTCTTTAACCGCACGCGCGCACGCTATCTTGAGCTGGCCGCGCGGGACAGTGCAATTCGTACCATTGACGCCACGCAATCTCTGGACGACGTCACGCGCGATATTCAACAGACCGTTACGCAGTGGCTACAGGAGCAGCAGGCATGAAATGGTATCCATGGTTGCGCCCGCACTTTGAACAGCTGATCGCCAGCTATCAGGCCGGTCGGGGGCATCATGCGTTACTGATTCAGGCGTTGCCGGGAATGGGGGATGATGCGTTGATCTACGCCATCACTCGTTTTCTGATGTGCCAGCAGCCGGAAGGGCATAAAAGCTGCGGTAAATGCCGCGGCTGCCAGCTGATGCAGGCCGGCACGCATCCTGACTATTACACGCTTGAGCCTGAGAAGGGCAAAAGCGCGCTCGGCATTGATGCCGTGCGTGAAGTCAGCGAGAAACTGTACGAACATGCGCGTCTGGGCGGGGCAAAAGTGGTCTGGCTCAACGACGCTGCGTTGCTTACCGAGGCGGCGGCGAACGCGCTGCTTAAAACCCTGGAAGAGCCGCCGGAAAAGACGTGGTTTTTCCTTTCCTGCCGGGACCCGGGACGTTTACTGGCGACGCTGCGCAGCCGTTGTCGTCTCCATCATCTGGCGGTGCCTCAGGAATCGTGGGCGTTAAGCTGGCTTGAGCGAGAGGTGACAACGTCACAGGAGAGTGCGTTGTCTGCGCTGCGCCTCAGCAGCGGCGCCCCCGCGGCGGCGCTGGCATTACTACAGCCTGACGTCTGGTCGCAGCGAGAAGCGCTCTGCCGGGCCGTTGAGGCTTCACTTAACAACCAGGACTGGCTAAGTTTACTGCCTGCGCTGAATAGCGATCGGGCCGTCGAGCGTCTGCACTGGCTGGCCTCCTTATTGCTCGATGCGCTAAAAATCCAGCAAGGGGCTACGCTGCTGACTAACCCGGACGCGTGGCCCCTGGTGAACATGCTGGCAAGCCGCCTTACAGGCGCGTCTCTGCACGCTATCCTTCATGATGTTTGTGAGAGCCGCGAACAGCTTTTAACCGTGACGGGTCTTAATCGCGAGCTTTTGCTGACCGACCAGTTACTGCGTATTGAACACTACCTGCAACCGGGCGTTACGCCGCCTGTTTCCCATCTCTGAGAGAGACATTATGTTTTTAGTCGACTCACACTGCCATCTTGATGGCCTGGATTATCAATCCCTGCACAACGACGTGGATGACGTGCTGGCAAAAGCCGCTGCCCGCGATGTGAAATTTTGTCTTGCGGTGGCGACGACGCTGCCAGGGTATCGCTCAATGCGTGAGCTGGTGGGCGATCGCGATAACGTGGTGTTCTCCTGCGGCGTTCATCCGCTGAACCAGGACGAAGAGTATGACGTAGAAGAGCTGCGCCGACTGGCAGCAGAAGCGGGCGTCGTGGCGATGGGTGAAACCGGGCTGGACTATTTTTACACGCCGGAAACGAAAGCGCGCCAGCAGGCGTCTTTCCGCAACCATATTCGCATCGGCCGCGAACTGAATAAACCGGTCATCGTACATACACGCGATGCGCGCGCCGATACGCTGGCGATCCTCCGGGAAGAAAACGTGACGGATTGCGGTGGCGTACTACACTGTTTCACAGAAGACAGAGAAACGGCGGGTAAACTGCTTGATTTGGGGTTTTATATTTCGTTTTCCGGGATCGTGACGTTCCGTAACGCTGAGCAGCTCCGTGATGCTGCGCGCTATGTCCCGCTCGATCGCATTCTGGTGGAAACAGACTCTCCGTATCTGGCGCCGGTACCGCATCGCGGTAAAGAGAACCAGCCGGCCATGACGCGAGACGTCGCAGAGTACATGGCCGTGCTTAAAGGCGTCAGTATCGAAGAGCTGGCCCGCGTCACGACGCAAAACTTCTCTGCGCTGTTCCATATCGACCCCGCCCGCCTGCAATCCGTCTGATAAGCCTGTTTTTTTTAGGCTCGTAATTAATAAATAAAACGAGTAAAGTTCACCGCCTCATTTGGGGCGGTGACGGTGTTCTTAGAAACATCCAGACATGCTTTTTGTAAATTACTGAAAGTTTTTCGACCGTCTTAAGCTGAAACGTGATAGCCGTCAAACAAACTCAGAGGGAATTATTTTACTCTGTGTAATAAATAAAGGGCGCTTAGATGTCCTGTCCACGGCACGGTACTCCCCCCGGGCCAATGCGTGAAAGCGTAAAAAAAGCACAAATACTCAGGAGCACTCTCAATTATGTTTAAGAATGCATTTGCTAACCTGCAAAAGGTCGGTAAATCGCTGATGCTGCCAGTATCCGTACTGCCTATCGCAGGTATCCTGCTGGGTGTCGGTTCTGCTAACTTCAGCTGGCTGCCAGCCGTAGTTTCCCATGTGATGGCTGAAGCAGGCGGTTCCGTCTTTGCTAACATGCCTCTGATCTTCGCTATCGGTGTGGCGCTGGGCTTCACCAATAACGACGGCGTTTCTGCGCTGGCTGCAGTGGTTGCTTACGGCATCATGGTGAAAACCATGGCTGTGGTTGCGCCGCTGGTTCTGCATTTACCGGCAGAAGAGATTGCCGCGAAACACCTGGCAGATACCGGTGTTCTGGGCGGTATCATCTCCGGTGCGATTGCAGCGTATATGTTCAACCGCTTCTATCGCATCAAGCTGCCTGAGTATCTGGGCTTCTTCGCGGGCAAGCGTTTTGTTCCGATCATCTCTGGTCTGGCAGCGATTTTCACTGGCGTGATCCTGTCCTTCATCTGGCCACCAATCGGTTCCGCTATCCAGACCTTCTCTCAGTGGGCTGCTTACCAGAACCCGGTTGTCGCGTTCGGTATCTACGGCTTCATCGAGCGTTGCCTGGTGCCATTCGGTCTGCACCACATCTGGAACGTTCCATTCCAGATGCAGATTGGTGAATTCACCAACGCAGCAGGTCAGGTGTTCCACGGCGATATCCCACGTTACATGGCGGGTGACCCAACTGCAGGTAAACTGTCTGGTGGCTTCCTGTTCAAAATGTACGGCCTGCCGGCTGCTGCGATTGCAATCTGGCACTCTGCTAAGCCAGAAAACCGTGCAAAAGTGGGCGGTATCATGATCTCCGCAGCGCTGACCTCGTTCCTGACCGGTATCACCGAGCCGATCGAGTTCTCCTTCATGTTCGTTGCGCCAATCCTGTACATCATCCACGCTGTACTGGCTGGCCTGGCGTTCCCAATCTGTATCCTGCTGGGTATGCGTGACGGTACGTCCTTCTCTCACGGCCTGATCGACTTTATCGTTCTGTCCGGTAACAGCAGCAAGCTGTGGCTGTTCCCAATCGTGGGTGCGTGCTACGCCGTTGTTTACTACACCATCTTCCGCGTGCTGATCAAAGCACTGGACCTGAAAACTCCGGGTCGTGAAGATGCAACTGAAGACAGCAAAGCAGGCGCGACCAGCGAAATGGCTCCGGCACTGGTTGCTGCGTTCGGCGGTAAAGAGAACATCACTAACCTGGACGCGTGCATCACTCGTCTGCGTGTGAGCGTTGCCGACGTTGCGAAAGTGGACCAGCCGGGTCTGAAAAAACTGGGTGCAGCGGGCGTGGTTGTTGCAGGTTCGGGCGTTCAGGCTATCTTCGGTACTAAATCCGATAACCTGAAAACCGAAATGGATGAGTACATCCGCAACAGCTAAGCTGTGACCTGGGGAGACTAAGGCAGCCGAATGGCTGCCTTTTTTATTGCTGTGGTTTGTGGTGCCAACACTCAGAAGTCGTAGCTCGCGCTCACCGAGACGTTCAGCGGTGCGCCATAAACCACGTAAGAGCCGACGTAATCGTAATACTCTTTGTCGAACAGGTTGTTGACGTTCGCCTGAATAGCAAAATCTTTGGTGACCTGATAGCGGCTGAACAGGTTAACCAGTCCGTAGCTGCCTTGCTCTGCGCGGGATTGTCCCGCCGGGCCACCGTCCACATCCGTCCACACTTTGTTCTGCCAGTTTACGCCACCGCCCACCGTCAGCGCCGGCAGCATTGGCAGTTGATAACGGGTAAACAGCTTCATTGTCGTGCGCGGCTGATCGGAACTGACAGCGCTGCCGTTCTTTTCTTCCGCAATGTAGCGGGTCGCGCCGAACGTCAGCTGCCAGTTATCGGTCAGGGCGCCGTTCAGCTCGAACTCAATTCCTTTGCTGACCACGCCGTCCAGCGATTCATAAATCGACTCACCGCTCGGCATGTAGGTATAGGTGTTGCTCGCCACGTTATCCTGCTCGATGCGGAAAATCGCCAGCGAGGTGGTCAGACGGGTATTAAACCAGTCTGCTTTAACACCGGCTTCGTAGCTTTTGCCCGTGGTCGGATCGAGATAACGTCCGCTGGCGTCGCGCTTGTCCTGCGGCTGGAAGATGGAGGTATAGCTGACGTAGGTCGACCAGTCTTCGTTGATATCGTAGACCAGGCCCGCGTAAGGCGTTACGTCATCTTCAGTGCTTTCCAGGCGGGTGTCAGGAGAGCCCGCCGGGTTATAGCGAATGTTGTAGTTGGTGTAGCGCGCCCCGAGGATCAGGTGCAGCGGGTCAGCCAACGAGAAGCGGGCGGAGGTGTACGCTGAGGACTGGCGAATGTCATCCTGGCTGTAGAGCTTCCACGGCGTCCACTGCGGATCGGCGATATTTCCGTTCCAGTTTTTGAAATTCCCCACGTCCACCATGCCGTACAGCGCATCCGGCATTCTGTTGTCATAGTGGTTGCGCTGTCGGCTGAAGCTGCCGCCAAACATCATCTCATGCTGGCGGCCGAAAAGATCGAAGCCGCCGCGCAGGAAGGCATCAACCGCATCCTGTTTGCGTTCACCTCTGTTCCAGCCGCCGTAGCCAACCATGCCCGCCCCGGTCTCTTTTTCCGGATAGCCGGACATATACATCAGCTTGCTGTCGAAGTTGGTCTCCGCGTGCATGCCGTTGACGTGCGCTTCCCAGCCGTTGTCGAAACGCTGGGTCAGGTTAGCGAAGATGCGGGTGCTATCCTTGTCCGAGTAGGCCCAGTCAGGCGCGACGGTCTGGCTGCGATTGTAGTCGGTTTTACTCCCGTCGCTGTACCAGGTCGGCAATCCGCCCCAGGTCGGATCGGCGGTGTGGCTTTCCTGATATTCATACCCTACAGAGAGGGTGGTGCTGTCGGTGACGTCCGCATCCACCACGCCGTAGAGGAACTTTTTCCGGTAGTGGTAGTTATCCACGAAGCTGTCGTTGTCCTGATAGCCCGTAATCAGGCGTCCCCGTACTTTCCCGGACTCTACCAGCGGTGCCTGGAGATCCAGCACGTAGCGCTGTTTGTCCCAGCTGCCGTAGCTGGCCGAGACATTGCCTTTGAACTCATTGCTGTCCGCATGCTTACGCACCATATTGACGTACGCCGCCGGGTTACCGGTGCCGGACATCAGCCCGGTCGCGCCGCGAACCACTTCGATACGGTCGTAAATCGCGGTATCGGCGGCGGTGTCGCCGAAGTTCCACACTTCGCTGATGGAGGTTGGCAGGTCGTCAAAAGCGTAGTTACTGACGAAAAATCCGCGCGAGTAAAATACGGTACGATCGCTGTCCTGGACCTGCGCCGTTACGCCCGTGGTGTTAGTCAACACCTGACCGATGGACTGCAGGTTCTGATCCGCCATGCGCTGTTGGCTAATGACGCTAACGGACTGTGGGATATCGCGGGGAACCAGCAACAGCTTTGTGCCGGTGGTGGTGGTTTTTACGCTGTAATCCCGGTCCTGACTTGCGGAAGGATCCTGCGTATTGTCAAAACCTCCATCCACGACGACGGTGTCTTCGGTTGCTGATGCAGCGAAAGCGGCGGCTGGCGTCAATGCCATAGCAATACAGGCTGCCAGCAACGAAGGCGTTGCGACAGGCTGACGTTGCCCATCCCTGGTGTGATCAATGAAAGACATTATCAAACCCTTATGAACGGTGAAGAGTGTTTGCGTCAGTCCCACAAATACGGTCTGACGTCGTTTTCTATGTTAAAAATGCGCATGAAAATGCAAATGCGAAATATACGCATTGCCATTAATGCTGTAAACAGATGTGTCGTGCGAAACTGAAATAATGTTTCAGCCCGTTAAGGCACACGAGCGGTCACTCTTCAGTCAGCTGATGAATATTCAGCAAAGAATTCGGGGGAGAAGGTTGAAAGGACAGGAGAAACTCGCTCATACTCTTGAATTGTGTCACACAGTCCTCCAGAGAGTGTGTTAACAGCGGACGCACCTAACAAAAAAGGAAAAGGTCATGGCTGAAGAAACGATTTTCAGTAAAATTATTCGCCGCGAAATCCCGTCGGATATCGTCTATCAGGATGAACTGGTAACGGCTTTCCGGGACATTTCCCCTCAGGCACCGACACATATCCTTATCATTCCTAATATTCTGATTCCGACCGTAAACGACGTAAAAACCGAGCACGAAGTGGCGTTAGGTCGTATGCTGACGGTGGCGGCGAAAATTGCCGAGCAGGAAGGCATAGCGGAAGACGGTTATCGTCTGATCATGAACTGTAATCGTCATGGCGGCCAGGAAGTTTATCATATTCACATGCATCTGCTGGGTGGACGTCCGCTGGGACCGATGCTGGCTCACAAAGGTCTGTAACATGTTTAAAGGGCGTATTGCAGCGCTGGTAATGACGATGATGGTTGTGGGGTGCAGCACGCGTCCGGCGATCCCCGTCAGCGATGAACAGACGCTGGTGATGGAATCCTCCGTGCTGGCTGCGGGCATCACGGCGCAACAGCCCGCACTGACCATCAGTGAAATTAAATCTTCTGCCTCCTCTACGCTCTATAACGAAAGAAATGAACCGGTGACGGTCCACTACCGTTTTTTCTGGTATGACGTAAGAGGTCTTGAGATGCACCCGCTGGAGGCGCCGCGCAGCGTCACTCTTCCGGCAAGGTCGTCGGTAACGCTCTATGACAGCGCCAGCTATCTGGGTGCGCATAAGGTGAGACTTTATCTTTATCTCTAAGGGGTGAACCTTGATTAAAAATATGAGCCGTTATGCGCTCGTGACCGCATTCGCACTGTTCCTCGCAGGGTGTGTGACCCGTACAGAACAGCCAGCACCTGTGGAAGAGGCAAAGCCGGGTACCGAGCAGCCGACACCGCCAACGCAGACCCAGCCAACCGTGCCGTCTGTACCGTCTATTCCGTCACAGCCTGGCCCGATTGAACATCAGGACCAGACGTCACAACCTGCGCCGCGCGTGCGCCATTACGACTGGAACGGTGCGATGCAGCCGATGGTCGGTAAAATGCTGCAGGCTCAGGGCGTGACGGCAGGCAGCGTGCTGCTGGTCGATAGCGTGAACAACCGTACCAACGGTTCGCTGAACGCGGGCGAAGCGACAGAAACGCTGCGCAATGCGCTGGCAAACAACGGTAAGTTTACGCTGGTCTCTGCTCAGCAGCTCGCGTTAGCCAAACAGCAGCTGGGCCTGTCGCCGCAGGATAGCCTCGGCACCCGCAGCAAGGCGATTGGCATTGCCCGCAACGTTGGCGCCCAGTATGTGCTGTACTCTAATGCGACCGGTAACGTGAATACCCCAGCCCTGCAGATGCAGCTGATGCTGGTTCAGACAGGCGAAATTATCTGGTCAGGTAAAGGTGCGGTTACGCAACAATGACACCACGCGTGAAGAGATTCTGACGCGTTATTTTCCACAGTACCGCCTTATCGCGCCGCAGGCCCACTCCGGGCTTAGCGGCGCGAGTTGCATTATAGCGCGGGGCGCGCACCGTCTGGTCTTGCGGCAGAACCACGATCCCTTCGCCCCGGCTTTCCAGTTTCGCCGTCAGTTTCGCGCCCTCAAACGCCTTCCCTCGGATCTCGTGCCTGAACCCCGATTTTTCAAACGGGGCTGGATGGCCGTCGACTATCTGGAGGGGGAGGTGAAAAGCGCGCTGCCGGACACCCCAGCGCTTGCGGCGATGCTGTATCATCTGCACCAGCAACAGCGTCTGGGGTGGCGAATCGCCTTACTTCCACTGCTGGAAAACTACTGGCAACAAGCCTCTCCAGCAAGACGTACCCCAGTGTGGCTTGCGCATCTCAAACGGCTGCGTAAAGCGGGCGAGCCGCAACCGATTCGGCTCTCGCCATTACATATGGATGTGCACGCCGGGAACATCGTGCATACGCCACAGGGCGCCAGGCTTATCGACTGGGAATATGCCGGAGACGGCGATGTGGCGCTGGAGCTGGCCGCGGTCTGGACGGAAAGTGAAGCCGCGCGGCAGAAACTCATCAGAGAGTATGCCAGCGTTGCGCACTTTAACGCCGATGCGCTGGCACGCCAGGTGAGACGCTGGCGGCCCTGGGTCATCATGCTGATGGCGGGCTGGTTTGAGATGCGTTTGCAGCAGTCCCGAGATAAACAATTTATTGCGCTGGCAGACGATGCCTGGCGCCAGTTACAAACGAAAGGATAAGAGAGGTGAGTGTGGGTCCAGTCATGTTGGATGTAGAAGGGTTTGAGCTGGATGCGGAGGAGCGTGAAATTCTGGCGCATCCGCTGGTGGGCGGCCTGATCCTGTTTACCCGCAACTATCACGATCCGGCGCAATTGCGTGAACTGGTGCGCCAGATCCGCGACGCGTCGCGCAATCATCTGGTGGTGGCCGTCGATCAGGAAGGCGGCCGCGTGCAGCGTTTTCGCGACGGTTTTACCCGCCTGCCGGCAGCCCAGTCTTTCGCCGCGCTGCTCGGCACGGAAGAGGGTGGGAAACTGGCGCAGGAAGCCGGCTGGCTGATGGCCAGCGAAATGATTGCCATGGATATCGACATCAGCTTTGCCCCGGTGCTGGACGTGGGTCATATCAGCGCCGCGATTGGTGAGCGCTCCTACCATGAAGATCCGCGTATTGCGCTGGAAATGGCGACCCGGTTTATCGACGGGATGCACGATGCGGGAATGAAAACCACCGGGAAACACTTCCCGGGCCACGGGGCGGTGACGGCGGATTCCCACAAAGAGACCCCGCGCGACCCGCGTCCGGAAGCGGAAATTCGCGCCAAAGATATGTCGGTGTTCCGCTCGCTTATCACCGATAACAAGCTGGACGCCATTATGCCCGCGCACGTGATTTACAGCGATGTGGATCCGCGTCCTGCCAGCGGCTCCCCGCACTGGCTGAAAACCGTTCTGCGCCAGGAGCTGGGTTTCAACGGCGTGATTTTCTCCGACGATCTGTCGATGGAAGGGGCGGCAATCATGGGCAGCTATGCTGAGCGCGGTCAGGCCTCGCTGGATGCAGGTTGCGATATGATCCTGGTCTGCAATAATCGTAAAGGTGCCGTTAGCGTGTTGGATAACCTGTCACCGATCAATGCAGAGCGTGTTACGCATTTGTATCATAAAGGTTCATTTAGCCGTCAGGAGCTGATGGATTCGGCGCGCTGGAAGTCTGTCAACGCCCGGCTTGAGGACCTGAATGAGCGCTGGCAGGCACATAAAGCCAGCCTGTAAACCCTCCCGGAAGGCGTAGCGTGGTGAGAAGACAATGATCATCTATTTACACGGTTTTGACTCAAACAGTCCTGGTAATCATGAGAAGGTGCTACAGCTGCAGTTTATCGATCCCGATGTACGGCTGATTAGCTACAGTACGCGCCATCCGAAGCATGATATGCAGCATCTGCTCAAAGAGGTGGACAAGATGCTGCAGCTTAACGTCGACGATCGCCCGTTGATTTGCGGCGTAGGGCTGGGCGGCTACTGGGCGGAGCGGATTGGCTTCCTGTGCGACATCCGTCAGGTGGTCTTCAATCCTAACCTTTTCCCGAATGAGAACATGGAAGGCAAAATTGACCGCCCGGAAGAGTATGTCGATATTGCGACCAAGTGCGTGAGCAACTTCCGTGAGAAAAACCGCGATCGCTGTCTGGTGATCCTCTCGCGTAATGATGAAGCACTGAACAGCCATCGGGCCGCAGAGCTGCTGCATCACTATTACGAGATCGTCTGGGACGAAGAGCAGACCCACAAGTTCAAGAACATCTCCCCGCACCTCCAGCGCATCAAAGCCTTTAAAACGCTGGGCTAAACCACAGCCTGCCACTTCAGAAACCCGGTCGCGAACGTGCACCGGGTTTCTTTTTGTCCAGAATTGTCTACTTTTAAGCCATCAAAACTTGATGCATATCAATTTTGGTATGACCAATGCGCCTGACGTGTTATTCTCAATGCACCTGAATGGTTTCAGTGATGTAACCTGTTGTTAATTAAGGGTTATTTTCATAACTTTTAATTAACAATTGGTTAATAATTTGAGGGGGTCACGTTGACTACGCCATTGAAAAAGATAGTGATTGTAGGCGGTGGTGCTGGCGGGCTGGAGCTGGCCACACAGTTGGGCAAGAAGCTGGGGCGCGGTAAAAAAGCCAAAATCACGCTGGTGGATCGTAACCACAGCCACCTGTGGAAACCGCTGCTGCACGAAGTGGCGACCGGCTCACTGGATGAGGGCGTGGACGCGCTGAGCTATCTGGCGCACGCGCGCAACCATCATTTCCAGTTCCAGCTGGGCTCGGTGGTTGACATCAACCGTGAGAGCAAAACCATTACCCTGGCCGAGCTGCGTGATGAAAAAGGCGAGCTGCTGGTCCCCGAGCGCAAGCTGGCGTATGACACGCTGGTGATGGCGCTCGGCAGTACCTCCAACGACTTCAACACGCCGGGCGTTAAAGAGCACTGTATCTTCCTCGATAACCCGCACCAGGCGCGTCGTTTCCATCAGGAAATGCTGAACCTGTTCCTGAAGTACACCAGCAATCTGGGTGCGAATGGCAAGGTTAACATTGCCATTGTCGGCGGCGGCGCGACAGGCGTTGAGCTGTCCGCAGAGCTGCACAATGCGGTTAAACAGCTGCACAGCTACGGTTACAAAGGGTTAACTAACGAAGCGCTGAACGTGACGTTGGTTGAAGCGGGTGAGCGTATTCTGCCTGCGCTGCCTCCGCGCATTTCCGGCGCAGCGCACAATGAACTGACGAAACTGGGCGTGCGCGTCCTGACGCAGACCATGGTGACCAGCGCTGACGAAGGTGGACTGCACACCAAAGACGGCGAGTACATCAAAGCGGATCTGATGGTCTGGGCGGCAGGTATCAAAGCGCCTGACTTTATGAAAGATATCGGTGGTCTGGAGACGAACCGCATTAACCAACTGGTCACCGAGCCGACGCTGCAAACCACGCGCGACCCTGAAATCTTCGCTATTGGTGACTGTGCCTCCTGCGCGCGTCCTGAAGGGGGCTTCGTGCCGCCGCGCGCTCAGGCCGCGCACCAGATGGCAAGCCTGGTGCTGCACAACATCCTGGCGCAGTACAAAGGCAAGCCAATGAAGGCGTATGTCTATAAAGACCACGGTTCTCTGGTATCGCTGTCAAACTTCTCTACCGTCGGTAGCCTGATGGGTAACCTGATGCGTGGCTCGATGATGGTGGAAGGGCGCATTGCACGCTTCGTGTATATCTCCCTGTACCGTATGCACCAGATCGCGCTGCACGGCTACTTTAAAACGGGCCTGATGATGCTGGTGGGCAGAATCAACCGCGTCATTCGTCCACGTCTGAAGCTGCACTAATCTTTCACTCCCTCCGGGCCCTCCGGAGGGATTTTTTAGCATATCATGCTGCTCGTCGTGGATTAGGTGTCTAAGAGTTCTCCTAAACGCGATATATCTCTCCCCGATGTCCACTTTTTGATCCTTTGTCTTATTGGCGAAGCCGCGCCTCCATAGCAGAATTGTTACCAATAGCAACAAAGGAGGAAGTCCCGTGAATAAATCAATGTTGGCGGGTATAGGGATCGGCGTCGCAGCTGCGTTAGGTGTGGCTGCTGTTGCCAGTCTCAACGTTTTAGATCGCGGCCCGCAGTATGCGCAGGTGGTTTCTGCAACGCCTATTAAAGAAACCGTAAAAACCCCACGTCAGGAGTGCCGTAACGTCTCCGTAACCCACCGTCGTCCGGTACAGGATGAAAACCGTATTGCCGGCTCTGTTCTGGGTGCGGTAGCGGGTGGGGTGATTGGTCACCAGTTTGGCGGTGGTCGGGGTAAAGATGTCGCGACCGTGGTCGGCGCGCTGGGTGGCGGCTATGCCGGGAACCAGGTGCAGGGCGCAATGCAGGATAACGATACCTACACCACGACCCAGCAGCGCTGTAAAACCGTCTATGACAAGTCGGAAAAAATGCTGGGCTATGACGTGACCTACAAAATTGGCGATCAGCAGGGCAAAATCCGCATGGATAAAGACCCGGGCACCCAAATTCCACTGGATGGAAACGGCCAGCTGGTACTGAATAACAAAGCGTAAAAAAGATGTTCTCTGAACTTAGCTCCTCAAGCGCTCAGGCTGAGGAGCTTTTTTTTGCGTCAGATTTTGAGCAGTTCAGGCCACAGGCGCAGCGTGGTGTCGGAAATGTTCTGCAGTTTTTCCAGCGTCGCCCCTTCACGGGCGCTGATCGACATTCCCTGTAAAATACAGCTCAGGTATTGCGCCAGCATCTGAGGCTGGCAGTGTGCGGGAATTTCACCGCGCTGCTGGCGCTGAGCCAGAAATGCGCTGAGCGTCTCCTCCTGCATCGCATGACGCGATTTCACCGTATTGGCGATCTCTTTTGATGCTGCCGCCAGGGTGGCAGAGGTGTTAATCATAAAGCAGCCCGCGGGCGTCTCTTTACTGGTGAAGCAGGTGGCAACGGCGGTAAAGTAATCCCGTAGCGCCTGTTCAACGCTTTTCTCTTCACAAAATAGCTGGGCTTCGTGTTTCGCCGCAAAGCGCGAAATGTACCTGTCCAGCACCGCCCTGAACAGCCCCTCTTTATTGGTAAATTCAGCATAAAGCGTCGGCGCTTTAGCTCCGGTGGCTTCTACCAGATCGGAAAGCGAGGTCGCTTCATACCCATGTTGCCAGAAGAGAGTCATGGCCTTATCAAGCGCTGCATCCCTGTCAAACACTTTTGGTCGGCCACGGCTTTTCTTCACACAACTCGTGACGTCGATTGTCATTTGCCGTTGGTCCTCTGTTGGTTTGTTGAATGACCATTATAAAAATAAACGCAACCCACCACCAGTGCAGAATGCTTAAAAATAAATTAATCATATATGTATGAAAAATAACAATTTTAAAATTTAATTAATGCTCGTTATAAAAATGTGTTGACGTGTGAGCTGGATCACGTTTATGATTTACCTATCGATCGTTAACTAAATAGCTAACGACCTAAAAATTCATCTGCTAAAGGTAAACATCATGAAAAACGTAAAAACCCTCATCGCTGCTGCTGTTCTGAGTTCACTCTCTTTCGCAAGCTTTGCTGCTGTACAGGTACAATCCACGCCAGCCGATCAGCATAAAGTCGGGACGATCTCTGCGTCTGCCGGGACTAACCTGGGCTCTCTGGAAGATCAGCTGGCACAAAAAGCGGAAGCAATGGGTGCAAAATCTTACCGCATCACCTCTGTGACCGGTCCTAACACCCTGCACGGCACCGCTGTTATCTACAAATAAGCCGGGCATAAACCCTCATTTATGCCACTGCAATAAAAAACGCCCTGCACATGTGCAGTAATGCCGATCGTTTAAGAACACTTGAACGATCCTGCCAGTAAGAAACAATCCGGGTTCAGCCCCTCTGGCCCGGATTTTTTACGTCTGAACTCGATATGGACTTCGTTGCGGATGCTTTCCCGTCCGAACTGGATACTTTTTTCCGCTCTCTGGATGCGTCCTGCGAGAGCCGTCGATGCATCCAACAACGTGGTGTCCACCAAATAAGTGGTGGGTATCAAAGGGTCAGATATGCAGAAAAATGTGACTCGCGGCAGGCGAAAAGGATGCCCTGAGTATTCTCTTGATTTTAAGCAGCAGCTCTTTGCCGCTTCCTGCGAACCGGGATATCGGTCATATACTGGTGGCAGATAAAATCCCGCTTACGGAAACTGCTGTATATTCTTATCAGGTGGCGAACCGGTTTAATATTTATTGCTGATCGCCAGGGAAGAGCGATTTATATCAGGAAAAAGAGCCGAATAACCCTTCAACGGCGGTTCTTGAATATCTGATGATGCGTTCACAGGAAAAGCACGTTGTCCCTATTGTTATTACCGACTGAATTTCTATATACGGGCCGGGTATTATTCTCGGTCTTTTTTTATTTGTGGTGTGAATATTTTTGTCTTATTTATCTTTAAACTGAATGA